>JBAYTD010000054.1:0-17765 GCA_041675805.1 Lysobacteraceae bacterium
CAGCAGCACCAGGAAGATGTCCAGCGTCACGTCACCCCTTCCACGATGTTTCCAACACACAACCCCATGACGGACGGCCCGTCGCCGGCGCGCAAGCATCCGCCCGCAGCGACGGCGAAGTCAAACGAAACGGCCGCTCGCGTACCCGTCAGTTCGAAAGCAAGGAATGCCGACAAGCGCGGTGGCGGCGCAGGGCACGGCTCACAACGCAAACCGCTCCCGCAGGATCGTGTTCACCCGCGTCTGCCAGCCGGGGCCGGTGGCGCGCAGCACGGCCAGCAGGTCGGGATCGAGGCGCAGCTTGACGGCCTCTTTCGGCGCGGCCTTCGGCGGGCGGCCCATCCGCACCGTCGGCTTGGCGGCCTTCCATTGCGTGGCAGTCAGCGGCTTGGCATCGGCATCGGCCAACGCTGCGGCGCGGATGGCCTTGTCCTCGGCCACGGTGGGAATGATGGTTCCGGCTTTAAGTTTCGGCATAGCGTTTCACCTTTTGGCGGGTTGCCTTGCGCAGGCTGATGATGCGGCGGGTTTCATCCCGGTCGACGAAGGCCACGAAGTAGAGCGTCAGGTCGATGTAACCGATGCCGCACTCGCGCTCTTCACCGTATTCCTTGCGAGTGTCCAGCCACGTCAGAGCGGTCTCCCACTCGAAACCCACGGCGGCAGACAGCGCGCGCCATGCTTGGCGCGATTGCTTTCGTCCTTGGCCGTGTCTTAGCTGATTTCCATGGCACTTATTGTGCCCCATAAAGTCGGATCGTCGAACGCTTCCGACAAGGAACGAGCAAGCATGACTCCAGCTCTTTCCCTCCGCCCTGCCAGCGCGAAAGCATCGACGCCGTCTGGGCCTCCATGCGCGCGGGCAAAGAAGCCATCGACCGCGATTCTTCGCCGAAGCGCCACAGCCACGAAGCAGCCCCCGGCACCGTCCACCCAGATCGGGACAACCAACGAAAAGGCCGCCCTGTCGAGGCGGCCTTGCATGACCTGGCTGGTGCCGAAGAGAGGAATCGAACCTCCGACCTACTGATTACGAATCAGTTGCTCTACCGACTGAGCTACTTCGGCATTCGGCAGGGGGCGGGAGTGTAGGCGCAGCATCGGCGGCGGTCAATGCGAAGCGCGGTTTCGGAGCGCGTTGCCGCCTTGCCGACGGGGCATGAATGCGATCCGGGATGCGGTGTAGAATCCTTACTTCGTATTACTTTTGGAGTATGCGATGGAAGACTTCACCGTCACCAGCAAGGGGCAAGTCACCATTCCGCGCCATATCCGGCAGAAGCTGGGTATCCATGCCGGCAGTCGGGTGCGCTTTCGCATCGTCGACAACGCCGCCCGGCTCGAAGTGGTGGCACCCGCCGCGCCAACCGCAGACAGCGGCTTCAGCCTGTTGCGCAGCCGGCGCAAGAGTGTGCCGGCGGACTTCGATCCCGCCACGCTGCTGGACTCGCCATGAAGGGTTGTACCGGGCTGGATACCAATGTGCTGGCGCGCTACTACGTCGACGACGACGCCGATGCGAAGGGCGCAGCACAGCGCGAAGCGGCACGTCGGCTGATCGAGTCGGGTCGACCGCTGGCGGTGAGCAGGACGGTCCTGCTGGAACTGGAATGGGTGCTGCGCGGCTACTACGGTTTCGCGCGCACGGAAGTGGCGCAGGTGTTCGCCCACCTCATGGCGCAGCCGGCGATCCACGTCGAGGATCGCGCCAGCGTGCAGCGGGCGGTGGCCGTGCACGCTTCCGGCCTGGATTTCGCCGACGCCCTGCACCACGCCAGCTATGCCGAGTGCGCCGATATGGCGACTTTCGATGATCGCGGGTTAGCTCGACGCGCCCGCAAGCTGGGGCTGATGCCGCCAGTAGCGTTGCCGTGACCAGACATGGGATGGCAACAAGGAAGTCGTCACGGAAATGCACGGTTCGTGCGACCTGAAACGGAAGCGAGAACGTCCCGGGCTTCCGCGCCTTCAGTTCGTTGTGACCACCACCGGCACGCGCAGGGCCTTGGGCAGGGCGAAGGTCATGTCTTCGGGTTCGCCGTGCAGTTCCCGCACGATGCCGCCGCCGAGGGCTTTCAGGCGTTCGATGGTGCCACGTACCAGCACTTCCGGGGCGGAGGCACCGGCGGTGACGCCGATGCGGGTCTTGCCGGTCAGCCATGCCGGGTCGATGTCGTCGGCACCGTCGATCAGGTAGGCGCGGGCACCCTGCTTTTCGGCCAGTTCGCGCAGGCGGTTGGAGTTGGAGCTGTTGACCGAGCCGACCACCAGCACCAGATCGCAGCCGCTGGCCAGTTCGCGCACGGCGTCCTGGCGGTTCTGGGTGGCGTAGCAGATGTCGTCGTGGCGCGGGCCCTGGATGGCCGGGAAGCGTTCGCGCAGGGCCTCGATCACGGCGCGGGTGTCGTCCACGGACAAGGTGGTCTGCGTGGTGTAGGCGAAGTTTTCCGGCTGCCGCACGCTCAGCCGCCAGACATCCTCGACGCTCTCGACGAGGTGGATTTCGCCCTGCGCGCCCTCGCGCAGCCATTGACCCATGGTGCCTTCGACCTCGGGATGGCCGGCGTGGCCGATCAGCACCACGTCGCGGCCGGCGCGGCAGTGGCGCGCGACCTCCATGTGGACCTTGGTGACCAGCGGGCAGGTGGCGTCGAACACGCGCAGGCGGCGACGGTCGGCTTCGCCGCGCACCGCCTGGGAGACGCCGTGGGCGCTGAAGATGACGGTGGCGTCGTCGGGCACTTCGTCCAGTTCTTCGACGAACACCGCGCCGCGGCTGCGCAGGTCGTCGACCACGAAACGGTTGTGGACGACCTCGTGGCGGACGTAGATCGGCGCGCCGAACAGCGACAGGGCGCGGTTGACGATCTCGATGGCGCGGTCGACGCCGGCGCAGAAGCCGCGCGGGTTGGCGAGCACGATGTCCATGGCCGATCTCCTGTCAGTTCAGTGCGGCGTCGGTTTGCGGGTCGGCAGCAGCAGGCCGAAGGCGATCAGCCCGATGGCCCCGCCGACGATGGCGGAATCGGCGATGTTGAACGCCGGCCAGTGCCAGTCGCGCCAGTGCCAGTCGACGAAATCGACCACGTGACCATAGCGCACGCGGTCGACCAGGTTGCCCAGCGCGCCGCCGATGATCAGGGCGTAGGGCAGCGCCTGACGCCAGTCGCCGCGCCGGGTGCGCGTCAGCCAGAAGGTCAGCAGGGCGCTGATGCCGACCGCCAGCGCGCCGAACAGCCAGCGCTGCCAGCCGCCGGCGTCGCTGAGGAAACTGAACGCCGCGCCGGTGTTGAACACCAGGGTCCAGTTCCAGAAGCCCTCGATGAAGACGACCGGCCGCCCCGGCGGCAGATGGCTCAGCGCCAGATGCTTGCTCCACAGGTCCAGCGCGATGACCACGGCGGACAGCGCCAGCCACGGCAGGGCGCTGTGGCGCGCGGTGATGACGGGCGCGTCGTTCATCAGAACCAGTGCCGGGTTTCGCCGGCACCGTCGACGTTGTCGACGCAGCGCCCGCACAGCTCGGGATGCTGCGCGTGCTGGCCGACATCCTCGCGGTAATGCCAGCAACGCACACACTTGCCGTGTCCGCTGGCGTTGGCGCTGATGAAGACGCCGGCAACGCCTTCGGCGGCCACGGCATCGTCCGGGCGTTGCGCGGCCGGCAGCAGGCGCAGCGCGGAAGTGATGAACAGGAAGCGCAGTTCCTCGGCCCACGGTGCCAGGCGGTCGAGCAGCGCCTCGGGCAGATACAGCGTCACTTCCGCCTCCAGCGAGGCACCCAGCCCGCCGCCAGCGCGCATTGGCTCCAGCACGGCGGACACCGCCTCGCGCAGGGCGAGCAGGTCGTTCATCAGGGCAGCGTCCGCCGCGTTGCCGGCCGGCAGCGGGGCCAGGCCCGCGTACCAGGTGGCGAGCAGCACATTGGCCGGGCGCTCGCCTGGCAGGTGACGCCAGATTTCGTCGGCGGTGAAGCCGAGGATCGGCGCGATCCAGCGCGCCAGCGCCTCGGCGATGTGGAACATCGCGGTCTGCGCCGAGCGGCGGCCGGCGGCGTCCTCCTGCATGGTGTAGAGGCGGTCCTTGGTCACGTCCAGGTACAGCGCGCCGAGGTCGACGCTGCAATAGTTGCCCAGACGCTGTACCACGTCGGCAAAGTCGTAGCGCTCGTAGGCGGCCTCGATGCGCTGCTGCACGGCGTGCGCCTGGGCCACCGCCCAGCGGTCGAGGAAGACCATTTCCTCAAGCGGCACGGCGTGGCGGGCCGGGTCGAAACCGTGCAGATTGCCGAGCAGGAAGCGACAGGTGTTGCGGATGCGCCGGTAACCGTCGGCATTGCGCTTGAGGATCTCCTGCGACAGCGACATCTCGTAGCAGTAGTCGGTGGAGGCGATCCACAGGCGCAGGATGTCCGCGCCGAGGGTTTTCATCACCTCCTGCGGGGAGACCACGTTGCCCAGCGACTTGGACATCTTGTAGCCCTTCTCGTCCACGGTGAAGCCGTGGGTGAGCACCTGCCGGTAGGGCGCTGCGCCGTCCATCGCCACCGCCGTGAGCAGGGAACTCTGGAACCAGCCGCGATGCTGGTCGGAGCCTTCCAGGTACATGCTGGCCGGCTTGCCCAGCCCGCGCGCCGCCAGCACGGCTTCGTGGGTGACGCCGGAGTCGAACCAGACATCGAGGATGTCGCTGACCTTCTCGTAATCGGCGGCCTCCGCGCCCAGCAGTTCGGCTGCATCCAGCGCATACCAGGCGTCGATGCCGGTCTTCTCCATGCGCTGCGCGACCTGTTCCATCAGTTCGACCGAGCGCGGATGCGGCTCGCCGCTGACCCGATGCACGAACAGGGCGATCGGCACGCCCCAGGTGCGCTGGCGGCTGATGCACCAGTCCGGCCGGCCTTCGATCATCGAACGGATGCGCGCCTCGCCCCAGTCCGGGAACCAACCGCCGGCCGCGCCGATCTCGGCGATGGCCTTCAGCGCGTCGGCGCGCAGGTTCTGCTGGTCCATCGAAATGAACCACTGCGGCGTGGCGCGGAAGGCAACCGGCGACTTGTGTCGCCAGCAGTGCGGATAGCTGTGTTCCAGTTTGCCGCTGGCGAGCAGGACGCCGCGCTCGCGCAGCAGGTCGACGATGAAGTCGTTGGCCTTCCAGATGAACTGGCCCTCGACCAGCGGCGTGCCGGGCAGGAACACGCCATTGCCGCCCATCGGATTGAGCACATTGGCCGGATGGCGCTCGACCAGGCCGTATTGCTGGCAGACGGCGTAGTCTTCCTGGCCGTGGCCGGGCGCGGTATGTACGGCGCCGGTGCCATCCTCGTCGGAGACGTGGTCGCCGAGCAGGATCGGGATGTCGCGGTCGTAGAACGGATGGCGCAGGATCAGGTTGTCCAGCGCCCGGCCCTTGGCGCGGCCGTGCAGCTTCACTTCGTTCACGCCGTAGCGCGCCAGCGCCTTCGCGGCAAGCGCCTCGGCCAGCACCAGCAGCAGACGGCGGCCATCGCCCGTCGGGCCTTCAACCAGCACATAGTCGAGGTCGGGGCCGAGCGACACCGCGAGGCTGGCCGGCAGCGTCCACGGCGTGGTGGTCCAGATCGGCACGGCGATTTCGACCCCTTCCGGCAGCGTCGCGCCGAAGGCGGCGGCCAACCCGGCGGAATCCCTGGCCGGATAGGCGACATCGACCTGCGGCGAGGTCTTGTCGGCGTATTCGATTTCCGCCTCGGCCAGCGCCGAGCCGCAGTCGAAACACCAGTGCACCGGCTTGAAGCCGCGGGTGACGTGGCCACGGGCGATGATCTTCGCCAGCGAGCGCACGATGTCGGCCTCGACCTGGAAATCCATCGTCCGGTACGGGTTGTCCCAGTCGCCAAGCACGCCGAGTCGTTTGAAATCGGCGCGTTGCAGGTCGATCTGCTCGGCAGCGTACTCGCGGCACTTGGCGCGGAATGCAGCGGCGTCAAGCTTGCTGCCGACCTTGCCGTGCTTTTTCTCCACCGCGTGCTCGATCGGCAGCCCGTGGCAGTCCCAGCCGGGCACGTAGGGCGCATCGAAGCCGGCCAGGGTGCGCGACTTGACGATGATGTCCTTGAGGATTTTGTTGACCGCATGGCCAAGGTGGATGACGCCGTTGGCATACGGCGGGCCGTCGTGCAGCACGTAGCGCGGCCGGCCCCTGGATGCCGCCCGGATCTGCCCGTACAGATCTTCCGCGTACCAGCGGGCGAGGATTTCCGGCTCGCGCCGGGGCAGGTCGCCGCGCATCGGGAAATCGGTGGCGGGCAGATGGATGGTGGCTTTGTAATCGTGGCTCACGCGGATTTCCGGGATTGGGCGGCGGGCGCGGACAGGATGGCGCGGGCCTCGGCGGCGTCGCGGTCCATCTGCGCCACCAGGGCGGGCAGATCGTTGAAGCGTTCCTCGTCGCGCAGCTTGGCGACGAACTCCACCTCGATGCGACGACCGTACAGGTCGCCGTCGAAATCGAACAGGTGCGCCTCCAGCAGCGGCTCGACGCCCTCGATGGTGGGCCGGGTGCCAAGGCTGGCGACGCCGGGCCAGGGATGCGCGGCGACGCCGTGTACCCACACCGCGAAGATGCCGCCCAGCGCCGGACGCCGGCCGGCGAGGCGCAGGTTGGCGGTCGGATAGCCGAGCTGGCGACCGAGCTGGCGACCGCGCACCACCGTGTTGGCGATGGAATACTGACGGCCGAGCAGGCGTTCGGCGGTGGCCAGGTCGCCGGCCGCCAGCGCCTCGCGGATGGCGGAACTGGAGACGCGCCGGCTGCCGTCGAGATGATCGTCGATGACGCAGGCGGCGAAGCCGTGGATCGCGCCCTGTTCCTTCAGCAACTCGACATCGCCGCGGCGACCCTTGCCGAAGCGGAAATCGGCACCGGTCCACACCTCGCGCGCGTTCAGCCGCTGCACCAGCAGGCGTTCGATGAAGGTTTCGGCCTCCATCGCCGCCAGCGCGGCATTGAAGCGCAGCATGCCGACCACATCGACGCCCATCGCGCGCAGGCGCTCGAAGCGGTCGCGCCAGGAGGCGATCCGCGCCGGCGCGCGCTGGCCGAGGAAGAACTCGCGCGGGATCGGCTCGAAGGCCAGCACGGCGGCGTCGAGGTCCAGTTCGCGGGCGCGCGCAAGCGTGTGGCCGATCAGCGTCCGATGCCCCGGATGGAGGCCGTCGAATGCGCCGATGCACACCACACTGCCGCGCGGACTGACACAGCGGCCGTCGACGTCCCGGAACAGTTCACTCATCCGCGCGAGTATACCTTGCGGTGCAGCATCGGCCAGCGCCGGCCGTGCATCGGCGCGGCGTCAGGAAGTCTCGATGGCGGCCAGGCGCAGCTCGTAGTTCGGCTTGCCCGGCTCGGTCTGCACCATGCGCACCGGCAGCGGCGGCAGCTCCGCCGCGTACCAGGCAGTGGTGCGGCGCTGCCGGCTCGGGCGCTCGCCGCTCAGTGGCGCGGCCAGGTAGCGGCCGGCGGGAACCTGCACCGGCTCCAGCGCCCCGCGCACGTAATCGACGCGGTCAGCCTCGCCGCGATCCAGCAGGCGATAGCTGAGCACCTCGCCGGGCCGGGCGTCGCGACCGTCCAGCGCCAGCAGCAGGTTCAGCAGCGGCGCGTTGACCGCATCGGCGGACAACGGCAACGGGCCGCGCTCCCTGACCTCGACCTGGCCGGACCAGCTTGCCTCGCCGCTGCGCCAGTCGAATATCGTGCTGACCTCGCGCCGGCCGAGACGGTTTTCGCGCCGGGTCAGGCCGCTCAACAGACGCGGACGACCGTCGACCAGGTCGAAACGGGTTTCCTGATGCAGCGAGTAACCGGACAGCCGGGCCAGGCTGCCGCTGCCCTGGGCATCGACGCTGAGCAGCCAGCGGCCGGGGCTTTCCTCGCGCAGCATCATCCGGCTGTCTCCGCGCGGCTTGCCATCCAGATAGACCTCGTAGCGCGCCGAGAAAGCGGCCAGATCGGCGGCCGAGACGGCGACCGTCGGTGCCAGCAGGACGAGCAGGACGGCCAGCAGGACCGATGCGCGCATCACGCTGCGCGCTCGATCAGGCGGTCATCGTCGGCCAGTTGCCAGGGCCGCTCGATGCGCTGGCCGTCGATCAGCACCGCCGCACCGGACAGCACAACTCGGCGCTGCGCGAACAGGTCGACGCAGGCGCACAGCAACGGATGCTCGCGAGCGAGCACGCGCGCCGACAGCCGCTCGGCATCGTCGCCGGGCAGCACCGGCACGCGGGCCTGGGCGATCAGCGGGCCGCCGTCGAGTTCGGCAGTGACGAAATGCACGCTGGCACCGTGCTCGGCGTCGCCGGCGTCGAGCGCCGCCTGATGCGTGTCGAGGCCGCGATGGCGCGGCAGCAGCGAGGGATGGATGTTGATCATGCGCGGCGAACGACCCTCCAGGGCGCGGGCTCCGATGATGCGCATGTATCCGGCACAGACGATGAGGTCGGGCTGAACATCGTCGACGGCGGCGAACAGCGCGTCCTCGTGCACGGCGCGCGAGGCGTACTGGCGCGGCGGCACGGCCAGCGCCGGGATGCCGGCCTCGCCGGCACGCCGCAGGATCAGCGCGGCGGGCCGGTCGGAGAACACGCCGACCAGATCGATGGCGAGGCGGCCGGCCTGCCGCGCCGCCAGCAGCGCGGCGAAATTGCTGCCACGCCCGGAGCCCAGCACCGCCACCCGCAGCGGACGCCGGTCGCTTGCCGCAAATGCCTGCACCACGTCGGCCTCAGCCAATGCGCACGCGCTGGTCGCCCCGTTGCGCGACCACTTCGCCGATGCGCCGATGCGCCAGACCCAGCGCGTCCAGTTCCCCTTCCAGTGCGGCAGCGGCGGCGGGCGGCAGCACCAGCACGAAACCGATGCCGCAGTTGAAGGTGCGCCACATCTCCTCGCGGGCGACATTGCCCTCGCGCTGCAGCCAGTCGAACACCGCCGGCAGCGCCAGCGCACCGGCGTCGATGTCCAGCGCCAGGCCGTCGGGAATCACCCGGATGATGTTCTCGCTGAGTCCGCCGCCGGTGATGTGCGCCATGGCGTGGATGGCCGCGCCCTGCACGCCGCGCAGCAAGGACAGGACCGGCTTCACGTACAGCCGCGTCGGTGCCATCAGCGCATCGATCAGGCGCACCCCGCCGAGGTCGAGATCGGCCGGTTGACCGGCGCGGTCGTAGATGCGGCGGATCAGCGAATAGCCGTTGGAATGCGGACCGCTGGAGGCGATGCCGATCAGCAGATCGCCGGCGCGCACGCCGGAGCCGTCGCGCAGTTCGGACTTCTCCACCGCAGCGACGCAAAAACCGGCCAGGTCGTACTCGCCCGGCGCATACATGTCCGGCATCTCGGCCGTCTCGCCGCCGATCAGCGCGCAACCGGCCTCGGCGCAGCCGTCGGCGATGCCGCCGACCACCGCAGCGGCAGTGTCGATGTCCAGCTTGCCGGTGGCGAAATAGTCGAGGAAGAACAGCGGCTCCGCGCCCTGCACCAGCACGTCGTTGACGCACATCGCGACCAGGTCGATGCCGATGCTGTCATGCCGACCCAGTTGCTGCGCCAGCTTCAGCTTGGTGCCGACGCCATCGGTCCCGGACACCAGCACCGGCTCGCGATACTTGCCGGACAGATCGAACAACGCCCCGAACCCGCCCAGCCCGCCCATCACCTCGGGCCGGAAGGTGCGCTTGACCAGCGGCTTGATGCGCTCGACCAACGCATTGCCGGCATCGATGTCCACACCGGCGTCGCGGTAGGTCAGGGAGGAAGGTAGTTGGCTCACTTCGAAGTCCGGACGGCGGGCGAAGGGTCAAGTTTAGCGTGATGGATGGGTGGGCAAGGGTGCGGGAGGGCTTCTTTGCGGCCGTTGGTGGGGACGGGGTCGGCTTCTTTCGCCTGACTTGCGTTGTCGCCGGGTTTCGTCCGCCTCGGCGGCGGCCGAGTGACTTTCTCTGCTTGCCCAGAGAAAGTAACCAAAGAGAGGGCACCCCGGCATCGCGCTGTCGCTGCTTCGCAGCGCCAGTTCCCTGCGTTGCTCGGCAACCGGCGGCCGGCGCGGACTCGCGCATCCATGCGCTCGAACATTCGCGCCTTTCCCCGCCGCTTGCCTGCGCTACTCGGCGCGGTGCAGGGGGTTGAACGTCAAGAGCCAAAGCAAAAGCCGGCAGGCGGCAGGGGGTAAGTCACCGGGCTTTTGAAGCACCGTTGAATCTCCCTCACCCGTTCGCGCTGAGGTATCGAAGCGCCCGCCCGAGCCTTCTGATCCTTCGATCAGCTCTGAGCGAGTACGTCTGCGGTGTATTGAAGTGTCCAGGCATGCGCTTCGATACCTCAGCGCGAACGGGGGGGGTAATTTCAAGCCTCTCAGCACGAACGGGTGCGAAGTGATTTCAAGCCTCTGTCGGCTCCACCGCTTCGCGGTTTGAGCCGACCTACACGGGCTTCGGCTGTGGCTCTTCGCTCCCACCGCCCGTCATCGCGCCGAGCAACGCAGCCGGCTTCGGGGAAAGGCGCGAATGTTCGAGGCCATGGATGGCCGAGTCCGCGCCGGCCCGAAGTCGGCGAGTAGCGCAGGGAACCGTGGCCGCGCAGCGGCAACGGCGCGATGCCCGGGTCGCCTTTCTTTTGGTCACTTTTCTTTGGCGAAACAAAGAAAAGCGACTCGGCCGCCGCCGAGGCGGGCGAAACCCGGCGACAGCACAACAGTCAGGCGAAAGAAGCCGACCCCGCCCCACCAACGGCCGCAAAGAAGCCCCCTACATCCCCGACGCGAACGAAGCCCCACCACAACAAGACAACCCAGCCCGGTCCGCCGCCCCACACCCAACAACGAAGAAAAACCTGAACACCCCCTTGACAACCCGATCTATTGCAGCGCAGCATCGACCCCATGAGCTTCGCCGCCGCCACTGCCAACACCTTCATCGACCCGTCCGTGGCGGCGCGCGTCCTTTCCCTCGTCCTCGTACTTATTAGCCGACATCGGTGCGGAGCGGCGACCTAGGGCCTGACGAAAGCAAAACCCCAAAGGAATCCGAAACCCCGCACCGGGCAACCAGTGCGGGGTTTCCTCGTTTCTGGGGCCGGCAAAACCTCCCGCAACCGCCACGGAACCACCCCTTCATGCACAGCGACGCCATCAAGACCGGACCCGACCACGCCGCCGCGCGCGCCATGTTGCGCGCCACCGGGCTGGATGACGCGGCCATCGCCAGGCCGCTGATCGCGGTGGTGCACAGTTGGTCCGACGTGTCGCCCTGCAACCTCAATCTGCGCGAACTGGCCCAGCACGTCCGCGCCGGTGTGATCGCGGCGGGCGGCACACCAATCGAGTTCAACACCATCGCCGTCACCGACGGCATCGCCATGGGCAGCCCGGGCATGCGTGCCTCGCTGGCCTCGCGCGAGTTGATCGCCGATTCCATCGAACTGGCGGTGCGCGGCCATTGCCTGGACGGGCTGGTGGTGCTGTGCGGCTGCGACAAGACCATTCCCGCCGCCGCGATGGCGCTGGCGCGGCTCGATCTGCCCGGGTTGATGCTGTACGGCGGCAGCATCCTGCCCGGCTGCCACAAGGACCGTGCGATCACCATCCAGGACGTGTTCGAGGCGGTCGGCGCGCACGCCGCCGGGCGCATCGACGATGCCGAGCTCAAGGCGGTGGAATCGGCCGCCTGCCCCGGTGCCGGGGCCTGCGGCGGCCAATTCACCGCCAACACGATGGCGCTGGCGACCACCTTCCTCGGCCTCGCCCCGGTCGGTCTGAACGACATTCCGGCACCCGACCCGGCCAAGCTGGCCGCTGCCCGCGCCTGCGGCGAGACGGTGATGGATTTGCTGCGCCGCAACGTCTCGGCGCGTTCCTTCGTCACCCCGCAATCGATCCGCAACGCCGCCGTCGCCGCCACTGCCACCGCCGGCTCCACCAATGCCGTGCTGCACCTGCTGGCAATCGCCCGCGAGGCCGGTTTCGAGTTTTCGCTGGACGAGTTCGACGCCATCAGCCGGCGCACGCCGGTGATCGCCGATCTCAAGCCCGGCGGCCGCTTCATGGCCCCGGACATGCACCTGGCCGGCGGTTCGCGGCTGCTCGGTCAACGGCTGCAACAGGCCGGTCTGATCGTCGACCAGCCGACGGTCAGCGGCCGCTCGCTGTTCGAGGAATTCGCCGAGGCTGCCGAGCATCCCGGCCAGCGCGTGATCCGCGCCCTCGACGAGCCGGTCAAGGCGCGCGGCGGCTATGGCGTGCTGTACGGCAACCTGGCGCCGGAAGGCTGCGTGGTGAAGCTGGCCGGCCACGACGCGCTGCGCTTCGAGGGCACGGCGCGGGTGTTCGACAGCGAGGAAGCCTGCTTCGCCGCCGTGCAGCGGCGCGAGATCGGCAAGGGCGACGTGGTGGTGATCCGCGGCGAAGGCCCGGTCGGCGGTCCCGGCATGCGCGAAATGCTGGCGGTCACCGCGGCCCTGGTCGGACAGGGCTTGGGCGGCGATGTCGCCCTGATCACCGATGGCCGTTTTTCCGGCGCGACCTACGGTTTCATGGTCGGCCACATCTGCCCGGAAGCGGCGCTCGGTGGGCCCATCGCCCGTCTGCGCAGCGGCGACCGCATCGTCATCAATGTCGATGCGCGGACGCTGTCCACCGACGCCGACCTCGACCAGCGCGACAGCCAATGGCGACCGGCCAATCCACCGCCGCGGGTCGGCGCGCTGGCCAAGTTCGCCGCCCAGGTCGGCTCCGCCTCGACCGGTGCCTGCACCGCCTTTCCCGCCCCGCGTTTCTGATCCATCCCTCACCCTCAGACGGAGTTCCACCATGCAGTACTACGGAATCAACGACGCCAACCCGCACGCGCTGCGCGGCCGCACCATTGTCATCTACGGCTACGGCAGCCAGGGTCGGGCGCATGCCCGCAACCTGCATGACAGCGGCTTCACCGTGCTGGTGGCGGCGCGGCCGGGCAAGAGCTTCGACCAGGCACACGCCGATGGCCTGGCCGTGGACACGCCGGAAAACGCCATTCCCAGGGCCGATCTGATCGCCCTGCTGACGCCCGACATGCAGCAGCCGGATCTGTACCAGCGCCACATCGCCCCGCTGGCGCGGCCCGGTGCCGCCCTGCTGTTTGCGCATGGCTTCAACGTGCATTACGGGCAGATCACCCCGCGTCAGGATCTCGACGTGATCCTGGTCGCGCCAAAGGGCCCCGGTGCGCTGGTGCGCCGGCAGTACGAGGAAGGTCGCGGCGTGCCCGCGCTGATGGCGGTGCATCAGGACGCCAGCGGCAAGGCGAAGGAACTGGCGCTGGCCTACGCGCACGGTATCGGCGGCACCCGTGGCGGGGTGATGGAAACCAATTTCGCCGAGGAAACCGAGACCGACCTGTTCGGTGAGCAGGCGGTGCTGTGCGGCGGCGCGACCGAATTGGTCGCGGTCGGTTTCGAAACCCTGGTCGAAGCCGGCTACCAGCCGGAAGTGGCCTACTTCGAGGTGCTGCACGAACTGAAGCTGATCGTCGACCTGCTGTGGGAAGGCGGCTTCGCGCGGATGCACGAATTCATCTCCGAAACCGCGCAGTTCGGCGACCTGACCCGTGGCCCGCGCGTGGTCGACGCGCACGCCCGCGAGCAGATGCGCGCCGTGCTGCGCGAGATCCAGGACGGCACCTTCGCCCGCGAGTGGGTGGCCGAGCACAAGGCCGGCCGCGCCCGCTACGACGCGCTGAAGCAAAAGGATCTCGAACACCCGATCGAAACCGTCGGCAAGAAGCTGCGCGCGCGCATGCCCTGGCTGCAGGAGGCCGGCGCGGCCAAGAAGCCGGTGGCGGCCGCAGCGTAGGGAAGGCAAAAGCGGTTCCAGGGGCCAGTTCCAGAGACCGGACCAGCCGGATCCTCCAGCGTTATTGGAATTGGCAACCGGAACCGCTCCCCCACTCCCACCCACCGACCAGGACTTTCCCCATGAGCGCCCAACCCCAACCCGTCGCCTCCCCCGCCATCGCCCTGCGTGGTGCCGATGTCCTGCTTCGCGCGCTGGAGGCCGAGGGCGTACGGACCATCTTCGGCTATCCCGGCGGGGCGATCATGCCGGTCTATGACGCCCTGGTGGACTCGCCGATCCGCCACATCCTGGTCCGTCACGAACAGGCCGCAGCGCTGGCCGCCAACGGCTACGCGCGCTACAGCGGCGAGGTCGGAGTGTGCCTTGCGACCAGCGGCCCCGGTGCCACCAACCTGGTCACCGGCATCGCCGACGCCTTCATGGACTCGGTGCCGATGGTCGCCATCACCGGCCAGGTGGCGACCTCCCTGATGGGCACCGACGCCTTCCAGGAAGTCGACATCTTCGGCATCACCTTGCCGATCGTGAAACACAGTTACGTGATCCGCGACGCCGCCGACATCGCGCGCACCGTGCGCGAGGCGTTCCGCATCGCCCGCGAGGGCCGGCCCGGCCCGGTGCTGATCGACCTGCCCAAGGATGTCGCCGTGGCCAAGGTCGACTGGCAGCCGCTGCCGGCGGAACCGGCCGAACCGACCCTGCCGCTCGACCGCGCCGCCGTGCAGCGCGCGCGGACGCTGATCCAGTCCAGTCGGCGGCCGGTGTTCTATACCGGCTACGGCGTCGGCCTGGCGCGGGCGGAAGACGCCCTGCGCAGCCTGGTCCGCGCTACCGGCATCCCGGTGGTCAGCACGCTGAAGGGCCTCGGCGGCCTGCCAAGCGACGATCCGAATTTCCTCGGCATGCTCGGCATGCACGGCAGCGTCGCCGCCAACCTGGCGGTGCAGGAATCCGACCTGCTGATCGTCGTCGGTGCCCGCTTCGACGACCGCGCCACCGGCAAGCTGGCCGAGTTCGCGCCACAGGCCAAGGTGATCCACCTCGACGCCGACGCGGCGGAAATCTCCAAGCTGCGCTACGCCCAGGTGCATCTGGTCGGCGAGTTGGGCGCACTGCTGCCGCAACTGGACTGCCGGCCCGACATCGGCCCCTGGCAGGCGCTGTGCGCACAGCGTCGCGCCGACTCGCAGCCGCGCCACGACGCGCCCGGCGAACTGATCTACGCGCCGGCCCTGCTGCGCCGGCTCAGCGAGCTGGCCCCGGCCGACACGGTCATCGCCTGCGATGTCGGCCAGCATCAGATGTGGGTGGCGCAGCACTGCATCCACCGCCACATCAACCAGCACCTGACCTCGGGCGGCCTCGGCACGATGGGCTTCGGCCTGCCGGCGGCGATGGGCGTCGCCATCGGCGCGCCGGGCGCGCCGGTGGTCTGCGTCAGCGGCGACGGCTCGATCATGATGAACATCCAGGAACTGGCGACCCTGCGCCGCTACCGGACGCCGGTGAAGATCGTCCTGCTCGACAACAACGCGCTGGGCATGGTGCGGCAATGGCAGGAACTGTTCTTCGCCGAGCGCTATTCGGAGATCGACCTCTCCGACAACCCGGATTTCGCCGAACTGGCGCGCGCCTTCGGCATCGAGGCATTCGGCATCGAGCGCCGCGACGAAGTCGACGCCGCCCTGACGCGCCTGCTGGCCGCCGACGGTCCCTGCCTGCTGCACGTGCGCATCGACCCGCGCACCAATGTCTGGCCGCTGGTGCCGCCGAACACCCCTAACCACCAGATGATCGACCGCCAGCCGGCGGCATCGACCGCTTCCTGAGCTCCCATCCCACCACGAGGACCGCCGACATGCTGGAACTGAACCTGATGATCGCCAACGCCGAAGGTGCGCTGCTGCGCGCGCTGGGCCTGATCGAACGCCGTGGCTTCCAGCTCGCCTCGGTGTCCTGCGATCCCTGTGCGCAGGGCTGGCAGGTGCGCCTGACGCTGGCCGACGGCGGCCGTCCGGCCGACGTGCTGTTGCGCCAGATCCGTCGCCTGGCCGACGTCCGCTGCGCCAGCCTGGACATCGCCCGCCCGGCCTTCGCCCTGCCGCCGCCGGCGCGTCAGCCGGCAGCGCTCGGCACGCCGCCCTGCAACCGGCGCAGCTTCAGCTTCCTCGGCCTGCCCGAGCGCGTATCCGTGGTTCAGGCAGGTGTGGCATGAGCAGTCACGCCGCCGACACGGTCCGCATCTTCGACACCACCCTGCGCGATGGCGAGCAGTCGCCCGGCTGCTCGATGGACACGGCGCAGAAGTTGCAGATGGCCAGCGCCCTGGCCGAACTCGGCGTCGACGTCATCGAAGCCGGCTTCGCCGCCGCCAGCCCGGACGATTTCGCCGCCGTGCAGGCCATCGCCCGCAGCGTGCGCGGCAGCGGCGTGGCGGCGCTGGCGCGCTGCCAGCGGCACGACATCGAACGCGCCGCCGTCGCGCTGGAAGGGGCCGAGAAGCCGCGCATCCACGTCTTCCTCGCCACCAGCGACATCCATCTCGCGCACAAGCTGCGGATGAGCCGCAGCGAGGCGCTGGAAACCGCCATCGCGGCAGTCGAACTGGCGCGCCGGCACTGCGCCGACGTGGAGTTCTCCGCCGAGGACGCCTCGCGCTCCGACCCGGCCTTCCTGGCGCAGGTGTTCAGCGCCGTGCTGGAAGCCGGCGCGCGCACCCTCAACGTGCCGGATACCGTCGGCTACGCCATTCCGTCCGGCTACGGTGCCCTGTTCGCCTTCCTCAAGCAGAACGTCAAGGGCATCGACCAGGCGGTGCTGTCCTGCCATTGCCACGACGACCTCGGCCTGGCCACGGCCAATTCGCTGGCCGCCATCGAGAACGGCGCGCGCCAGGTGGAATGCACCATCAACGGCATCGGCGAGCGCGCCGGCAACGCCGCGCTGGAGGAGATCGTGATGGCGCTGCGCACGCGCGCCCCGCACTACGGCGTGACCACCAACATCCGCACCCAGCGCCTGTATCCGACCTCGCGCCTCCTGGTCGCCGTCACCGGCAGCGTGGTCGCCCGCAACAAGGCCATCGTCGGCGAAAACGCCTTCGCCCACGAGTCCGGCATCCACCAGCACGGCATGCTGCGGCACCGCGAAACCTACGAGATCATGGCCCCGGAGGATGTCGGCGTATCGCGCTCCTCGCTGGTGCTGGGCAAGCACAGCGGCCGCGCCGCGCTGGCCGACCGGCTGAAGACGCTGGGCCACGAGATGGACGAAGCCGCGCTCAACCGCGCCTTCATCGCCTTCAAGGAACTGGCCGACCGCAAGAAGGAAGTGTTCGACGCCGATCTGGAAGCCATCGCGCTGGGCATCCACGGCGGGGACGCCGGCCCTTGGCGGCTGGTTTCGATCCAGCTTGCCGGCCGCATCGGCCACGGCGCGATCCCCGAAGCGGTGGTCGAACTGCGCCACGAGGACGGCCGGGTGGTGAAGCAGGCCGCCATCGGCGATGGCCCGGTGCATGCGCTGTTTTCCGCCATCGAATTCGCCACCGGCTTCCACCACGGCCTGCGCGACTATCAGGTGCGCTCGCTGTCCGGCGGCCAGGATGCCCAGGGCGAGGCGCGCGTCGATGTCGTCGTCGACGGCCACGAATATCGCGGTCGCGCGGCCAGCACCGATATCCTCGAAGCCAGCGCGCTGGCCCTGATCGAAGTCGTCAACCGCGTCGCCCGCCGCAGCCAGGCGCTGGCCAACGCTGCCTGAACCCGCCACCCTTTCCGCGATCACGCCACCCCGGAGCCTCCATGAAAACCTCCCCGTACATCTGGTTCAACGGCAAGCTGGTGCCCTGGGCCGATGCCACCGTCCACGTGATGGCCCACGGCCTGCATTA
>JBAYTD010000055.1:0-17633 GCA_041675805.1 Lysobacteraceae bacterium
GCAGCCCCGCCAGCTTGCCTCGGCACCCGAGTCGACCAATACCGTTGCTGCCTTCCGGCCCTGGCGGGGTTTTCGGTCTATCGTCGCGAGGGGCCGACGGGGCCGCCATTGAAACGTCATCCCAGCGCTTGTGATGGGATTCTGGACCAGTGAGTTGTTCTATCCAAATCACTGATTCAATTTGATTTTTGGCGGAGAGAGGGGGATTCGAACCCCCGAAGCGCGGTTTAGACGCTTACACACTTTCCAGGCGTGCTCCTTCAACCACTCGGACACCTCTCCGCTGGAACTGCCGGTCAAGGCAGCCGCCAAGGATACTGGCTGCCCGGGGCGGACACAAGCGCCGAGCACGGGATTTCAGGCGGCCAGGAACTCGCTGATCGGCGGGCCGAAGGCGTCGATGGCGACGAGGAAGGCGTCATGGCCCTGTGGACAGGGCAGCGGGGTGAAACGGGCATCGCTGCCGCCGCGACGCAGGCCATCGGCGATCTGTTCCTGTTGCTGCAGCGGAAACAGGATGTCGGTTTCCGCGCCCAGCACGAGGGCGCGCTGCGGGCGCAGGGCGGCGAGCGCGGCGTCGACGTCGCCGCCGTGGCGGTCGCCGAGGTCGAACCAGTCCATCGAGCGGCTCAGGTAGAGGTAGCAATTGGGATCGAACTGGCGGACGAAGCGCAGCGCGTGGCCTTCCAGGTAGGACTCGACCTGGAACTCGAAGCCGAACGGATCGTCCGGGCGCTGTTCGCTGTCCAGGCGCACGCGGCCGAAGCGGCCGTCCCACTCCAGCGACGAGCGATAGGTGACGACGCCGAGCTTGCGGGCGATGCGCATGCCGGCCTCGGGATAGTTGTCCTCGCTGTAGTGGCCGTCGTTCCAGGCCGGGTCGAGGCGGATGGCTTCGCGTTGCAGGGAGCGGACGGCGATGGAAAACGGCAGCGCGCGGGCGGCACCGGAAACGTTGATGTGGCGCTCGACGCTGCCCGGATGCTCGGCCAGGTAGGCGAGCGAGGTCATGCCGCCCATCGAGCAGCCGATCAGGCCGGCCAGTTTCTCGATGCCGAGGCTGCGGACCAGATCATGGGCGGCGCGGGCGATGTCCTCCACCGACAGCGGCGGGAAATCCAACCGGTACGGCGTGCCGCTGGCCGGGTTGATCGAGGCCGGCCCGGTGGAGCCCTTGCAACTGCCCAGCGAGTTGACGCAGATGACGAACCAGCGGTTGGTGTCGATCGGCTTGCCGGGGCCGAGCATGGCCTCCCACCAGCCGGGCGAGGGATCGTCCGGGTGGCTGGCGGCGTGGGCGCTGGGCGACAGGCCGGTGAGGATCAGGATGGCGTTGCTGGCGCGCTCGTCCAGCCAGCCCCAGGTTTCGTAGGCGAGATGGGCGTTGATCAACTCGCCGCCGCGCTTCATCGCGAACGGCGAATGCAGACGATGCCAGCGGGTGCCGGGCGGGACGTGCTCGCTCACGGCTCGACGCGCCGGTCGATGAGCACGCGCAGGGTTTCCCGATGGCGGTTGGAGACCACCGACGACTGGCCTTCCAGATCGCCGGCCTGCGGTGTCGCCAGGCCGCTGCGCGAGATGCGCGCGCCGACCACCACCTGCGGCATGTTGGACAGCTTCAGCTCCGGCATCATGCTGGTGGAGTCGTCCAGCACCACGCGGGCGGGCAGGCTGCTGGCGGGCAGGCGATGGATCGCCAGCGGCATGCGCGGGCCTTCCGGCGCGCGGGCGTAGACGAACAACACGTCGCCGGCACCGATCTGCTCGCGCAGGGCCGGGGCGATGTCCACTTCCACGGTCAGTCGGGCCGGCGCGTCCGCGCTGGCGTCGCTGCCGCTGTCCGCCGCGACGGCCGCCGGCGCTTGCGCCTGCGGGCTCGGCGGCAGGCCGGCGTCGGCGCGTGCCATGTCGATCTGCCGTTGCAGCGAGGTCTGCGCCTCGCCGCTG
Organism: Lysobacteraceae bacterium; assembly: GCA_041675805.1. Lineage (GTDB taxonomy): Bacteria > Pseudomonadota > Gammaproteobacteria > Xanthomonadales > Xanthomonadaceae > JANNWF01. The sequence continues at coordinate 1,951 of JBAYTD010000055.1, forward strand.
AGCTGCGGCAACAGCCGTTCCCAGGTCGCCACCGCTTCCGCCGGCATGCCGGCCTGCATCGAGGAGATGCCGAGCAGCCACAGGCCGCGCTGGTTCTCCGGGTCCAGGGTCAGCGCGCGCTGGAGCAACAGCAGCGATTCGCCGCCGATGCGGCGCGTGTCGCTGGCCAGCGCGGTGGCTTCGGCGAACTCGATCATCACCTCGGGCTCCTCCGGGGCCAGGCGCAGGGCATTGGCCAGCGCTTCGCGGGCGGCGGAGAAGTTTTCGGTGGACTTGTAGGCACGGCCGAGCAGCATCCAGCCATCGAGATCGTCCGGCGTTTCGCGCATGCGCTGGGCGAGGCCGGCGATGGCCTGGTCCATGGTCGGCGCGTTGGCCGGATCGCCGGTGGCGTCGGACGCGACTTCGCTGCCGGGGATGCTCAGTCGCGGGCCATCGGCGCGGGCGCTCAGTTCCCCGTCGAGGCCGTCGGGCTCGCCCAGTGTCAGATAGCCGATCAGCGCCAGCGCCGGCAGGGCGACGGCCAGGGCGATGGGCAAGGCACGGCCGGGGCGGGCAGCGCCATCGCCGTCCAGCGCGGCCAGCTTGCGGCGGTATTCGGACTCGTCCAGCACGCCGGCCTTGCGCGCGGCGTCGAGCGCCTGCTTCCTGCGTGCGCGATCTTCGCTGCCGACGGCATCGGCTGGGGTGGCGGGAGCAGCCGGCCGCAGCAGCGGCGGCAGCACGAAGGCCAGTGCCAGCGCCGTCATCGCGATGGCGAGAATCCAGAAAAGGGCGATCACCAGTCCTCCGCAGTATCGGTATCGTTGCCGCGTCCGGCGTCGCTGCCGGCGAGGCGGGCGGCGCGACGGCGCAGGGTGATGAACAGCACGCCGGCACCGGCGACCAGCACCAGGGCCGGGCCGAACCAGAGCAGGAAGGTCGAGGCGTTCAGCCGTGGCCGGTACAGCACGAATTCGCCGTAGCGCTCGGTCAGGTAGGTCTTGATCTGCGCATCGCTCATGCCCTCGCGCATCAGGTCGAAGATTTCCCGCCGCAGATCGCCGGCGATGCCGGCGTTGGAGTCGGCCAGCGACTGGTTCTGGCACATCACGCAGCGCAGTTCGGCGGTCAGCTCGCGGAAACGGGTTTCCTCGGTCTCGTCGGCGAAGGGCAGCGGGTCGATGGCCGCCACGGCACCGGCCAGGCACAGCAGCAGGGCGGTCAGCAGGATGCGCAGGCTCATCGGCTCGCTCCGATCCGGGGCAGGATTTCGTTGGCGTAGACATCCGGCGTCATCGGCCCGACGTGCTTGTGGCGGATGATGCCCTCGGCGTCGACGAGGAAGGTTTCCGGTGCGCCGTAGACGCCCCACTGGATGGCGCTGCGGCCGTCGTAGTCGACGATGATGTCGGCGTAGGGATCGCCGAAGCGTTGCAGCCAGCGCAGCGCGTCGGCGGGCTCGTCCTTGTAGTTGAAGCCGATCACGCGGACTTTGCCCTCGCGGGCGATCTGTTCGATGAAGGGATGCTCGATGCGGCAGGCCGGGCACCAGCTTCCCCAGACGTTGAGAAGGTACGGCGCGCCGAGCAGGTCGGTGCGGCTGACGAACTGGTCCGGCTGGTGCAGGCGCGGCAGGGAGAACTCCGGTGCCGGGCGGTCGATCAGGGCCGATGGCAGTACGTTGGGATCGCGCGTGGCACTCATCCGCACGCCGGCGAACAGCAGCAGCGCCAGGGCGACGAAGGCCAGCAGCGGCAGCAGGCGTTGCAGCATCAGGCACTCGTCCCGGCGGTTGGCGCGGCGGCGGCGGTGCGGGCGCGCAGGTCGGCGGCACTGGCGCGGCGGAAGCGACGGTCGCCGGCGGCGATGAAACCGCCGGCCATCATCATCAGCGCGCCCAGCCAGATGCAGCGGATCCACGGTTTCACGTACAGGCGCAGCGACCAGCGCTCAGCGCCACCGGCTTCCGGCCGGCCCAGCGGCTCACCGAGGGCGACGTACAGGTCACGGCTCAGCGCCGGGTCGATGGCGGCTTCGGTCATGATCTGGCCGCCGGAGGCATAGCCGCGCTTTTCCGGCTGCAGGACGGCGATCTGCTTGCCGTCGCGGAAAATGCTGATGGTGCCGCGGTCGGCGACGTAGTTGGGGCCGGCGATGCGCTCCACGCCGTCGAAGCGGAAGTCGTACTGAAGCATGCGCGTGGTGTCGCCGGGGCCGACGGCGACATCGCGCTCGATGCTGGTGCCCTCGGTCATGAACACGCCGAGCACGAAAACGGCGATGCCGGCGTGGGCCAGCGTCATGCCGGCGACCTCGCCGGTGAAACGCTTGCCCGGTGCCGCGTTGCGCCAGCGGAAGACGACGAAGGCGATGACGCCGGCCAGCACCCAGGCGAAGCCGACCAGGCCGGCGAACGCCTTCAGGTTGAAGTCGTCGCGGAACGCCCACAGGGCGATCAGGGCGACTACCACGGTGCTAGCCGCCGCCTTGATCAGCGGCCGGAAGCGGCTCCACTGCTCGCGCTGCCAGCGGGCGAACGGGCCGAACGGAACCAGCACCACGACCGGCACCATCAGGGCCACGAACAACAGGCCGAAGTAGGGCGGGCCGACCGAAATCTTGCCCAGGCCCAGGGCATCGACCAGCAGCGGGTAGAGGGTACCGATCAGCACCATCGCGGCGGCGGCGCTGAACAGCAGGTTGTTGATCAGCAGGAAGGTTTCCCGCGACAGCGGGGCCGACGGCTTGCCGGTGTGCGCGGTCGGCGCGCGCCAGGCGTACAGCGCCAGCGAACCGCCGACGATGACGCCGAGGAAGATCAGGATGAACAGGCCGCGCTCGGGGTCGGAGGCGAAGGCGTGGACCGAGGTCAGCACGCCGGAGCGGACCAGGAAGGCACCGAGCAGGGACAGCGAGAAGGCGGCGATGGCCAGCAGCAGGGTCCAGCCGCGGAAGCTGTCGCGCTTTTCGGTGACGGCCTGCGAATGGATCAGCGCCGTGCCGACCAGCCAGGGCATGAAGCTGGCGTTCTCGACCGGATCCCAGAACCACCAGCCGCCCCAGCCCAGCTCGTAATAGGCCCACCAACTGCCCAGCCCGATGCCCAGCGTCAGGAAGGCCCAGGCGACATTGGTCCACGGCCGCGACCAGCGCACCCAGCGCGCGTCCATCTCGCGCCCCATCATCGCCGCCACGGCGAAGGCGAAGGCGACGACGAAGCCGACATAGCCGACGTAGAGCATCGGCGGATGCACGATCAGGCCGAAGTCCTGCAACAGCGGGTTGAGGTCGCGGCCCTCGCTGAGCGCCGGCAGATGGCGCAGGAACGGATTGGAGGTGAGCAGGGAAAACAGCAGGAAGCCGACGCTGACTAGGCCCATCACGCCGAGCACGCGCGCCGCCATCACCTGCGGCAGCGAACGGCTGAAGGTCGCCACCGCCACCGACCAGACGCCGAGGATCAGGATCCACAGCAGCAGCGAGCCTTCGTGCGCGCCCCACACCGCCGAGATGCGGTAATGCACCGGCAGCAGCGAGTTGGAATTCTGCGCCACGTAGACGACGGAGAAATCCTGGTTGACGAAGGCCGCCGCCAGCATCAGGAAGGAAATCAGCAGGAAGACGAACTGACCCCAGGCGGCGGGCCGTGCCAGCGCCATCCAGGCCGGTCGGCCGGAAGCCGCGCCGACCAGCGGCAGGATGCCCTGCACCAGGGCCAGCAGGAGGGCGAGGACGAGGGCGAACTGGCCAAGTTCGGGGATCACTGCGCACTCCCCTGGTCGCTGTCGGGTGCGCTGTCCTGCGCCGCGCTGCCGTCGCTGGTCCCGGCGGCGGCCTGTTCGGCGCGGATTTGCGCGGCGCGCACATGCGATTCGGAGATTTTTTCCGCCACTTCCGGCGGCATGTAGGTCTCGTCGTGCTTGGCCAGCACTTCCTCGGCGACGAACACGCCATCGTGTACGCGACCACGGGCGATCACGCTCTGCCCCTCGCGGAACAGGTCGGGCAGGATGCCGGTGTAGAGCACCGGGTAGTCGGCGACCAGGTCGGTCACGTCGAAATGCACGTCCAGCGTGCCCGAGGTGCGCGCCAGGCTGCCCTCGCGGACCACGCCGCCGAGGCGGAAGCGGCCATCGGCGGGCGACTTGCCTTCCAGCACGTCGCTGGGGCTGTACAGATAGGTGAGGTTTTCCTGCAGGGCGAAGGTCATCAGGGTGCCGGCGATGCCGGCGGCGGCCAGCACCAGGCAGGCGATGATCAGGCGGCGCTTGCGCACGGGCGTCATGCCGGCCTCCTTGCCGCTTCGCGGCGCAGGCGCGTGCGCAGGTCGTGCAGCACGCGGCGACGGCGCAGCACCGGGCTCAGCGCATCCCAGGCCAGCGCCAGCACGAACAGCGCGTAGCTGGGCCAGACATAGACGCCGTAGCCGTCCATGGAAAGAAACTCGGCCATGTTCATTTGGTCTCCACGAGGCGGCGGACCCAGTCCTTGCCGCTTTCCTGTTCCAGCAACGCCGCCCGGGTCCGGGCCAGCAGCGACCCGGCGAACCAGAACTTGGTTCCCAGCGTCATCAGGATCAGCGGCGGCAGCATGGCCGGGTCCATGGTCGATTTGCCGATCAGGCGGATGGTGCTGCCCTGGTGCAGGGTGTTCCACCATTCCACCGAGAAATGCACGATCGGGATGTTGATCAGGCCGATCAGGGCGAGAAAACAGGCGGCGCGGGCGGCGGCGCGGCGGTCCTCGATGGCGGCGTACAGGCCGATCACGCCCAGGTACAGGAACAGCAGTACCAGTTCCGAGGTGAGCCGGGCGTCCCAGGTCCACCAGGTGCCCCACATCGGCTTGCCCCACAGCGCGCCGGTGGCCAGGGTGACCACGGTGAAGGCGGCACCGATCGGCGCGCAGCACATCGCCAGCAGTTCCGACAGCTTGATCCGCCAGACCAGGGCGATGAAGGCGTTGACCGCCATCGCCACGTAGATGAACAGGCTCAGCCAGGCGCTAGGGACGTGTATGTAGAGGATGCGGTAGCTGTCGCTCTGCTGGTAATCGGGCGGTACCACCCACAGCGCCTGATAGACGCCGATGGCCATCAGCAGCAATGCGGCGAGGTAGAACCAGATCGCCCAGCGCTGCGCGAAGCGATGGAAGGTCGGCGGCGAGCCCAGCTTGTGGAACCACAACAGCAGCGGGTTCATGGACGGGCCGTGGCCGCGACGGGCGGGCAGGGAAAGAGGATGCGAAGGTCGGCGGTCATCGTGGCGGAAATCGTGGCCTTCTAGGTCAGCGCGATGCGCAATGCGCTGGCGGCCGCAAGCGGTGCCAGCACCAGCAGCATTGCCAGGCCGGCCCCCAGCAGCAGCAGCGAACCGCCGTAAGGCAGCCCGTCCGCGGCGACCATTACCGTGCCGGCACCGAGGATCAGCACCGGGACGTACAGCGGCAGGGCCAGCAGGGCCAGCAGCATACCAGAGCGCCGCATGCCGACCGTGAGCGCCACCACCACGGCACCGATCAGGCTCAGCAGCGGCGTGCCGAGCAGCAGGGTCCACAGCAGCGGGGCGAGCAGATCGCGCGGCAGATACAGCAGTTCGGCCAGCAGCGGGGCCGCCAGCAGCAGCGGCAGCGAGCTGGTCAGCCAGTGCACCAGCACCTTGCCGAACACCAGCAGCGCCAACGGCTGCGGGGCGAGCATGAACTGTTCGAGGCTGCCGTCCTCGAGGTCGGCACGGAACAGGGCGTCCAGCGACAGCAGGCTGGCCAGCAGCAGGGCGACCCACAGCGTGCCCGGCGCGATCCGCGCCAGCACGGTCTGCTGTGGCCCCAGCGCCAGCGGGAACAGGCTGACCACCAATAGGGCGAACAGCGCCGGCTGCAGGGCGTCGCCGCGCCGTCGCCAGACCAGGCGCAGGTCGCGGCCGATCACCGCGACCAGGGCGTCGAGGGCGCGCGGCTCAGCCATGCGCGAGATCCGGCACGGCGGTACCCAGGCGCAGGCTGCGCGTCCGGTAGGCACCGGTGGCGTAGGCACCGTGGCTGGTGATCAGCGCGGCACCGTCGCCGGCCAGATGGCGGTCGATCAGTCGGTTGACCAGTGCGATGCCCTCCAGATCGAGGTTGGCGAACGGCTCGTCGAGCAGCCACAGCGGTGCCGGCAACAGGCTCAGCCGGGCCAGCGCCAGGCGCTTGCGCTGGCCGGCGGACAGCATCCGCGCCGGTTGCTCCTCGTGGCCGGCGAGGCCGACGTCGGCCAGCGCCGCCTCCGGGTCGGCACCGTCGCGGCGGCCGAACAGGCCCATCGCGAAGCGCAGGTTTTCCAGCGCGGTCAGCTCGCCCTTGTGGCCGAGCAGGTGGCCGAGCAGCAGGGCGTTGCGGGCGATGGCGTCGTGGTCGGCGCGCTGGCCACGAATCAGGATGCGTCCCTCGGTGGCCGGCAGCAGGCCGGCCAGTACGCGCAGCAAGGTGGTCTTGCCGGCACCGTTGCCGCCTTCCACCAGCAACGCCTCGCCGCGCTGCACGTGCAGGTCGAGCGGGCCGAAGATGCGCTCGTCGTTGCGCAGGAAGCCCAGCCCTTCGGCGGCCAGCAGCGGCACCGTCATGCGCTGGGCGTCCGCAGTGCGCCGGGCGCGGCCAGAGGCAGCGACTGCCCGCGCCGGGCGACGCGGTAGCCGCGCGCCGCCATCGCCTCGCCATCGGCTGCGCTGGCGTAGTGGTAGAGCACGAGCCGCACGCGCAGGGCGGCGTCGTATTCGCGCTCGATGTCCTCGATGCCGCTGTGCGAGGGATTGCCGTGCAGGCCGCAGTCGTGGGCGATCGGCTCATCGCCGTCGCCGATCCGCGCCAGCGTTTCCGGGATCGGCCGGGTGTCGCCGGTGAACACGAAGCTGCCGCGCAGGGCCACGCCCCAGGCGCTGCCCGGCGCGTGGTGGCGGACCGGGAAGACGTCGAACCACAGCCCGTCCAGCCAGAAGCCGCGCGACACCGGGATCAGCCGGAAGGCATCCCAGTAGTTGGCCCCGCCTTCGGCCAGCACGTCGGGATAGTCGGCGACCCGCGCCTGCAGCAGCGGCACCACGCTGGCGGGGACGAACATCGGCATGCGCCCGCGCCGCGCCGGGTCGAAATACTCGGCGACGAACAGCCGCTCCATGCCGCCGACGTGGTCGAAATGGGTGTGGGTGACGAACAGCGCCGGCGGCGGCTGGCCGTAGCGCGCCAGTGCATCGCTGATCGCCTCGGGGCCGCAGTCGATCATCAGCAGCGGCTGGCCGTCGCGTTCCAGCACCGCGCTGGCAGAGCCGAGCTGCGGGGCGTTGGCCGCGCCCACGCCGAGAAAATGCAGGGACCAGGTCATGGGCTGATGTGGCGCTGCAGCGCGGCGTCGTGCGCCTGGCGCAGGCCGTGCCAGCCGTCGCTCCAGCCGGGCAGGGCGGCGGCACCGACCTTCAGCAGCGAGCGGTGCAGCCGGGCCAGTCGGCTGTGCGCCCAGGAGGAGGCCGGTTGCAGCAGGCGGCCGCGATCGAAGTCGATCAGCCACCAGCGTTGCGAGGCGTCCAGCAGCAGGTTGTGGGCATTCAGATCGGCATGCCAGACGCCGGCGGCGTGGAAACGCGCCAGGGTGCTGCCGAGTTGCTGCCAGAGCGCCGGCTGCGCGGCCAGATCGGGCAGCGCGGCGGCCAGGGTGCGCGTCTGCGACAGTTCCTCGGTGAGCAGGTCGGCGCAGTAGAACGCGCCCCGGCGTCGGTAGCCGGCGGCCAGCGGTGCCGGCACCGGCAGGTCGCGCCGGCGCAGTTCGGCCAGCAGGCGGAACTCGCGGAAGGCGCGGGTGGCGTCCTCGCCGATCCACAGGTACAGGTCGCGGCTGAAGCGGGCGATCAGGCCGCCGCGCCGGTAATGGCGCAGGATGCCGTGCCCGAACGTGCCCTCGACGCGATGCACGGCGGCGCGGCCGCTGGCACCGATGGCCGGCCAGCGGGCCGTGTCCAGCAGCGTCGGGTCGCCTTGTGGAAGACGGGCGGCGTCGAACAGAATCGCACCCGACTCGGTGGCGTGACGATGTTCGTGGACGGCAGCGAGCGGCATGTGAAAGCGCGATGGTTTCCCGGGCGCCCGGAGTCGGCGGCGCGATTGGATGGAGTTTAACCCGCATGTTTCAGGAATCTCACCCGCTGGCGGCGACCGCTCGCGTCGATGGCGTGGGCGATGACGACGACCGCGTCGCAATCCGGCGGATCGGTCGATGAACGGCCGGCCGTCGCCGCCGCGTTCCCTGTGCCTGCTGCGCCTGTCGGCGCTGGGCGACGTCAGCCACGCCGTGCCGGTGCTGCGCGCATTGCAGCAGCAATGGCCGCAGACGGCCTTGACCTGGATCATCGGCAGGTTCGAGCATCGCCTGGTCGGCGATTTGCCCGGCGTCGAGTTCATCGTTTTCGACAAGAAGCAGGGCTGGCGCGGCCACGCCGCGCTGCGCCGGCAACTGGCCGGCCGCCGCTTCGACGCCTTGCTGCACATGCAGGTGGCGATGCGCGCCAACCTCGTTTCCGCCTGGGTCGGTGCCGACCGCCGGATCGGCTACGACCGCGCCCGCTCGAAGGATCTGCACGGCCTGTTCATCGGCGAGCGCATCGCCGAGCGCCACGGCCAGCACGTGCTGGACGCCTTCTTCAGCTTCCTCGAACCGCTCGGGCTGGAGATTCCCGCCGTGCCGCGCTGGGACATCCCGGTTCCCGACGCCGCGCACGCCTTCGCTCGAGCGGCGCTGCCCGGCGAGCAGCCGACCCTGCTGCTCAGCCCCTGTTCCAGCCATCCGCTGCGCAACTGGCGCGCCGAGCGCTACGCCGCCGTCGCCGATCACGCCGTCCGTCGCCACGGCTGGCGCGTCCTGCTCTGCGGTGGGCCGAGCGAGCTCGAACGGCGCATGGGCGACGCCATCCTCGCCGCCGCCAGGGTGCCGATCATCGACCTGATCGGCCGCGACACCATCAAGCAGTTGCAGGCCCTGCTGACCCGCGCCTCGGCGGTGTTGTCACCCGACTCCGGCCCGCTGCACATGGCCAACGCCGCCGGCACTCCGGTGATCGCCCTGCACGCCGCCAGCAATCCGGCCCGCAGCGGCCCGTACAGCGAACGTCGCTACGTCATCGACCGCTACGACGCCGCGGCGCGGAAATTCCTCGGCAGGCCGGCCGAGGAGTTGCCCTGGGGAAAGAAGGTCGAGGTGGACGGCGCGATGGATCTGATCGAAGTCGACGCGGTGACGGCGGCGCTGGATCGGCTGGTGGCGGATCGCGGCGGCCGCGGCCATTCGCCCTGAGCCATCGAAAGACGCCGACTCCGGGACCATCCGCAGGCGCGACCGGGCGCGCCGCCCGCGCCCTCACGCGGCGCGGGAAAACCACTGCATCGCTTCCCGGAACAGCAGGCCGCCGCCGCCGATCAGGATGGCGAAATAGATCATCGTGGCGACGTTGCCGAGATGGCCCAGCAGCACGGCGATGCCGTCGCGCTGGATCAGGCCGATGGCGAGGAAGAGCAGGGCGATGCCGGGCAGGGTGTTGCTGAACGGAATGAAGCCGAACGGCATCATCAGCAGCAGCGCGCCCAGCACCAGGGCAAGATCGTTGATCAGGTTCATCGCCCGGCCATCGACCAGCGCCGGCAGACGGCCGGGGCGGCTGATCCTTTCCAGGCGGCGCACCCAGGTCAGGCCGGATTGCAGCGGCGGGCGCAGCTTCTCGGTCGGCAACTGGCGCTGGCGCAGGCGCGCCGGCAGCCACAGCGGACGACCGAGCACGCGGCTGACGCCGACCATCAGGATGGCGGCACCGAACACCGTGCTGACGCCGGGGATCGACACCGGAATCAGGAATACCAGGGTCAGCAGGGCGCTGAGCAGCAGCAGGCCGTTGGCACCGAACTGGTCCAGCAGGGCCTCGATGCTCAGGGTGTCCGGCGGCAGGGCGTCGATCGCCTGCTCGAGGGTTTCCCGCAGCGAGGCCTGGGTGGAGGGTTGGGCGCTCATGCAACGGGTTCGGGCAGTTCCAGCGTCGGCGTTTCGTCGCTGTCGGCGGGTTCGCCGGCGGAGACGATCACCGCCAGGGCGAGGTCGCCGGAGACGTTCAGCGTGGTGCGGCACATGTCGAGGAAATGGTTGACGCCGAGGATCAGGCCGATGCCGACCGGATCGATGCCGACCATGGCACAGATCAGCGCCACCACCGGCAGCGAGCCGGAGGGCACGCCGGCGGTGCCGATGCCGCCGAGGATGCAGACCAGCATCACGATGGCCTGCTGGCCGAGGCTGAGCTCGACGCCGAAGAACTGCGCCAGGAAGATCACCGTGACGCCCTCGAACAGCGCGGTGCCGTTCTGGTTGGCGGTGGCACCGACGGTCAGCACGAAGCGCGAAATGCGCGAGGGCAGGCCCATCTGGTCGGCGACCTTCAGCGCGGTCGGCAGGGTGGCGTTGCTGGAGGCGGTCGAGAAGGCCATCAATGCGGCCTCCTGGATCTCGCGGTAGAAGCGCAGCGGCGAGCGCCCGGCGAGGCGCACGGTGATCGCGTAGCTGACGAACATGTGCAGGGCCAGCGCCAGCACGACGACGAACACGTAGGCCCCGAGGCGGATCACCAAGTCCAGCCCGAACACTGCGGCGAGGTTGAACATGAAGCAGAACACGGCGTAGGGCGCGAGCCGGATCACCAGCCGGATCAAGGTCATCGAGACCTCGAACAGGCCCTCGATGGCGCGATGCAGGGTGCCGACCTTCTCGCTGTCGCTGAGCACGATGCCGATGCCGAACATCACCGCGAAGAACATCAGCGCCAGGATGGTGGCGTTGTTGGAGGCCACCGACACCACGTTGCTCGGCACGATCGACAGCAGCATGTCCAGGCCCTTGGGCTGGCTGTCGATGCTGGAGACGATCTGCCGGCTGCGCTCGGCGTTCTCGCTGAGCAGTTGCTGCGCCAGTTGCGGATCGACCCCGGCACCGGGCTGGAACAGGTTGACCAGCACCAGGCCGAGCAGCACCGCCACGCCGGACAGCGCCACCGTATAACCCAGCGTGCGCCAGCCGATCCGGCCGAGCGAGCGGATGTCGCCCATGTCGGCGATGCCGAGCACCAGCGCCGAGAACAGCAGCGGCACGATCAGCATGAAGATCAGGTTGAGGAACAGCCCGGACAGCGGAGTGGTGATCCAGGTGCTGAACAGCTTGACCCAGGCGGCGTCCGGCCCGGCACCGGCGTGGGCCAACAGGCCGGCGAGGAGGCCGATGCCGAAGCCGACCCCCATTTTCCAGTGCAGGGGCCAGCCGGAGCCGGAGGCTTGCGAGTCAGTCATGTGCGTGCGCCGCTTGCGATGGGAATGCAGCCACCGTGGACAGCGGCCGGCCCGGATGCTGACAGCCTCTTGCCGGACGATGCAAGTCGGCAGCGGCGTGCAGGCGGCGGAAATCGGGGCGGGCGATCAATGAATCAGCGTGCGGACGCGCCTCAGAACGCGGCGACCGGGGCCAGCCACAGCGACAGCGCGACCAGTGCGCCGCCGATGGCGCTGGCGGCCAGCACGTCGCTGGGATAGTGCAGGCCGAGGATCACCCGCGAGGCCGCCACGCAGGCGCTGAAGGGCAGCAGCAGCCAGGCCAGCATCGGATAGTGGGCGATGGCGACGCCGGTGAAGGCGACCGCATGCAGGGTGTGCCCGGAGGGGAAGCTGTATTGGTCCAGCGGACGCGCCAGGGCGCGGATGCGGCGGTGCTCGGCAAACGGGCGCGGACGCCGCGTGTAGCGCTTCAGGCGCGAATACAGCAGCAGGGCGGCGAGTCCGGTGGCGGCCATGTGGGTGGAGGCGATCAGGCCCTGCCAGCCGTCGAACAGCACCACCAGGACCATCAAGGCGTACCAGAACACGCCATCGCCGAGCCGGCTGACGGTAGCGAACAGGCGTCGCACGCGGTCGCGCCGGCCCCACAGGTTGCAGGCCAGGCAGATCTGGGCGTCGCGACGGTACAGCGCGCTGCGAGCGTTCATGCGGCATGCTCCTTGATGGAAAGAGAGGACAGCAGATCGGCGAAGCGGCGGCTGACGTCGAGCGGATGCAGGCCGCTCACCGCCTGCCGCGCCGCTGCGCCCATGCGGCGGCGGGCGGCGTCATCGCTGGCCAGTCGCAGCGCGGCGGCGATGAAGGCGGCCTCGTCCTTGCGTGCCGGCGCGTGGCCGTGCTCGCCATCGCGCAGATGCTCGCGCGCGGCGCCGTAGTCGAAGGCGACGCTGGCTAGGCCGCTGGCCATCGCCTCCAGAGTGACGTTGCCGAATGTTTCCGACAGGCTGGGAAACAGGAACAGGTCACCGCTGACGAAATGGCGTGCCAGTTCGACATCGCGCTGGATGCCGGTGAACACGGCGTGCGGATGCGCGGCGGCGAGGGCGGCGCGGCCGGGGCCGTCGCCGACGATGATCAGGCGCGCGCCGGGGCGTTGCCGGCGGATGGCGTCGAAGGCGCGGAACAGCAGGTCGAGGTTCTTCTCCGCCGCCAGCCGGCCGACGTGGATCACCCCCAATTCGTCGTTGTCCAGCCCCCACTGCGCGCGCAGCGTGGCGCTGCGTCGGGCCGGGTCGAACAGGCGGGTATCGACGGCGCGGCCCAGTTGCGCCACCTGGCGGAAGCCGCGCCGGGTGAGGAAATCGGCCAGTTCGCGGGTTGGCGTCAGGGTCGCCTGTCCCTGGTTGTGGAAGCGCCGCAGCCAGGCGAAGGCGAGCGGCGACAGCGCGCCGGCACCGTAGCGCGCCATGTATTCGTCGAAGCGGGTGTGGAAGCCGGTGGCGACCGGGATGCCGAGACGACGCGCGGCGCGCAGCGCGGACCAGCCCAGCGGACCTTCGGTGGCGATGTAGACGGCTTGCGGCCGGCGTGCGCGCCAACGGCCCAGTATCTGCCGGCCGGCCGGCAGGCCGAAGCGCAGGCCGGGATAGCGCGGCAACGGCGCGCTGTGTGCCAGCAGGGTGTCGGCATCGGGCGCGGCTTCGTCGGCCTGTCGCGGGCGGACCACGCCGACCTGGTGGCCGAGTACGCGCAGCCCTTGGCACAGGCCGTGCACGGTCAGCGCAACGCCGTTGACTTCCGGTGGCCAGGTTTCCGAGACGATCTCGATGCGCATGTTCAGCCTCGCAGTTGGCGCAAGTCTGGCGGCGGCGGATGTAGTCCGCGTGACCGCGTGGCGACGCTTGCGTGACAGCGCGTCGGCGGCGCTTCAGCGATCCGGCAGGTTCAGCCGCAGGTCGATGGCGGCGAGGTGGTCGCGCTCGGCTTCGAGATCGTTGCGGGTCAGCGAGCGGCTCTCCAGCCAGCTCGCCGGCAGCGCCAGGTCGATCCGCCCCGCGCCGACGCGCAGCTCGAACTCGGGCAGCGACTGCGTGGTCCGGTTGCGATGCAGCAGCACCGCCAGGCGCAGCAGCAGGACGTTGCGCAGGGTCGATTGCTCCAGCCGTTCCGGCAGCGATTTCAGCGCACTGGCCGACAGCGCGCGGCGATGGCAGCGCAGCAGGGCGGCCAGTACCTGCTGTTCCTGTCTGGAGAAGCCGGCGATGTCGGAATGCTCGGCGACATAGGCGCTGTGATGGTGGTACTGGCTGTGCGCGATGCTCAAGCCGATCTCGTGGATGCGCGCCGCCCAGGCCAGCATCAGGCGATCCTCGTCGGCCAGTTCCCAGTCGTCGCGGACCTGGTCGAACAGCGCCAGGGCGGTGTCCTCGACCCGTTGCGACTGGGCGGTGTCGACGCCATAGCGCTGTGCCATGGCGGCAATCGAGGCATCGCGCGGATCGCGGTCCTGGGCGCGGCCGAGCAGGTCGTACAGGATGCCCTCGCGCATGGCGGTTTCCGCCACCTGCATGCTGTCCACGCCGAGCGCCTCGAACGCCGCCTCCAGCACCAGCAGGCCGCCGGGAATCACCGGCCGGCGCTCCTCGCTCAGGCCGGGCAGGCGGGTGCCTTCGACGCCGCCGGCGGCGATCAGCATGTCGCGCAACTGGCCGATGCCCTCGCGGGTGATGACGCCGCGGCTGAGCTTGAGTTCGCGATGCATGGCGCCGATCGCCTTGATCGTGCCGGAGGAACCGATCACCTCCTGCCAGCCGCGCGCCCGATAGGCGGCAGCGAACTGCTGCAGCTCGGCGGCGACCTCGGTGGCCGCTTCGCGCCAGCGCTTGCGGCTGATCCGGCCGCCGCCGAAGAAGCGCCGCGTGGTGGCGACGCAGCCGACCTGCACGCTCTCGCGCTCCAGCGGCTCGAAGCCGTGGCCGATGATGAACTCGGTGGAGCCGCCGCCGATGTCGATGACCAGCCGGCGGCGCGATTTCGGCGGCAGGCCCTGTGCCACGCCGAGGTAGATCAATCGCGCTTCCTCGCGCCCGGCGACCACTTCGATGGCGTGGCCGAGGGCGGTTTCCGCCGGCAGCAGGAAGGTGCGCGGATTGCGCAGCGCGCGCACGGTGTTGGTGGCGATGGCGCGCACGCGCTGCGGCGGCACGCCGTCGAGGCGCTGGCCGAAGCGCGACAGGCAGTCCAGCGCGCGCAGCATCGCCGCCGGATCGAGCCCGCCGCGGCCATCCAGCCCGGCCGCCATGCGCACCATCTCGCGCAGCCGGTCGACGATCCGCAACTGGCCCAGCACGTGGCGGGCGACCACCATGTGGAAGCTGTTGGAGCCGATGTCGATGGCGGCGAGCAGTTCGCCTTCCTCCAGCGGCGTGCGCGCGCCGGACGGGCTCATGCGCTGCAGAACCGCGCCAGCAGCGCGTGCTGGGCCGAGTGCGGCATCTCGTCGCCCTCCGGCCGGGTCCGCGTGTAGCGGCCTTCGGCGTCGAGCAGCCAGGCGCTGGTGTTGTCGGCCAGGTAGTTGGCGATGGTCTCGTCGTAGACGCGGGCGGCGAGGTCCTTGTCGAGGATCGGGAAACAGGTTTCCACCCGGCGCAGCAGGTTGCGCTCCATCCAGTCGGCGCTGGAGCAGTAGATTTCCGACTTGCCGCCATTGAGGAACCAGTAGGTGCGGCTGTGCTCGAGGAAGCGGCCGACGATGGAGCGCACGCGGATGCGCTCGGAGACGCCGGGGATGCCGGGGCGCAGGCTGCATGCGCCGCGCACGATCAGGTCGATCTCGACGCCGGCCTGCGAGGCCTCGTACAGGGCGCGGATCACGCCGGGCTCGTTGAGCGCGTTCATCCGCGCCTGGATGCGCGCCGGCTTGCCGGCGGCGGCGTTGAAGGCCTCGCGCTCGATCATCTTCAAAAGCCCGGCGTGCAGGGTGAACGGCGATTGCAGAAGGCGCTTGAGCTTGACCGCGCTGGACAGTCCGGAGAGTTGCTGGAACAAC
Organism: Lysobacteraceae bacterium; assembly: GCA_041675805.1. Lineage (GTDB taxonomy): Bacteria > Pseudomonadota > Gammaproteobacteria > Xanthomonadales > Xanthomonadaceae > JANNWF01. The sequence continues at coordinate 17,309 of JBAYTD010000055.1, forward strand.
AGGTGGACGTCGTGACCGATGTCCGGATGGGCGCTCATCAGGCCGATATCGGTGTATGCCTTGGCGGTGCCGCTGTGATAGTTGCCGGTGCCCAGGTGGACGTAGCGGCGCAGCTTGCGGCCCTCGCGGCGGACGATCAGCAGCATCTTGGCGTGGGTCTTGTAGCCGACCACGCCGTACACCACCTGCACGCCGGCTTCCTGCAGGCGGTCGGCGAGACGGATGTTGGCCTCCTCGTCGAAGCGCGCCCGCAGTTCCACCACCACGGTGACGTCCTTGCCGTTGCGGGCGGCGCTGATCAGGTGTTCGACCAGCGGCGCGTCGC
>JBAYTD010000056.1:0-17558 GCA_041675805.1 Lysobacteraceae bacterium
CAACGGCGCGGTTCTGGACGGCGTCACCGATGGCAATCTGGTGCTGCTGGATTCCTGGCCGGGCCGGATGCGCAGCGTCTACGGCGACCACGAGCGCTTCATCGACACCTATTTCAAGACCTATCCCGGCACCTACTTCACCGGCGACGGCTGCCGTCGCGACGAGGACGGCTATTACTGGATCACCGGCCGCGTCGACGACGTGATCAACGTCAGCGGCCACCGCATGGGCACGGCCGAGGTGGAAAGCGCCCTGGTCTCGCATCCCAAGGTGGCCGAGGCGGCGGTGGTCGGTTGTCCGCACGACATCAAGGGCCAGGGCATCTATGCCTACGTCACCCTCAACGCCGACGAGGAGCCGAGTGAGGCGCTGCGCAAGGAACTGATCGCCTGGGTGCGCCGCGAGATCGGCCCGATCGCCACGCCGGACTACCTGCAATGGGCACCCGGCCTGCCGAAGACCCGCTCGGGCAAGATCATGCGCCGCATCCTGCGCAAGATCGCCGAGAACGCGCCCGACCAGCTCGGCGACACCTCGACCCTGGCCGATCCGTCGGTGGTCGACAACCTGGTCGGCGAGCGCCTGGTGAAATGACCTTGCCGGCGCGCCCGTTGCACACTATCGACGGCCTGCCCGCAGGCCGCCGACGGTGATGCCCATGTCGATCCTGATCGCCGACGATCACCCGCTGTTCCGCGACGCGCTGCGCCGCGCGGTGCGCCAGCGTTTTCCCGACGCGGCGATCCACGAGGCCGAGGACGTGCGCAGCCTGCTGGCGCTGATCGAGGCCCATCCGCAGGCCGACCTGCTGCTGATGGACCTCAACATGCCCGGCGCGCAGGGTTTTTCCGCACTGGTCCACGTGCGCGCCACCTGGCCGATCCTGCCGGTGCTGGTGATCTCAGCGCAGGACGACCCGGCGCTGATGCGCCGGGCGGTACTCCACGGTGCCTCCGGTTTCATCTCCAAGTCGGCCAGCATCGCCGACATCGGCGGCGCGCTCGCCGCCGTGCTCGACGGCGACACCTGGCTGCCGCCGGGTGTCGAGGCCGGGGATCAGGGTCTCGACCCGGAAGAACAGCAACTGGCGGCGCGCATCGCCGAACTCACCCCGCAGCAGTACCGCGTGCTGGGCATGCTCTGCCAGGGCCTGTTGAACAAGCAGATCGCCTGGGAGCTGCAAGTGTCCGAGGCCACCATCAAGGCGCACATGACGGCGATCCTGCGCAAGCTCGGTGCCCATTCGCGGACCCAGGCCGCCCTGCTCGCCGGCCGTCTGGCGCTGGACGGACGCGGCAATGTGGCGACGGTCGGCGACGAGGGCTGACCCGGATCCCTGTCCGTGTGCGGCGGCTCTGTTAGCCTTGCGCGTCTGTCGAACGGCGAGGTGTCTGCCATGCGATCCCACCTCATCCTGCGCGGAAAAGCCCAGTCCCACGTGTTGCTGATCGCGCTGCTCGTTACGCTGGCCTTGCTGCCGGCCGCGCCGGTCGGCGCGCAGGGCGAAGCGCTCGGCGAGGGTTTCACGGCGCGCGAGCAGCAGGTGATGGCGTCGATGTCCTTCCTCAACGGCCATCCCGACCTCAAGTACCGCACCGAAGGCTGGCGCGCGTTCGAAGCCGGTCGCTTCGCGGAGGCGCGCAACCATCTGAAGCGCGCCGCCCGCTACGCCGACAAGATGTCGCAGGCGATGCTGGCGGAAATGCTCTGGGAAGGCCGTGGCGGCGCGGTGGATCGGCCGGCCGCCTATGCCTGGGCCGACATCGCCGCCGAGCGCGGCTATCCGTGGATCGTCGCCGTGCGCGAGCGCTATTGGGCGGCGCTGGATGACGACGGCCGCGAGCGTGCCATCGCCATCGGCCAGGAGCTGCTGAAGGAATACGGTGACGCCGTGGCGAAGCGGCGCATGAGTCGCCACCTGCGCCAATCCACCCGCATGCCGAACCGCGCCGGCAATCCGATGCGCGATGCGATCATCGAGGTGCCGGGGCCGGGCGGCATGCCGATCCGCCTGCCCGGCAAGGACTTCTTCGCCTCGCGCTTCTGGGATCCGCGCGAATACCACGCCTGGGTCGACGCAACCTGGAGCGGCCTGCCGCAGGGGCGGGTCGAAGTCGGCGACATGCAGGCCGACGAGGACGCCGCCGAACAGCCGTGAGCCGGGGCGGCGGCCGGCCGGCGGCCTTGCTCAGTGCCGTTGCCAGGCGTCGCGGGTGAGGTTTTCCGGGGCGTCCCCGGTGCAGGCCACGTCGTCCTCGATGCGCACGCCGCCGAACTGGCGCAGGTGCGCGATCAGCGGTTCGTTGAGCGCCTTGCCGTGCGGCCCGGCGCGCAGCCGGCGCAGCAGGGTGTCGATGAAGTACAGACCGGGCTCGATGGTCACCACCATGCCGGGGGCCAGCGTGCGGGTCAGGCGCAGCGCCGGATATTGCTCCGGCGCGGCGACGTGACCGCCGTCCTCGCCGGGCTGGAAGCCGGCAACGTCGTGTACCTGCAGGCCGAGCAGATGGCCCAGGCCATGCGGGAAGAAGACATTGCTGACGCCGCTGTCCACCATCGCCTCCGGCGTCATGCGGACGATGTCCAGATCGCGCAGCACGCCGGCGATCAGATGATGGGCGCGGCGGTGCAGGGCGACGTAGTGCTGCCCGGCGCGGACGCCATCGACCAGTTGCAACTGCACCGTTTCCATCGCCGCCAGCACGGCGGCGAAGTCGTCATCGCCATCGCCGTGGCTGCGGGTGATGTCGGCGGCGTAGCCGTTGTGCTGCGCGCCGGCGTCGATCAAAAAGCTGCGCGAACGCGCCGGCGGCTGCGCGTCCAGATGCTGGTAATGCAGCACCGCACCGTGTTCGTTGAGACCGATGATGTTGGTGTAGGGCAGGTCGAAGTCGCTGTGTCCGGTGGCTTCCAGATAGGCGCGATGGATGCCCAGTTCCGATGCGCCGGCACGAAAGGCGGCCTCGGCGGCGCGATGGCCGCGCACCGCCCGCTGCGTCGCCACGCGCATCTGCTCCAGCTCCCAGGGCGTCTTGAAGGCGCGGTGGTAGTGCAGGTAATCGAGCACGGCGGCGGGATTGTCGGGCACATGACCGTCTTCCGCCGCATCGGCCTCGCCGATGATCGCGCAGCGCGCGGCCGGCGGCAGGTGGGCGGCGATCTGCGCACGGTCGGCGACGATGCGGATGTCGAAATGATCGACCCAGAAGCCGGCCGGCGTCTCCGGCGGCAGGTGCCAGTAGTCGTCCGGCTGGTAGTAGACCAGCACCGGCTTCTCGCCGGGGGTGATGCTGAGCCAACAGTGCGGGTGTTCGGTCAGCGGCAGCCAGTGCTTGAAATGCGGGTTGACCTGGAACGGATAGGGGCGGTCGTCGAGGAAGTGGTATTTCTGCACGCCGGCGGCGATCAGCAGGTGCTCGCGACCGGCCCGCGCCAGCGCGACGGCGCTGCGCGCCTGCAAGGTGGCGATGTGGTCGGCGTAGGTGTTCTGGCTCATGGCGTCGCCCCGGCGGGTCGGCGGCCGCCGGAATGGCGGCCGGGCCCGGCATTGTCGCCCGCCGCCCGGCGACAGGGAAACCGCCGCCGTTCAGCCTGCGGCGGTCAGGCGTATTCGCCGCCCGGCGCGTCCACCCACAGGCGCAGCAGGTCGAGGTCGTCGGGGGCGATGTCGATGAAGCGGAAGCCGCACCAGAACTGGCCGGGCGAGCTGGCCTCCTCGGACCACAACTGGTGCGCGCCGACTTCGATCCGGCGTCCGCCGCTGGCACCGTGCGGCAGCACGAAGCGAAGCTGGAACAGGGCGTCGTCGAGCATTTCGCGGGTCACCAGCAACATCATGCCGGTCTCCGACAGGTTGCCGATGCGGCCGATGGTCTGCTCGGCCATGGTGTCGAACACGTCGATGGGCTCCTGCGCCCGACGCCGCTTGGCGCGGCGGTACTCCTCGCCGGCGCGGGTCATGCGGTGGCCTCCGCCGGACCGCCGAACACCTTGAGCGTGCTCAGGATCGCCTTCCAGGCGCGGTCCACCAGCGAGCCGGCATTCTCGTTGACCAGGGCGGCCCGCCCGGCGACCATTTCACGCGCCAGCCAGGTCAGCGGAAACTCGCCGACACGCTGGCCGCGATGGTTGACGATCAGGCAGTTGCCGGTGACCGGGCTGTACCAGCTCATCCGTCGGCGCACCCGCTCGCCGCGGTCGGGCGGCGTCATTTCCAGCCAGACGCCGAACGGCAGCCGCTTGAGCGCCTCCAGTTGCAGGCGTTCCTCGGCGCTGAGCTCGTCCACTTTCACCGCGCTGACGCCCGGCGGCGCGTTCTGTTCGCGCTGCTGGCCGAAGCGGGCGTGTTGCTTGAGCTTGATCGCCAGTTCCGTGCGTGAGGCCGGGTCGTCCTTGTCCTCCTCGTTGCCGGACAGAAGCCGCGTGGCGACCGTCCTGGCGTCTTCCTCGTGGTAGCCGACCTGGCCCAGCGCCTGCTCGATTTCCTCGCGCAGCGCCTGCGCCTGGGCCGGCGCGACCGGCGCGGCAGCACCGCTGCGCTGGGCGACGGCGACGTCGATCACCTTGTCGGCGATCTCCAGCTGATGGCGGTAGGCGGCGGAATCCTCGCCGCCGCGCAGCGCCGACAACGCCAACACGTCGCCCCAGGTCTGCTCCAGCAGTGAATTGAGGAACTTCGGCACCGGCTTGTCGGCCAGCCGGGCGTCCAGCGCCTGCGCGGCGTGGATGCGGGCGGTTTCCAGCTTCTCCTTGCCGCGCGCCGCTTCGACATGGCGGCGCTCGGCGATTTCCGCCCGCCGCGCCTGCGCCTGGACCTGCTGGCCGATGTCGCCGGCAAGGCGTTCGAGCAGGTCGACGTCGCCGTCGAACTCCTTGTTGACGCGATCCACCACCATGCCCATCTTGCCGGCCAGTTCGCGATCGACGTCATCGTCGGAGGACCAGTGGGCGGTGGCCTCGGCGACCGCGTTGAGCATCTGCCGGGCCGGATGGTCGGACTGCGAGAAGAAGCTGCGATCCTTCAGCGCGACGCGCAGCAGGGGCACCTGCAAACGCGCCAGCATCGACGAGCCCAGGCTGTTCGGGCGCACATCGCGCACCAGTTGCTCGAACAGCATGCCGACCAGATCGATGGCGTCGGTGTCTTCCTCCGGCAGCGCCAGCGCCTGGCCGTTGGGAGCCTGGCGGCGCAGTTCGGCCAGCAGATCCTGCTTGAGGTGGGCCACCGAGCGCACCACGCTGCGATCACCGGCGCGCACCATGGTGGGGGCGGATTCCTGCAGGCGGCCGAGCGCGTCCTGCACGCTGCCGGCGTCGGCCAGTTGCGGCGGCGCGCGATGCGCCGCGCCGGGGGGCGACGAGCCGAGCTTGCCGAGCAGGCTGCGCTTGCTCGCCATCAACTTGCGCAGGGTGCTGAAGAACTCGGCGTCGTCCTGCACGTTGTAGGCGTCGGCATCGGCGGAGATCGCCGCGCCCAGCGCGCTGGCGCTGGCCACGTCGAGACCGAGCGCGCTGGCGGCGCGGCCGCCGCTTGTGCCGAGGGCGCGCTCGGCGGACTGGAAGCGGGTCTTCGCCGGCGCGTCGTTCCCGGCTTTGGGCGCAGCCTCGACGGGCGGCGGCTCGGGCGGCATCTTGTCCGCCTGCCCCTGCGCGCTGCGGCGCAGGCGCACCGGCACGTAGGACATGTTGGGCAGCACGCCCTGGTCGATCAGTTGCTGGTTGATCGCCTCGTAGAAGCTGGCGGCGAGCATCGTCACCTGGCGCTCGAACAGGCGGAACAACTGGATGCGCCGCGGCTGATCGAACCGGCTGCCGGCAAGCGTTGATTCGCGCAGCATCCGACACAGCGCGTGCGGGCCGATCGGCAGCGAATCGGCGTCGAAGGCCGGCCGCGCCGCCAGCACGCCGAAGCGCTGGCCGAGCAGGAACAGCGGCATGCCGCAACGCATCTCGGCGCGGTTGGCGGCTTCCTTGAGGACGATGTCCTCCTCGATCTCGACCTCGTTCACCAGGCTCAGCGCGCTGGCCTTGATCGACAGCGGCGCGGCGGGTTGTTCGGCCGGCGCGTTGCGCAGGCCGAACAGGGCTGATTCCAGGGTGGCGAGCAGGGCCGGAAGCAGACGTGGGCGGGCCACCTGCAACTCGGCCAGCGCTTCGCGCGCCTCGACCTGCTGGTCGAAACTGCGCGCGCCGTTGGATTGCAGTTCCAGCGCCGCCTCGAATTCATCCAGCGTGGTGGTCAGCCAGCGCTGTATCTCCTCGCCGGTGTAGTGCGAAATGCCGGTCAGGATGGTTCTTACCCGGCGCGGCAGCGCGCTGCCGTCGGGCGCTCGTTGCGGCGGTCTGCCGCCGATGCGTGGATCGGTTGTCATTCAGGCGGGGCCCCCTTTCCCCCCTCGTGTCGAATTGGGAATGACGCCGTCCGTGGTCTCCCGTTCGTCTGCGCGATAGTACACCCGCGCGGGACAACATAACCGTCGCCCGGCGCTGCACGCCGCCGGTTTCGGTGGCGGACACGAAAAAACCCGGCGCAGGCCGGGTTTTTCGTCTGCGCGGCGCGGCCGACCGGGCCGGTCAGCGGCGCATTGCGCTGAAGAACTCCTCGTTGGTCTTGGTGTTCTTCATCTTGTCGAGCAGGAACTCCATCGCCGCCAGCTCGTCCATCGGATGCAGCAGCTTGCGCAGGATCCAGATCTTCTGCAGGTAATCCGGCTCGATCAGCAACTCCTCGCGGCGGGTACCGGACTGGTTGACGTTGATCGCCGGGTAGACGCGCTTCTCGGCGATGCGCCGGTCGAGGTGGATTTCGCTGTTGCCGGTGCCCTTGAATTCTTCGTAGATCACCTTGTCCATCGCGCTGCCGGTGTCGACCAGGGCGGTGGCGATGATGGTCAGCGAGCCGCCTTCCTCGGCCTTGCGGGCGGCACCGAAGAAGCGCTTGGGCCGTTGCAGGGCGTTGGCATCGACGCCGCCGGTCAGCACCTTGCCCGAGCTCGGCACCACGGTGTTGTAGGCGCGCGCCAGGCGGGTGATGGAGTCGAGCAGGATCACCACGTCGCGCTTGTGTTCGACCAGGCGCTTGGCGCGCTCGATCACCATCTCGGCCACCTGCACGTGGCGCGCCGGCGGCTCGTCGAAGGTGGAACTGACCACTTCGCCACGCACCGTGCGCTGCATCTCGGTCACTTCCTCCGGGCGCTCGTCGACCAGCAGCACGATCAGGTGCACATCCGGATGGTTGGTGGTGATGGCGGTGGCGACCTGCTGCATCAGCATGGTCTTGCCGGCCTTGGGCGGAGAGACGATCAGCGAGCGCTGGCCCTTGCCCTGCGGTGCCATCAGGTCGAGGATGCGGCCGGTGATGTCCTCGGAAGAGCCGTTGCCGCGCTCCAGATGGAAGCGCTCGCGCGGAAACAGCGGCGTCAGGTTCTCGAACAGCACCTTGTTCTTGCTGGCTTCCGGCGGCTCGCCGTTGATGGCGTCGACCTTGTCCAGCGCGAAGTAGCGCTCGCCATCCTTGGGCGGGCGGATCTTGCCGATCAGGTAGTCGCCGGTGCGCAGGTTGAAGCGGCGGATCTGGCTGGGGCTGATGTAGACGTCATCCGGGCCGGCCAGGTAGCTGGCGTCGCTGGAGCGCAGGAAGCCGTAGCCGTCGGGGAGGATTTCCAGCACGCCCTCGCCGGCGACGCCGTCGGAGGTGCGGGTCAGCGCCTTCAGCAGGGCGAAGGTCACGTCCTGCTTGCGCATCCGCGCCAGCGCGTCGCCGATGCCGATCTGGTCGGCGATGTCGAGCAACTGCGTGGCGTTCATCCGCTTCAGGTCGGTCAGCGAGTAGGCCGGGAAGTTTTCCGGCACCTGGAATGGCGGCAGCTCCTCGCGACGCTCGTTGCGGTCCTCGCGGTTGCCGCGCTCAGGACGGTGCGCTTCCTCGCCGCCCTGGCGGTTGTCGCGCTGCTCGCGAGGGTTGCGGTTGCGACGGTCGCGGTTGCGGTTGCGTCCTTCGCGCGGCGACGGGCGGTTCTCGCCGCCGCCCTGCGTCTGAGCGCCGCCGCCGGCATCGGCCGGGGTGGAGTCGGCGGGCGCGGCGGTGGTCGGCGTCGCGGACGCGACCTCGCGGACAGTCGGCACCTGGGTGCCGGACTCGGGGGTGGTTTCTTGCACGGGTATATATCCTCGCAGGCTGCGAGTGACGGGAAAGAAGGAGTGCCGTGAGAGGGAGCGAACGCTCCTGAGGACGGCTAAACGGTATCACTCGCGGCGCGCGGCCGTAAAGGGCCGCGCGCGGTGCCGGAGCGGTGCCGGCACCGGGCGGTTCAGATCGTGCGGTCGATCAACTGCGCCAGTTGCGACTTGTTGACCGCGCCGACCTGGGTGGCTTCGACCTTGCCGTCCTTGATGACCAGCAGCGTCGGGATGCCGCGGATGCCGTACTTGGCAGCCGTTTGCTTGTTGAAGTCGACATTGACCTTGGCGACCTTCAGGCGGCCGGCGTAATCATTGGCCAGCTCGTCGATGATGGGGGCGATGGACTTGCACGGTCCGCACCATTCGGCCCAGAAATCGACCAGGACGGGCTCGCTCGATTGCAGCACCTGGCTGTCGAAATCGGCGTCATTCACTTGCAGGACATTGGAATTCAAGGGGCTACTCCGGACGAAAGACCGCAGGATCGCGGCCGCATCGGCTACACTTGGGGGCGAAACCACGACCAGACAAGGCCCGGACGCGGACGTTGCGAGTGTGCGGCGACGGGGCCGGCCCACGCAAGCGCAGGCGTCCGCCACTAGAGAACCGAATGTCCGACAAGCCGCTGACCGATATCACCTTTTCCAGCTTCGCGCTGCATCCGGCCCTGCTTGAGGGGCTGACCAGAGCTGGCTTCTCCCGCTGCACGCCGATCCAGGCACTGACCTTGCCGCTGGCGCTGGCCGGGCGCGATGTCGCCGGCCAGGCGCAGACCGGCACCGGCAAGACCTTGGCCTTCCTCGTGGCCGTGGTCAACCGTCTGCTGACCAGCCCGGCGCTGGCCGAGCGCAAACCGGAGGATCCGCGCGCGCTGATCCTCGCGCCGACCCGCGAACTGGCGATCCAGATCCACAAGGACGCGGTCAAGTTCGGTTCCGACCTCGGCCTCAAGTTCGCCCTGATCTACGGCGGCGTCGACTACGACAAGCAGCGCGAGAGCCTGCAACGCGGTGCCGACGTGATCATCGCCACGCCCGGCCGGCTGATCGACTACGTCAAGCAGCACAAGGTCGTCAGCCTGCACGCCTGCGAGGTCTGCGTGCTCGACGAGGCCGACCGCATGTTCGACCTCGGTTTCATCAAGGACATCCGCTTCCTGCTGCGGCGCATGCCCGAGCGCACCACCCGGCAGACCCTGCTGTTCTCCGCCACCCTCAGCCACCGCGTGCTGGAGCTGGCCTACGAACACATGAACGAGCCGGAAAAACTGGTCGTGGAGACGGAAAGCATCACCGCCGCCCGCGTCCGCCAGCGCGTCTACCTGCCGGCCAACGAGGAGAAGCTGCCGCTGCTGCTCGGCCTGCTCTCGCGCAGCGAAGGCGCGCGGACGATGGTGTTCGTCAACACCAAGGCCTGGGTGGAAAAGGTCGCCCGGGCGCTGGAGCGGGCCGGCTACCGGGTCGGCGTGCTCAGCGGCGACGTGCCGCAGAAGAAGCGCGAAAGCCTGCTGGCGCGCTTCCAGAAGGGACAACTGGAAATCCTCGTCGCCACCGACGTCGCCGCGCGCGGCCTGCACATCGACGGTGTTTCCCACGTCTACAACTACGACCTGCCGTTCGACGCCGAGGACTACGTCCACCGCATCGGCCGCACCGCGCGCCTGGGTGCCGAGGGCGACGCGATCAGCTTCGCCTGCGAGATGTACGCCATGGGCCTGCCGGACATCGAGGCCTTCATCGAACAGAAAATCCCGGTCGAGCCGGTCAGCGCCGACCTGCTGGTGGCGCTGCCGCGAGCGCCGCGCGCAGCGGTCGAGGGTGAGGCCGGCGAGGAAGTGGAAAGCGTCGGCCAGATTTTCCGCGAGGCCCGCGAGCAGGCCGGCGAAATCGAGCGCCGTCGCGGCGGCGGTCGGAGCGGCGACGGCGGATCGCGCCGTGGCGGCCGGCGCAGCGAAGGGTCGTCGACATCACGCGGCGAGCGCGGCCCGCGGCCGGCGCGTCGTCAGGCCGCCACCCATGGCGGCGATGCCGAGGCCGCGTCATCGGTCAACCACGCCGCAACCGCGACCGCCGCGCCGCCGGTTGGTCACGATGCAGCGCCGGGCGAGGCGCGCAAGCCGCGTCGCCGTCGCGGCGGGCGTCATCGCAAGCGTCAACGCGAGGGCGAGGGCGGCGCAAACGCCGGCAAGCCGGAACAGGCGGCACACGGCGGCGGGTCGGCCACACCACCCCCGGCGGAAAACGTCGGCCTGATCACGCGCATCAAGCAGGGCCTGCGCAAGCTGATCAAGCGACCGCCATCCGGGCGGCATTGACCCCGCGTCGGCCGCGCGCGCGGCGCGCCGGCCGCCGTCGAACAGGCTAGACTGCGCCTGCCCAGGGTGTTCGGGAAGCCGGTGCAAGTCCGGCGCTGCCCCCGCAACGGTAATCGGGAAAGGTCCATCCACACGCCACTGTGCCGGCCGGCATGGGAAGGCGATGGACCGGCGCATCGTCTGATGCGCGCCCGTCAGTCCGGAGACCGGCCTTGGGCCTCCATGTGTCGCGGCGCGCCAGTGCTGCGGGATCGTGGAGTCGTGGCGCGTCGCGGCGGGCGACGGGCGCGGGTTCGCGCAGCGCGCGCCGGTGAGGCGCGCTGGGGCGCGTGCGCGCTTCCGGCAATCGACCGACGTGTCTGATCCGTCCGCCGTTGCCGAAGGAAATCCCGATGTCCTATCGTTCCCCGTCCCTGTTCGCGCTGGTCTGCGCCGCTGCCTGGTCGCTGGCGGTGGCGGCCGACCCGCCGCGCCAGCCCGAGATCGTGGTCAGCGCCACCCGCACCGAGGCGACACTGGATTCGGTGCTGGCCTCGGTCGAGGTGATCGACCGCGCCGCCATCGAGGCCAGCGACGGCGACGTGCTGACCCTGCTGCGCAGCCGGGCCGGTGTCGACATCGTGCGTGGCGGCGGCCTCGGACAGCAGACCTCGCTGTTCCTGCGCGGCGGCAATTCCAGCCACGTGCTGGTGCTGATCGACGGCGTGCGCGTCGCCTCCGCCAATACCGGCGGCCACGTCTGGGAGCACCTGCCGCTGGCGCAGATCGAGCGCATCGAGATCGTCCGCGGCCCGCGCGCGGCGCTGTTCGGCTCCGATGCCATCGGCGGCGTGATCCAGATCTTCACCCGCCGTCCGGTCGCTGTCGAAGCGCTGGTCGGCCTTGCCAGCCACGACACCTGGCGCGTCGAGGCCGGTGCCGGACGTGCCGGCGCGCACGGCGAGTTCGGCGTTCGCGCCGCCATGGTCGACAGCGTCGGCTTCTCGGCGCAGAACGCCGCCGGCTTCAGCTACGACCCCGACGACGACGGCTATCGCCAGCGCAGCCTCAACCTCAGTGCTGGCCTCGATGGCGAGCGCCTGCGGCTGGACGGGCAGTGGCTGTACGCGCGCTCGGAGGTCGAGTTCGACCAGGGCGAGTCGCGCACCGACGCCAGTTCCGCGCGGCTGGCCCTGAGCGGCGGCCAGCGATCACCTTGGTCGCTGGCGCTGGGGCATCACCGCGAGGATCTCGACACCCCGGTGTTCTTCAGCCGCTACGAAACCCGCCGCTGGCAACTGGAGGCGCAGCGCGTCCAGCCGCTCGGCGGGCGTGGCGAATGGCTGCACGGTGCCAGCCTGGTGCATGACGAGGGCGTCAATCTCGATACCTTCGCCGGCAGCGCGCAGTACGCGCAGTCGCGCCGCCAGCGCGCCGTGTTCGTCGATTGGCGCGATGGCCACGGCGCGCTGGACTGGCAACTGGGCGCGCGGCATGACGACTTCGACAGCTTCGGCGGCCGGACTTCGCTGCAGGCCGCTCTGGGCTGGCGTCTGGGCGCGCAGGCGCGGCTGCGCCTGAACGCTGGCGAAGGCTTCCGCGCGCCGACCCTCAACGAACTGTATTCGCCCGGTTTCGGCGGACTGTTCGCCGGCAATGCCGACCTCGACCCCGAGCGCGCACGCAACCTCGAAGCCGGGTTCGACTGGCAGGGTGCCGGCGTGGAGCTGTCGCTGGCCGCCTATCGCAACCGCGTCCGCGACCTGATCGACTTCAGCGGCGGCGAGTGCTTCCAGGCCATCAACATCGCCCGCGCCGACCTGCGCGGCATCGAACTGCAAACCGGCATCGACATCGACGATTGGCGGCTGTCGGCCAACCTTGGCTGGCAGCGCGCCCGTGATGCCGACAGCGGCCTCGCCCTGCTGCGCCGCGCCGCCCGCAAGGCCACCCTGGGCATCGAACGCGACTGGCGCGCCGCGCGACTCGGGCTTGAACTGCACGGCGTCTCGGCCCGTGCCGACAGCACCGGCGAACTGCCCGGCTACGCCCTCCTCGGTGCCTGGCTGAACCAGCCGCTGAGCCGACGACTGACGCTGCAACTGCGCCTGGACAACATCCTCGACCGCGACTACGTCCTGATCCCCGGCTACAACACCCCCGGCGCGACGGCCAGCGTGCAACTGCGATGGATGGCGGATTGAGGCCTCAGGTCAACGCGTCCAGGCTGCGCCGGAGTTCGGCGCTGCCGACCGGCTTGCGCAGGAAGGCGCTCATGCCGGCTTTCAGGCTGTCGCCCTCGGCGGCGGCGTCGGCGCGGGCGGTCAGCGCCACCAGCGGCAGGTCGCGACCCTGCTGGCGCAGCAGGCGGGCCAGGCTGAGGCCATCGAGACCGGGCAGGTCGAGATCGACGAAGGCGAGGTCGAAGCGGCCGGACTCCAGTTCCGTCAGCGCTGCCAGCGCGTGCGGTGCGTGCACCACGGCGTGGCCGTCCTCGACCAGCAGGCCGCTGATCACGGCGGCGACGGTGGCGTCGTCCTCGACCAGCAGGACGCGGCGCTGGCCGACGGGTACGGCGGCGGCAGGCTCGGCGGCCGGCGCGCTGGCGAGGACGCAGGGCAGTTCGACATGGAACGAGGCCCCTTCGCCGGGCGCGCTGTCGACGCCGATCCGCCCGCCCATTGCGCCGACCAGTTCGCGGCAGATGGCGAGACCCAGGCCGCTGCCGCCGTGGCGCTGCGTGGTCAGCGCGCCCTCGGCCTGCTCGAAGCGCTGGAACAGGCGGCTTTGCTGGTCGGCGCTGAGGCCGGGGCCGTTGTCGGCCACTTCCAGCCGCAGCCAGTCGCCGGCGCGCCGTGCGCGCACCACGATGGCACCGTGGTCGCTGAACTTGACCGCGTTGCCGCCGAGGTTGAGCAACACCTGCTGGATGCGCAGGGCGTCGCCGCGCAGCCAGCGCGGCAGGTCGGCGGTGCGCTCGCCGCGATAGTCGAGGCCCTTCTGCGCGGCCAGCGGATCGAGCACCGCATCGACCGCATCAAGCAGGGCGTGCAGGTCGAACGGCGCGTCGGCCAGGGTCAGTTTGCCGGCCTCGATGCGGGCCAGGTCGAGGGCGTCGTTGACCAGCCGCAGCATGATCCGGCCGGAGCGTTCGATGGCCTCGCCGTAGGTGCGCTGCTTGGCGTCCAGCTTGGTGCGCAGCAGCAGCTCGGTCATGCCGAGCACGCCGGTCATCGGGGTGCGGATCTCATGGCCCATGGTGGCGAGGAATTCGCTCTTCGCCTGCGAGGCGCGCAGTGCCCAGCGACGTTCACGCTCGGCCAGTTCGGCGGCATGACGTTGCAACAGACGGCGTCGCTGCCATTGCCAGGCGGCCCAGGCCAGCAGCAGCGCCAGAGCGATCCACAACGCCTTGGCGACGGGGGTTGCCCACCACGGCGGCGCGACCTCGATCATCACCCGCAGCGGCGGCGCGAACCAGACACCATCGGTGGAAGCGGCGGTGGCGTGCAGCACGTGCCGACCCGGCGGCAGGTTGGGATAGCGACGCTCGCCCTGCGCGCCGGCGTCCACCCATTCCGCATCCACGCCCTGCAGGAAGAAGCGGTAGCGATGGGTGGCGGGATCGGCAAACGACAGTAGCCGTGCGGAAACCTGGAACTCGCTGTCGTCGTGGCGCAGGCGCAGCACGCCGTCGGGATGCAACAGATGTTCGCCGCCATCGCGGCGGATCGCCAGCCGCGTCCAGTTCATCCGCGGCCACTGCGGCGTGCTCTGGAAACGCGCCGGATCGAACAGCGCCAGGCCACCCACCAGCGGCGCGACGATGATGCCGCCGCCGGTGCGCAGCGGCGGGCGGCTGCCGAACTCGGTGTTGGGCAGGCCATCGCGCAGACCGTAATGGCGCACCGCGTCCTGCGCCGGGCGATAGTGCAGCAGGCCGCGCGAGCTGGTCAGCCAGACATCGCCGGCAGCGTCCACCACCACGCCGCCGGCGGCCACCGCCGGCAGGCCCTGGGCGGCGTCGACGCGCTGGCGCAGATGCAGGCCGTCGGCGACCACCGCAAAGCGCTCCAGCGCGCCGAGGCGCGACAGCCACACGCTGCCATCGGCGGCAAAGGCGAAGCCGTGTACCGCCTGCGTCGGCGCGCCGGGCACGGGCGTGATGCGACCGTCCACCGGGTCGCGCCACAGCAGGCCGCTGGCGCTGGCCAGCCACAGCCGGCCTTCGCCGTCGCGGCCGATCTGATCGACCGCGCCGACCGGCAGGCCACTGCCATCGCCGGGCAGATGCCGCGCCTGCACGACGCCCTGCGCATTGCGCCATTCGATGCCGCTGCCGTTGGCGGACAGCCACAGCCCGCCCTCGCCATCGGCCAGCAGCAGGTCGACCAGACCGCTGGGCGGTGCATCGGCCTCGCCGGCCAGCCAGTGCCGATCCGGCTTGCCACCGAGGTCGATGCGGCTGAGGCCGCGCTGGTGGCCGACCCAGACCGCGCTGCCGGTGTCCAGCACCGACCACAGCCGCCGTTCCGGCAGGGTCGCATGTGTTTCAACCTGGCCGCTGGCGGCATCCAGCCGCACCAGCCGACCGTCGTAACCGACCACCCAGAGCCGCCCGTCGGCTGCCTCGGCGACACCCTGCGGAGCCGCGCCGAGCGCATCGGGCTTGCCCGGATCGGAGGCCAGCGTGGAAAAGTTGCGCCAGCCCGGCGGCAAGCGCGCCAGGCCAAGGCCGCGCGTGGCGAACCACAGGCCGCCCTCGTGATCCTCCAGGATCGCCAGCACGGCGCGATCCAGCGGCAACGCACCACGCCAGCCGGCGCGCTCGGGTGCCTGCACGCGGCCGTCGACGGCGCGTTGCAGTCCGGCGCGGGTGCCCAGCCAGCGCGTTCCGGCACGATCACGCAACAGCGCCATCACGCCGGCGTCGACCAGCCCCTCGCGTTCGGCGGTGGCGACGATGCGGCCGTCCGGCTGGCGGCGGTCGAGGCCTTTGTCGGTGCCGATCCACAGGCCGCCATCGGCATCGGCGCGCAGGCTCAGGATCATCGCCCCGCCGGGACCGTCCGCGCCGGGCGGATGGCGGACGAAACCCGCGCCGTCGAAACGGTCCAGCCCCGCCGTGCCGCCCACCCACAGGTCGCCACCCGCATCCGCCGCCAGCGACAGCACGTGGTCGGCGGACAGCGAGCGCGGCTCGGCGGCGTCGTGGCGGTAATGCCGGATCGCGCCGCTGTCCGGGTCGAGCCGGTACAGACCACCGCCGAAGCCGCCGATCCACAGCGCCCCGTCCGGCGTCGACGCCAGCGCCCAGACATCGCTGAGCGGCGCGCCACCGGTCGCATCGAGGACGTAGTGGACGAAGCCGCCGCGAACGGCGTCGAAACGGCTCAGGCCGCCGCCGCTCATGCCGACCCACAGGTGTCCGGCGGCGTCCACGTGCAGCGCCTGCACCGCGTTCGACGGCAGCGAGGCCGGCTGCTCGGGCTGGTGGCGGAACACGTTGAAATCGATACCGTCGAAGCGCGCCAGACCGTCATCGGTGCCGACCCACAGATAGCCGTCGTGGTCCTGCGCCAGCGCGTACACGCTGTCCGAGGGCAGGCCATCGGCAACGGTCAGGAAGCGGAAGCGCGGGGTTTCCGGCAAAGCCATCGCCGCCAGCGCCTGCGCGCCGCCGCCCAGCATCAGCAAACATCCCAGCAGCCAGCGCCCCATCGCCGCTCCCCCGTTCCGACCGTCCCGATGCTCGCAAGCATGCCGGCCGGGCGCAAGCCGCACGTACAATCCGCGCATGAGTGCGTTTTCGCCATCGCCATGAACGTCAGTCGCGGTCTGCGGCTGGTTCTTGCCGGGGTGGTCGCGGTGTTGACCCTGGGCGGCTTGTACGCGCTGATCGGGCTGACTGATCGGCTGGTGGCGTTCTGGCAGCGCATCGAGCAGCTTCCGCCGTGGCTGAGCGGGGCGATGTTGGTGCTGGCGCTGGCGCTGTTGGTCTGCGGGGTGTGGCTGGTCTGGCGATTGCTGCGACCGCCACCGCGCCGCGCGCCGCGCCCGCAGCCGCTGGATCGCGCTGCGCTGGAGCAGCGCATGGCGAAGCTGGAAACCGTGCAGCCGACATTGGGCGACGAGTTGGCGGAACTGGATCGCCGGCGCGCGGCCGGCACGCTGCACGTCGCCCTGTTCGGCGAGATTTCCAGCGGCAAGTCCAGCCTGTTGCAGGCGCTGGCTCCGGATAGCGCGCCGGACATCGACGTGGTCGGCGGCAGCACCCGGCGCGTGCAGCAGGCGCAAGGCCGCCTGCCCGATGGTCGCCTGCTGGCGCTGGCCGACGTGCCCGGCCTCAACGAGCGCGACGGCGACGCCCGCGCCGTGCTGGCGCGCGACGAGGCGGCGCGCGCGCATGCCCTGGTCTATGTCGCCGATGGCGATCTGACCCGCAGCCAGGACGGCGAGCTGCGCGCGCTGATCGACAGCGGCCGGCCGGTGGTGCTGGCGTTGAACAAGTCCGACCGCTATCGCGACGACGAGCGTGAGGCCCTGCTCGCCCATCTGCGCAAGCGCTATCCGCCGCCGCGCGTGCTCGTCGCCCCGGTCAGCGCCGGCCATGTCGAGACGGCGCAGCGCCGGCATGCCGATGGCCGCGTCGAACAGGTCGAACGCCGCCAGCCGGCGCAGCTCGACGCTTTGCTGAACGCACTGGCCAAGGTCGCCAACCTTGGCCCGATGGCGCTGGAGCCAGCCCGCGAGCAGGCCACGCTGGCACGGCTGGATACCCGCCTCGACGACATCGAGACGCAGCAGCGGCGACAACAGGCCGAGGCCAGCATCAGCCGCTACACCCGTCGCGCCGTGCTTGGCGCGCTGGCGGCGGTGGCACCGGGCACCGACCTGTTGATCCAAGGCGCGCTGGCGACGGCGCTGATCCGCGAGTTGTGCGGCATCTACCAGTTGCCGCCGCGCGACATCGACCTCGACAGCCTGGTCGCCGGGGCCGGCAGCGCCGCCCGCGCCAGCATGGCGGTGACGCTCGCCATCGCCGGCAATGCGCTGAAGGCGTTTCCCGGTGCCGGCACG
>JBAYTD010000057.1:0-17509 GCA_041675805.1 Lysobacteraceae bacterium
CATCGACGACGCCACCCTGATGCGCGCCGCCATTCGCGGCCTGTTGGCCGATCTCGACCCGCACAGCGGCTACCTCGACGCCGAGCAGGCGCGCAGCCTCGACGAGCAGAGCAGCGGTGCCTACGACGGCCTCGGGCTGGAAGTGGTACAGCGCCCTGATCGCAGCCTGATGGTGGTGGCACCGATCGACGACACCCCCGCCGCCCGCGCCGGCATCCGCCCCGGCGACGTGATCGTCGAGATCGACGGCGAGGCGATCACCGCCGACAACGCCGACACCGCCATCGACGCCCTGCGCGGCGCGCCCGGCAGCACGGTCGCCCTGACCCTGGTGCGCGAGGGCGAAAGCGAGCCGCTGAAGCTCGACCTGGTGCGCGAGACCATCCGCGTCGCCAGCGTCCGCGTGCGCCTTCTGGAGCCCGGTTTCGGCTATCTGCGGATCAGCCACTTCCAGGCCGACACCGGCCGGGAAACCGCCGCCAAGCTGACCCAACTGGGCAAGGACGGCGCGCTCAAGGGCCTCGTGCTCGACCTGCGCAGCAACCCCGGCGGCCTGCTCAACAGCGCGGTCGAAGCCGCCGACGTGTTCCTCGACAGCGGCGTGATCGTCTCCACCCGTGGCCGCCTGCCGTACTCGGTGGCGGAACTGCGCGCCCGTCGCGGCGACGTGCTGGGCGGCGCGCCGATCGTCGCCCTGGTCGACGCCGGCACCGCCTCGGCGGCCGAAGTGCTGGCCGCTGCCCTGCAGGACCATCGCCGCGCCGTGGTGATGGGCAGCCCGACCTTCGGCAAGGGCTCGGTGCAGACCGTGCTGCCGCTGGACAACGGCGACTCGCTCAAGCTCACCACCGCCCGCTACTACACGCCCGACGGCGGCTCCATCCAGGCCAGCGGCCTGAAGCCGGACATCGCACTGGCCGAGGATCTGGTGTTGCGCCGCAGCGGCGACCGCCCGCCGCGCCTGCGCGAGCGCGACCTGCCCGGTCATCTGGACGCCGAATCCACCGACAGCGACGCCGAGGGCGGCCCGGCGGCGCAGGAAGAGGACTACGCCGTGCGTGAAGCGCTCGCCCTGCTCAAGGGCATCGCCGTGTTCGGCAAACGCACCGCGCCGACGCCCTGAGCACGCCGGGCGGTGCGCTGCCAAGCCGAGGGTCGGCAATCACGTTCCGCGCTGATCGCCACCGTCCGGCGCACATTGGAAGCCTATGAACGCCGCGACCAGCACTGGCTGCTGATCGCCAGCCATGCCGAGGACGACCGCGTGCGCATACCGCCCTTCGACGCCATCGAACTGGAAATGGGGCTGCTTTGGGCCTGAGGCGGAAGCCCGCACTCCGAAGCGAGTGCGCCGATTGAGAATGCCGTAGCGCTGATCTTCCCTTGCGGCAGCGCCCGCAGCACGCGGCTTCGCCACGTTCCTCCCGGATCAAATCCGGGACAGGCTCGTCGCAAGCGAAGGACTGCGCTCCTCACGCACCACGAAATATCCGGGCTAGACTTGCACCCACCATCCCAACGGAGCCGGCCATGTCCGTACTGGCCCGCAGACCCTTCATCAGCATCGAAGACTATCTGGCTGGCGAGGCCGATGGCGAACAGCGCCACGACTACATCGACGGCCAGGTCTATGCCATGACCGGTGCCAGCGATCGACACGGACTGATCGCCAGTGCCCTGGCCTATGCCTTGATGCCCGCCGCCCGGCGCAAAGGCTGCCAGTTGTTCATCGCGGACATGAAAGTCCGCGTCGACATCGCCGACAAGACCAGCTTCTACCACCCCGACCTGCTCCTCTCCTGCGACCCGCAAGACCGGGAAACGTACTTCCGACGCGCCCCCTGCCTGCTGGTGGAAGTGCTGTCCGAATCCACCGCCCGCGTGGACCGCCGGGAAAAGCTCTTGGCCTACCAGACCCTGCCCAGCCTGCAAGGCTACCTGCTGGTGGAACAGGACATCATGCGGGCGGAACTGTATCGCCGCGACAACGGCTGGCGCGTGCAGGAAATCGAACAAGGCGAAATCATGCTGCCCTGTCTGGACACGCCAATCTCGTTGGCGGACATCTATCAGGACGTGACCTTCCCCGCCGAACCGTGAGTCCACACGGAACGTCGCGGCAGAATCGGGTCTGCCGTGCTTCGTCTGCTCCTCATCCGGTCACCCGCCTCGATCAGCCGGTTTACAGGCCGAAATGATGTTCACCGGCTCGCGGATGTGCGTGCAGTTGCGCGTTCGGGCAAGGCTATTTAACTCGTTCAGAGCTTCCTTCACGGCCAAGACTGACGCTCCCGAACAAGCTGCGTGAACTGTTCGATGTCGTAGAGCCACGCCTGCTGCTCTGGGCTGTAGCTCGAATGCAGACTACGCGGCAGGACCAGTTGCAGCTTTTTTGCCTGCATCTCGTTGGTTTGGTTCACACTGATACCTGCCTCTAAGGTAAGCAGGTGTTTTTCGTCGATTCGATCAGCCTCAGCCAAAGCTTGACGCCAGCGATCCTTACAGGTGCTTTTCACAGCCAACATTGAAAGTTTCGATGTGTCGAAATTGATATCATTATATTCGTCTTGACCGGGAAAAATAAAGTCTGGTTTGGTTTTATTCTCGGTAATGGCTCCATGCTTATAACGGATACCAATTTCTGAAAAGATAAATTTCAGGTGATTCTCCAATGCGTAACCGACACGACTCTTGCGACGCTGATGCACGGAGAGAGAAAATTTTATGAAATCATCAACCGTGTCACCTGAGAACCCCTCATCCAACCGCGCACTTACAAGGTGACGCTCCAGTGCGCGAAACAAGCTGTCTTCACGATCCATCCAAGCTACGAAGGCCGCATCAGGATCTTCTCGCGGATCAATGTTACCGACTGTTTCGCGGGCGTATGCCGAGAATTCCCGTGTTTTCGGGAAACCACCACCAAACTTGGAAAGCATGGAGTCCAGATAATTTTCCTCCCGCTTCTCTACCTCGACTCCGATACTCTCAAGGATGACGCTCGCGGCAAAGCCGATGCGATACTGCTCGTCATCCAATTCCGAGCGAACAGAAAAAATCTCGGTATTATCACTCGTGAAGCCAAACAGCCATTTGATCTGATTAGCGGCGCTAGAGCCACTGCCAGCGATCACAACTAATAAATTACCATCATGCTTTTTGCCAATCAGAAGCAGATCACCTTGGCCAGCTTTTTCGGACACCTGTGATGTTGGAAAATAAAAGCGGTACTCGGCAGACCGGTGTGGTTGGTTCTCACGGCTATCGTAGAGGGTCAGGAAAGCGTCTTCGATGATCGGCTCGTCGGTCTTGCTATCCAGATAAATGAATCGGGTCGGCAGTCGAGTACGTGTGGAAGGCCGCCCCATGAAGGCCAGCATTTCCCGAGTCGCGTTGTACTCGTGCTGGTTGGAGCGTGTCCTGTCTGCCTCCACAGCAGAAAGCCGCTTGATCGCTACTCCAACGAAGTACTCGGAAAGATAGCCACGTGTCATTGTTCATTCTCCCTTGCCATGCTTTTTTTAATTGTATTAACGACATTGGCTAGATAGTGCTCGCTCAACTCGCAGGACCAAATCACTAAAACGCGCCAACCAACTTCTTTCAGCCGCTGCCTTACTGTGCTGTCACGGTTAACATTGGCCGTGAATTTTTTCTCCCAAAATACAGCATTGCTTGCTGGCGTTGTAGCGTAGCGACAACCTTCGTGTCGGTGCCAGAAACAGCCATGCACGAAAATTGCCGTGTGGTATTTTGGTAGAATCAAATCAGGCTTGCCGGGCAGCTTTGGATGCAACCTAAAACGCAGCCCCGCACGATGCAAGAAGCTGCGAACGACCAGTTCCGGACGAGTGTTCTTGCCACGTATGCCGGACATCATCCGGCTGCGTGTGGCTGAGTCCACTATGTCTGCCATCAGGCATCCAAGGCGTGCAGGCAATTTGCTTTGCGCATGAAAATCGGGTAGCAAGCCTTAATCACACCATCACCATGCTTGGCGAACATGCTCGTCAGAATCTTGCGCGCATCGTCGCATTCAGCTTGGGTGAAAAGTGATGTGCCATCGGACAGTTTGATGATGCTTTCTGGATCGTCCTCAGGGTGGAAAAGCAGATCGCGGCTTGCCATTTCCGCAAACCATATCGTCATGCCGTCCGGATTGTTTTGATCGTAAGCGGGGATACGTGAGGTGTTCATTGTCGTCTCCATCATGCGGCCAGTAGAGATTTTTGCTTGGCCAGTTCCGGGTCAATCAACTCCAGGATACGCGGTTTCATCACGCGTGCAACCTCTTGCATGACCGGCGCGACCACGCTGTTGCCGAACTGCTTGTACGCCTGCGTGTCGCTGACAGGTATCCGGAAATCGTCCGGGAAGCCCATCAGGCGCGCGCATTCGCGTGGGGTGAGGCGACGCGGGTTCTTTCGCGCGCCCTGCGAGACAAGGATTTCCGAGCCGTCCTTGTAGTAGCGTGCGGACAACGTGCGCGCCACGCCGTAGCCATCGACCAGCCCGAAGCCGAAGCCGTTGCCGGCTGCGCGATGCTTCTTGGCATACGCCTGCAAATAGGCCCATAGCTTGGGCGTAAGCGTGTAGCGGGCATCGACCTTGGCCTTGGGGCCGACGGTGTAATGCGCTTCGGGTGCTTCGCTGCCGTCCTGCGGGTGAAGGATGCTTGCCAGGGTCGGCTTGTGCTCAGGCAAGCGGATGTCGTCGAAGCTGAAGTCGGTCGGCTCGCGGAAGCCGACGATGAGGATGCGTTCGCGGTTCTGCGGCACGAAGTGCGCGCCGTTCACCACTTCCGACTTGATGTGATAGCCGAGGTCTTCCAGCACCTTGTTGATGACGCGGAAGGTGTTGCCCTTGTCGTGGCTGCGCAGATTCTTGACGTTCTCCAGCAGGAAGGCGGCCGGGCGCTTGGCGGCGATGATGCGTGCCACGTCGAAGAACAAGGTGCCCTGGGTTTCGTCGGCGAAGCCGTGCGCGTGGCCCAGTGCGTTCTTCTTGGACACGCCGGCAATGCTGAAGGGCTGACAAGGGAAACCGGCCAGCAGAACATCGTGATCGGGGATGTCGTGCTCGTCGACCTGAGTGATGTCGCCAGCCAAGACGTGCGTCGAGGCGGGGAAGTTGGCCAGATAGGTTTTCTGTGCCCACGAGTCCCATTCGCTGGTGAACACGCAACGTCCGCCTTGCGCTTCGAAAGCCATGCGGATGCCGCCGATGCCGGCGAACAGGTCGATGAAGCGGAAGTCGCACGGGCCGGCCTCCTCGATCAACGGCAACAGTCGCTGTCGGATGGCGTCGGAGACGTAGGACGGCGGATCGGACTCCCGGACCTGCCAGCGCCGTACCGTGCGCACATCGACATCCAGCGCTTCGGCCACGCGCCGCTGGGTGTGCAGGGTGCAGGCTCGGTCCAGCAACTGATAAAAATCTTCTTTCGATCCGCTGGCCAGTTGTGGCATCGAGAACCTCACCATGTTCATCTCTTCAAGGGATCGGCTGCGGGCATGATGTCCGCTTTTCATCCCGTAAGGCAAGTGTCGGAAGAGGAAGCATGCAGCCCGGGCGTCTCACGGAATGAGACCGACGCGCGAGGCGATCTTTTCGACCCGAACGCCGCGTGGTGGTATTGATATCCCTCCCACTGCGGCGCGGAAGCCGGCCATGTCCGTTCAATCCCGATTCTCGACCCACGAGGTGCTGAACCAGCCGCTGCCGTTGCCGGCGTACAACGCCTGGCGCACCGATGCGCCGTTGCGCGAGGCGGTGCAGCGTCATGGCGGCGGTTGGGCGCAGGCGCAGCTTGATGTGCACGGCGAGTTGGTCGGCGGGGAGTTGATGGAGTTGGGCGAGCTGGCCAATCGGCATCGGCCGATCCTGCATCTGTTCGACCGCCACGGCCGGCGTATCGACGATGTCGAGTTCCATCCGGCTTACCACGCGGTGATGCGCCATGCGATGGCGGCCGGGGTGCATGCCTTTTCCTGGCAGCACGAGGACCGTCCCGGCGCGCATGTTGCGCGCAGCGCGCTGATGTATCTGGACAGCCAGCCGGAGGCCGGCAGCGCCTGTCCGCTGACGATGACCCACGCCGCCATCCCGACCCTGCGCCACGAGCCGGCCATCGCCGGGCAGTGGGTCTCGCGCCTGACCGCCGGCGAGTACGACCCGCGCACGCTGCCGGCGGCGCAGAAGACCGCCTGCACCATGGGCATGGGGATGACCGAGAAGCAGGGCGGCTCGGACGTGCGCAGCAATGCCACGCGGGCGCTGCGCCAGTCCGATGGCAGTTTCGAACTGGTCGGCCACAAGTTCTTTTTTTCCGCACCGATGTGCGATGCGCATCTGGTGCTGGCGCAGGCCGAGGGTGGGCTGAGCTGCTTCCTCGTGCCGCGCGTGCTGGACGATGGCAGCCTCAACGCGGTGCGCATCCAGCGCCTGAAGGACAAGCTGGGCGACTGGAGCAATGCCTCGGCCGAGGTGGAGTTCCACGGCGCGCTGGCGCATCGGGTCGGCAGCGAGGGGCGCGGCATCGCCACCATCCTCGAAATGGTCGCGCTGACCCGGCTCGACTGCATCACCGGCTCCGCCGCCTGCATGCGTCAGGCGCTGGTGCAGGCGCTGCATCATGTGCGCCAGCGGCGTGCCTTCGGCCGCCTGTTGATCGACCAGCCGCTGATGCGCAACGTGCTGGCCGATCTGGCGCTGGACAGCGAGGCCGCCGTCGCGCTGACCTTGCGCGTTGCCGCCGCCGTCGATGCGGCAGCGCGCGATCCGCGCGAGGCGGCGCTGGCCCGCGTCGCCACCGCCATCGGCAAATACTGGGTCTGCAAGCGCGCCCCGACCTTCGTCAACGAGGCGCAGGAATGCCTCGGCGGCATCGGCTACGTGGAGGAAAACATCCTGCCGCGGCTGTACCGGCAGGCACCGCTGAACTCGATCTGGGAGGGCAGCGGCAATGTGCAGTGTCTGGACGTGCTGCGCGCCTTCGAGCGCGAGCCGCTGACGCGCGAGGTGCTGTTCGACGAGCTGTCGCGGGCGCGCGGCATGCAGGCGGATTTCGACCGCCAACTGGCGGCGCTGCGCGGTGCGCTGGAGGACCGTGAGGCGTTGGAAGCGCGCAGTCGCCATCTGCTCGAACGCATGGCGCTGCTGTTGCAGGCGGCGGCGCTGTTGCAGTCCGGCAACGATGCCATCGCCGAGGCTTTCTGCCGCGCCCGGCTGGGCGAGGGACGCAGCCTGGCCTACGGCGCGCTGGATGCAGCGGTGCCGGTCGCGCTCTTGATCGAACGCGCCTTGCCGGATTTGTGAAAGCGCCCCGTCGGGCGGGGCGCTTGAGTCAAAGGCTGTCGCGGGAGATCACTCGGCGCGCGAGGCGTCGCGGATGGCGCGGAACTCGTTGCCCTCGTACCAGTTGGGCCATTGGTCGCCATCGGCCAGTTCGCGGCCGACCTGATACAGCGCCGACAAGTCTTCCACCACGCCGCGCAGATCCCAGTTCGGGTCGAACTCGTCGGCCGGCTTGTGGTAGCGCAGGCGGGTGTACTCGGCCTGCATGGCGAGGCCGTATTCCTCGCCCTTTTCGAAGTGGTCGACGCCGCCGCCGGCATATAGCGCCGGCACGCCGGCCTTGGCGAAGTTGAAGTGGTCGGAGCGGTAGTAGAAGCCCTTTTCCAGCCCGCTTTCGGCGCGCAGGATGCGGCTCTGGCGCTCGGCGATCGGGCGCAGGATGTCTTCCAGTTCGGAGTTGCCGTGGCCGATCACGGTGAAGTCGCGGGTGCGGCCGACCACGCTCAGCGCATCGAGGTTGATCACGCCGACGGTCTTCGCCAGCGGGAAGGACGGCCGGGCGACGTAGTACTTGGAGCCGAGCAGGCCGGATTCCTCCAGCGTCACGGCCAGAAACAGCACCGAGCGCTGCGGCGGCTGCTGGACCAGCATCTCGGCGATCTCCAGGATGCCGGCGATGCCGGTGGCGTTGTCGATGGCACCGTTGTAGATCTGGTCGCCTTCCAGCTCCGGGTTGCGGCCGAGGTGGTCCCAGTGGCCCATGTAGATGACCACTTCGTCGGGCCGGCTGGTGCCGGGCAGCAGGGCCAGCACGTTGTCCGACTGGCCGCTGGAAATCTCGCTCTTCAGCGTGGCGCTCATTCGTGCGTTCAGCGGCACCGGCTTGAAGCCGCGCTGGTTGGCGGCGATGCGCAGGGCGTCGAAATCAAGCCCGGCGCGTTGGAACAGTGCGTTGGCGGCGTCGGCGCTCAGCCAGCCCTGCAAGGGCAGGCGCGGTGCCGGATCCTCGCTGGCCGGCAGGTCGAACTGCGCCCCGCTCCAACTGTTGGAGACCACGTCCCAGCCGTAGCCGGCACCCTCGGTGTCGTGGATGATCAGCGCGCCGGTCGCGCCCTTGCGTGCGGCTTCCTCGAACTTGTAGACCCAGCGCCCGTACCAGGTCATCCGCTTGCCCTGAAACAGCTCCTCGTCGCCGACGTGGAAGCCGGGGTCGTTGACCAGCACGACGACGGTCTTGCCGGCGACATCGATGGCGTAATCGTTCCAGTCCGCCTCCGGCGCGTCGACGCCATAGCCGATGAACACCAGTTCGCTGTCCGCGACGCTGACTTCCGGCTGGCCGCTGGTGGTGCCGATCACCATGTCGGTGCCGTAGGCCAGTTGGTATTCGCCTTGGGCGTCACGGATGTGCAGCACGGTCGACGGGTCGGCCGTGGTCTGCACCATCGGCACGGTCTGCACGTAGCTGTCGCCGTTGCCGGGCTTGAGGCCGAGGCGCTGGAACTGGCCCTGGATGTAGTCGACCGTCAGCCGTTCGCCATGGCTGCCCGGTGCACGGCCCTCGAATTCGTCCGAGGCCAGCGTCTTCACGTGGCGGGCGAAGTCCTCGGACGAGATGGCCGGGACGAACGCCTGCGCGGAGGGCGCGTTGGCCGCCGGCGTCGGTTGCTCGGGGGCAGGCGCTTCGCTGCGCTGGCAACCGGCGGCCAGCACGGCCGCCAGCGCCAGGACGGACAACTTGCCGGAAGAAAGGGTCGGACGCATGGGACACCCCGCATGGAATGGAGGCCGCATTCTACCCATGGACGGCCGCTGTCGGCCGGCCGTCCCCGCGTCAGCCGTGGACTTCAGCGCGCTTCCACTTCCAGCGTCTGCACCGTCGCGCCGCGCACCGCGCCGATCCGCGCGCTGGGGTCGACACGCAGGTCGACCTCGCGCTCGAACACCAGCTCGCCGCGCACTTCGCTGCCGGCACCGATGACCACCCTGGGCTTGCCGCTCTTGCCGAGCGACCAGGAGGACTTCGGCTTGCGCACCAGGATGCCGCCCTCGACGCGGCTGCCTTCCAGCAACTCGATGCTGCCGTTGACGGTTTCGATGTCGCCGCCGATCACCGCCTGGCGCGCCGTGATGGTGCCGTTGACGGTTTCGGCGTCGCCGCCGATGCGGCTGCCGGCGGCGAGGCGGATCGCGCCGTTGACCGTCTCGACGTCGTCCTGCACCTGGGCCGACTCGTGCAGGGTGATCGCGCCGTTGACGGTTTCGATGCTGTCGGCCTGCGCACCGCTGTCCAGCGTCACGCTGCCGTTGACGGTTTCGATCTCGTCGGCGAGGGCGTTGGCGGCCAGTTTGATGCTGCCGTTGACGGTTTCCAGATCGTTGTAGTGGACACCGGCCTCGGTCTGGATGCTGCCGTTGACCTTGCTGATGTCGGCCGCCGCCGCGCCGAACGCGGGCAGCAGCAGCGCCAGCAGGACGCCGGCGGCAATGGGGGAGCGATGGATGGACATGGAGCGTCTCCTTCTGGATTGGACGGGGCGGCGCAGCGGCCGCAGGATGCGGACGCACCGCAGCGGCGCGCGTGACAACCGGCTGGCGATGCTGCACCCGGAAAGCAAAACCGGAGCGGAACGAAGCCGCGCCGGGCCACTGATTCAGCGCCGATGCGGCGCATTCCGCTAGGATGCGGCCAGTTTTCCGTGGACCGGGCAGGACGTGAACATATTGGTGACCGGCGGCGGTGGATTCCTTGGCCAGGCGCTGTGCCGCGCCCTGGTCGAGCGCGGCCATCGCGTGACCAGCCTCAGCCGCAGCCGCTATCCGGCGCTGGACGCGATGGGCGTGCAGCAGGTCGCTGGCGACCTCGCCGACTTCACCACCGTGGTCGATGCGCTGGCCGGCCGCGAGGCGGTGTTCAACGTCGCCGCCAAGGCCGGTGCCTGGGGTCCGCTGCGCGAGTATTTCGATGCCAACGTGCGCGGCGTGCGCAACATCATCGCCGGTTGCCGCATCCACGGCGTGCCGGTGCTGGTGCATACCTCCACGCCCAGCGTCGCCCACGCCGGACGCCAGCCCTGCCAGGGTGGTAGCGAGTTTTCCACGCCGATTGCCAGCCGCTTCAAGGCCGCCTATCCGGCCACCAAGGCGGTTGCCGAGCGGATTGTCTGCGAGGAGAACGGCAATGGCCTCGCCACCGTCGCACTGCGCCCGCGACTGGTCTGGGGGCCGGGCGACAACCACCTGTTGCCGCGACTGGCGCAGCGCGCGCAGGCCGGCAAGCTGAAGCTGGTCGGCGATGGCGAGAACCGCATCGACACCACCTACATCGAGAACGCCGTCGAGGCGCATGTCTGCGCGCTCGACACGCTGTGCGGAAAAGGCGCGGCGCGCGCCGCCGGCAAGGCCTATTTCATCTCCAACGGCGAGCCGCGCCCCATCGCCGTCATCATCAATGGCCTGCTCGCGGCGGCCGGCGCGCCGCCGGTGGTCGAGCGGCTGTCGTTCCGCAGTGCCTATGTCATCGGTGCCGTGCTGGAGCGTGCGCATCGCTGGCTGAAGCTGTCCGGCGAGCCGCTGATGACGCGCTTTCTCGCCGAACAACTGGCCACGCCGCACTGGTACGACATCGGTGCCGCGCGCCGCGATCTCGGCTACGAGCCGAAGGTGAGCATCGACGAGGGCCTGCGCAATCTGGCGCAATGGTGGCGCACCCACGGCAACGCCCGACACACTGGCTGACGACATGACCGATTCCAGCACCCTGCGCTCCCCCAATCCGCTGCTCGCCGCGCTCGGCCGCGTGCTGCAATCCGTGCTCAACCGCGCCATCGCGCTGGACCCGGACAGCGCCGAGCGCCTGCGCGCGCTGGAAGGCCGCCGCATCGCCCTGCACTTGCAGGCACCGCCCTTGGCGATCGGCATCGAAGTGATCGACGGCGCGCTGAAGGTCGGCCCGGCGCGCGATCTGGAAGCGCCGGACCTCAGCCTCGCCGCCAGCCTCGGCGCGCTGCTTTCCCAGGCGCTGCCGGCCGGCGGACGCAGCGCGACGCCCGGCGGACGGATGACGATCAGCGGCGACGCCGAACTCGCCCAGCGCCTGCAGAAGCTCGCCCGCGACTACGCGCCGGACTTCGAGGCCGCCTTTTCCGGCCTGTTCGGCGAGGTGCTCGGCGTGCAGATCGCGCGTGCCCTGGGCGGCGCGCTGAAGGCGGGCGGCGACAGCGCCCGGAAGTTCGCCCGCGATGGCGTCGACTATCTGGTCGAGGAACGTCGCGAACTGGTTTCCAGCGTCGAACAGGCGATCTTCTTCGACGAGGTCGACGCCCTGCGCGACGATGTCGAGCGGCTGGCGGCGCGGGTCGGACGCCTGTCGCGATGAGGCCGCTGCGCGGCGCATTGCGCGCCACCCGCATCCTGCGCGTGCTGGTGAAGTATCGGCTTGATGCCCTGCTCGAACACACCGGCGTCGAACCCATCGCCCGCCTGCTGCGCCCGGTGGTGCCGCGCGCCTCGGCCGAGGTCGCGGCGCTGTCGCGCGGTGCACGCCTGCGCCTGGCCTTGCAGGAACTGGGGCCGATCTTCGTCAAGTTCGGGCAGATCCTGTCGACCCGGCGCGACCTCGTGCCCGAGGACATCGCCGACGAACTGGCCCGTTTGCAGGACCGCGTCGCGCCGTTCGACGGGGCGCAGGCGCGGCGCATCGTCGAGGCCGCGCTGGGCCGGCCGATCACGCAGTGCTACGCCGAGTTCGACGAAACCCCGCTGGCCTCGGCCTCCATCGCCCAGGTCCACGCCGCCCGCCTGCTTGAGGCGGACGGATCGCCCGGCCGCGAAGTGGTGGTCAAGGTGCTGCGCCCGGACATCGACCGGCAGATCGCCGCCGACATCGCCCTGCTCACCGGCCTCGCCGAGATCGTCGACCGCCACCATCCCAACGCCGACAAGATCCGTCCGCTCGACGTGGTGGCGGAAATCGAAGGCACCCTGCTCGGCGAACTCGACCTGCAACGCGAAGGTGCCAACGCCAGCGTGCTGCGGCGCAACTGGCAGGGCTCGGACGACCTCTACGTGCCGGAGGTGTTCTGGCCGCTGAGCACCGCCCGCGTGCTGACCCTGGAGCGCGTGCGCGGCATCCCGTCCGACGACATCGCCGCGCTGGACGCCGCCGGCATCGACCGTCGCAAACTGGCGGCCAAGGGCGTGCGCCTGTTCTACACCCAGGTGTTCCGCGACAACTTCTTCCACGCCGATGCCCACGCCGGCAACATCTGGGTCGACGCCGACCCGGCGCGGCGCGACGACCCGCGCTTCATCGCGCTGGACTTCGGCATCATGGGCCAGCTTCCGGCCCGCGATCAGTATTTCCTCGCCGAGAACTTCATCGCCATGTTCTCGCGCGACTACCGGCGCATCGCCGAACTGCACGTCGAGGCCGGCTGGATGCCGGACAGCGTGCGCGTCGACGAACTGGAAGCGGCGACGCGGGCGGTCTGCGAGCCGTACTTCACCCGGCCGCTGTCGGAAATCGCGCTCGGCGAAGTGGTGGTCAAGCTGTTCCGCACCGCCCGCCAATACCAGCTCACCCTGCAACCGCAACTGATCCTGTTGCAGAAGACCCTGCTCAACATCGAGGGCATCGGCCGCCGGCTGGACCCAAAACTGGACATCTTCGGCGTTGCCCGCCCGGTGCTCGAACGCATCCTGCGCGAGCGCTACAGCCCGGCCCACCTGCTGCGCGAACTGGGCAAGCGCGTGCCCGAACTGGTCACCGCCGCCCCCGACATGCCGCGTCTGCTGCGCGACTGGCTGACCCAGCAGACCACTGGCGGGCAGCGCATCCAGATGATGTCCGCCGACCTGCGCGAACTGGCGGAGGTTTCCCGCGAGGGCCAGCGCAAGACCGTCTACGCCATCCTCGGCACCGGCCTGATGCTGGCCGCCGCCGTCCTCTACGCCCTCGAAGCCGGCGGCCCGCGCCTGTTCGACGTGGCGGCAGCGGTGTGGATCGCCGGCGTCGGCGCACTGGGCGCCTTTTACGCCGCCTGGCCGCGCTCGCGGCGGTGAAATCGGCATGGCCGGGTGGCTGTCGCCCCGGGTGCTGACCGGGAAGGCGCGAGCAACGCAGCCCATCGCAACGTCGCAGCCTGAACCCGAAGCCCGGGCATCCGGGCAGGAAAGCCCCGGGTGCGCTTTGCTTGCCCGGGCTACTTGCTGGACAGCGTTGGATCCAGGGTGCGGGATGCGCGATCCGCGCCGTCCGGCGGTCCGGGGGCGGCGGATCAGGTGCCGATCAGCCGGCCGACTTCGGCCAGCACTGCATCGTCTTCCGCGCGCATCGACGGGAAGTGCCCTGGCGCTTCGTAGAAGGCGGCGACCACCAGCGGTGCGCGGCCGGGACGCCAGACCACGGCGACATCGTTGTGTCGATTGGGCTGGCCGGCGATCACGGCGGTGCCGGTCTTGTCGCCGGCCTGCCAGTCGACGGGAAAGCCGCCGCGCAGGCGGCGCAGGCCGGTGCGGGTGGCGATCATCCAGCCTTTCAGGCGCTGCTGCGCGGCCTCGTCGAGCAAGTCGGCGGAAAACAGCCGTGCCACCGTGCGCGCCATCGCTGCCGGTGTGGTGGTGTCGCGCAGGTCGGCGGCTTCGACGTGGTTCATCGCCGGTTCGATGCGATCCAGCCGCGTCTCGGTGTCGCCCATCTCGCGCAGCAGGGCGGTGAACGCGGCCGGCCCGCCGAGACGACGCAGCAGCAGGTTGGCGGCGGCATTGTCGCTGGTCAGTTGTGCCGCCTCGGCCAGTTCGACGACGGTCAGTCGGCCGCGTTCGAGCTGCGCGCCGACCACCGGCGAGTGCGCGACCAGGTCGGCCGCGCCGAAGGCCAGCGGCTCATCGAGTTGCAGCCGTCCGCGTGCCGCCTCGCGCAACACGACAGCGGCCAGCAGCAGCTTGAAAGTGGAGCACAGCGCGAAGCGCTCGTCGGCCCGATGGTCCAGTCCGGGCAACGGGGAATCGCCGTCCAGCACCTGCACGCCCAGCCGGCCGCCGTGGCGCGCCTCCAGTTCCGCCAGCAACGACGCCGTGTGTGCCCGCGCCCGCCCCGGCAGGGCGGCATGGGCGGCGCTGACGGCCAGCAGCGCCAGCACATGGCGGCGCGAAAAATGTCCGACGCTCATCGGCGATCCTCATCGACAGGGGACGCGCAGTGTGCCGCGCCGATATGGCGAAACGCGGGCGCATCGCGCCGCTGCGGT
Source organism: Lysobacteraceae bacterium (assembly GCA_041675805.1). Taxonomy (GTDB): domain Bacteria; phylum Pseudomonadota; class Gammaproteobacteria; order Xanthomonadales; family Xanthomonadaceae; genus JANNWF01. The sequence continues at coordinate 14,547 of JBAYTD010000057.1, forward strand.
CAGGCCGCTTGTCAGGGATTGCTCCAAGCGGCCAGCAGGCGACGCATGCGTTGCTGGCGGTCGGCGATGGCAGCCGGGTTGCCGGGGCCGAGGCGGGCCCAGGCCAGGGCCTGCGCCAGCGGGTCGGCGACCGGTGTTTCGCCGCCCTGCATGCGTGCGGACAGGCGTTGCATCTGGCGTTCGCGGCGACGCGCCAGGGCGGCGGCGGGGCTGTCGAGGCCGGCGTCCATTTCGGCGTCGACCAAGAGGCATTCGGCGGCTTCGTCGTTGTCCGCGCTGGCGGCGTCGCCGGTCTGCGCCTGTTGCCAGCGCGCGGCGAGGCGGCGGCGGTCGGCATCGTCCAGCGCCAGCGTCGTCCATTGTGCTTGCGCGGCGTTGATGTCCACGGTGCCGATTTGCAGGGCGGCGAACAATTCAGCCGCCTGCACCAGGGCTTGCAGTCGCCGGGTCAGCCGCTGCGCTTCCAGAGCGGCCTGGGCCTGGCGCACGCGGCTGACCGCCTGATCGAAGCGGCGCTCGCGCTCGCGAGTGTCCGGGCGCGTCGGACGGCGCTGCTGCGGGCGGCGGTCACGCTCGCCGCGTCGGCCGGGGCGGTCCGTGTCGACGGCGCTTTCTTCGTCGCGATACAGCGCTTTCCAGCTTGCTTCCAGGGCGGCGATGCGGCCATCGGCATGGGCCAGCGCGGCGGCGTCGCCTTCGGCCAGCGCGGCCAGTTCGTCGAGGATGCGCCGCGATTCGCTGGCGATGTGCTCGGCCTGTTCGGCGTTCTGCGCCTGCGTCGCGCGCTGGCGTTGGAAGATCGGGTCGACCAGGGCGGCCAGTTCACGGGTCAGCTCGGCTTCCTGGTCGCGGCCCGGACGCGGCAGCGTCTTCCAGCTCGCCTGCGCCTGCTTGGCCAGCGCCAGTGCCTCGTCGGGCGCGGCCTGCATCAGGTCGCGGCGCAGTCGGGCGATCAGCCGGCTGCGTGCCAGCGCGGCTTCCTCGCGCAATGTTTGCAGGCGCGCATCGATGTCGGCCAGCGCGCCGCGCAAGCGCTGCGCCATCGGCGTGCGGGCGCGCGGTTCGAGTTGGTCGAGATTGCGCAGCGCCTCGGTCAACCGTCGACGCAGCGCGCTGACGTTGCCTAACTCGCCCGCCGCCAGCGCTTCCGCGCCGGCTTCGCCGAGCAGCGCTTCGATGGCCTCGCGATGTTGCACACGCAGCGCGTGGCGTTGCTCGAAGTACGGCTTGGTCGGTGCCATCGCGCGGGCGCACAGGGAACGGAAACGGCGCGCCAATCCGCTTTCGTGATTGCCGGCCTCGGCGGAAGGATCGGCCGTCTGTTCGGTGGCATCGACGCGCGCCCATTCCTGTTGCAGCTCGCGCACGCGATGGGCGACGCCATCGGGATGATGGCCGGCGGCGATCAGCGCTTCGAGGTCGTCGCACAGGCGGGCGCGGACGCGGTTGGCCGACCAGCGCTGCCAGCGCTCCAGTTCGGCGATCTCCGCCTCTGCTTCCGCCAGTCTTTCGCGCCGCGCACGATCCAGCCGCGGCAGCGCCTTCAGCGCCTCGCGTGCGCCGTGCAGCGCCGGGCGGGCGCTGCCGAGTTGCTTGTCGCGCGCGGCGCGGCGCGCCTCGGCCAAGGGTTGATCGAAAGCAGACCAGTCCGGCGCGGCGGCAACCGGTGCCGTCGGCGTGTCGACAGGCCTTTCGACAGCCGTCTCGACGAGTGGCGCTTGCGCTGGCTCCGGCGACGGCGCTTCGGGCGGACGTTCGCGCCAGGCGATGGCGTCGCGGACGCGGACGAAATGCGCCGCGACCTTGTTTTGTGCGGCGGCATCGAGGACGTCGCGGCGGCTGTTCCAATCGCGCTCGGCGGCATCGACCTGATCGGCGGCGTCGTCCGGCAACGAGCGCGCCCAGCGCGTCAGCGTCTCGCACAGCGCATCGGCGTGACGCTGCACCGCAGCGGGATCGCCACGCTCCAGGCGCAGCGCCTGGACGCGCTCGCGGGCGCGATGCGACAGCGTCTTGTCGATCCGCCGCAGCTTCTCGGCGAGGCGCTCCAGGGCGTCCTCGGCGTCGATGCGTTGCAGCAGTTCGGCGCGCAATCCGGCGTCGCTTTCCTCCACGCAACGGCGTTGGAGGAAGCCTGTGCGCTCGATCCGCGCCAGCGCGGCACGGCGAGCGGCGAGGTCGGTTGCCTCGGCGGCGATGCGTTCGAGTAGTTCGCCCGGCGGCTGCGCGTTGATCGCCGCCATCCGTGCCTGCGCGGACAGGCCGGCATCGGGGTCGAGCAGCAGGCGCGTCAGCCGCGACAGCGCCGTGGCACGGGTGTCGGCGTCGGCCTCCTCGGCGGCGCGGGTGCGCAGCAAGTCGGTATCGACCAATCGCGACAGCGCCGCGCGGCGCACGCCGGGGTCGCCATCCTGCACCGCGATGTCCGCCAGCGCGGCGATCAACTCCGCCGACTGCCCATCGCGCACGGCGATGGCGCGGCGTTCGGCATCGGGCTGCGCCCAGGGATCGGTACGGAATGCGGAAAACAGCTTTTTCATCGATCACGGGACGGCGGCAGAGCGGGGGCGTAGTGTCGCAGACGCCGCCGTTGCGCGCCGGATCAGCGCAGCGACAGCGACGGACAGCCGTCCTCGCCCGGCAGCGCCCCCAACCACGCCGCCAGCGGGTCGCCCAGCAAGTCCATTCGCGCCGGCAGGGTGAGGTGGGTTTCGTCGGCGACCTCCAGCAACCGTGCGCTCGGCATCGACTGCGCCAATCGCCGGCTGTGGGTGATCGGCAGGTGCCGGTCCGCATCGCCGTGGACGAGGATGACGCAGGGCATGTCACCCGCCAGACGCTCGGCGATGTCCAGGCTGTCCAGGTCGAGGTCCAGCGCGGCACTGGCGGCCGCGACCACGCGGTCGATGTCGTGGCCGGCGTAGCGAAGGCGCAGCGCACGGCTGAGCATCCGCTGTCGCCAG
>JBAYTD010000058.1:0-17322 GCA_041675805.1 Lysobacteraceae bacterium
CCAGCCCGGCTCAGGCAAATCCTCGACGATGTCACCCGTGCGCTGACGCGCAAGAACATCCGCCACGCGCTCGCCGGCGGCATGGCACTGGCCGCGCACGGCATCCCGCGCGCCACCAAGGACCTGGACTTCCTCATCGATGCCGCCGATGAGCAGGCGGCGGATCGTGCGCTGGACGAGTTGGGTTTCAACCGCGAAATCCGCGGACAGGGTTTCGCCCGCTACGTACGCCGCCCCCTGAAGGAGCTTCCTGAAATCGCCGAATGGGTCGATCTGCTGTACGCCCGTCGCGAACTGGGGCGGCAACTGTTGGGGGAAGCGCAAAAGGTGCCCATCGCCCGGGATGACGGACCGCCACTTGCGGTCGTCCCGGTCGATGGACTGATCCTGATGAAACTGATGGCGATGGTCGCCGACCCGTCGCGGGTTCAGGACCGGCAGGATATTCTCGACCTGCTTCAACACCACGGTGCCGACCTGCACCACACCTGGATCGCCACCGAAGCGGCGACCTTGGGGACAGCCTATGAACACCTCTGGCAACAACTGCTCAACGCGCACCAACGCGGCCCATCAAGCCCGGGCCCCATCGAAGGACTCTGACCCGGCAGCCGATCCGCGCCGCCTGGCGCTGGAAGAATGGGAGGCAGTCCAGAGCCTGTGCGAAAGCCTCGCCCGTGCCGGCACGGCGCAGGGGCGCTCGCTGTTGCCGCTGGCGCGCCGGCCGCTGGGCGAAATCCTGCTTTGACGCAGCGGGCGCGCCGCGCCGGCTCATCGCAGAAACCCCATCGGTGACCGCGCCGCGCCCGGCTTGAGGCGCAACTCCGCCTCCACCAGATCGAGCAACGGCGGTGCCGTCGGCACCTGTCCCAACACCCGCAACTGGCGCAGCGCGTTGGCCATTTCGCCAGGCGTGAAGCGGTCCAGCCGTTCGATCCGACGCCTGCTCGCCGCATCCAGCGTCGTCTCGCCCAGCACGCGGCGGAACAGGGCCAGACGTTGCGCCGGGTCGAGGAAATCGAAGCGCACCTTGAAGTCGAAGCGGCGCAGACTGGCCGCGTCGAGCGAATCGACCAGATTGGTGGAGGCAATGAGGATTCCCTCGAACGCCTCCATCTGCGTCAGCATCTCGTTGACCTGACTCACCTCCCAGCCTCGCTGCGCACGGCTGCGGTCCTGGAGAAAACTGTCGGCCTCGTCGATCAGCAGTATCGCGCCCTCGTCGCTTGCCTCCAGAAACGCCTGCGCCAGATTCTTCTCGGTTTCGCCCACCCACATGCTCACCAGATCGGACGCGCGCTTGACGTGCAGCGGGCGATCCAGCACCTGCGCCAGGTGATGCCCGAGCGCCGTCTTGCCCGTGCCGGGCGGCCCGAACAGGCACAACCGCGCCGCGCGCCCGGCGCACAAACCCTCGATCAGCGCGGAAAGATCGCGGTCGGTATTGAGAAACGCCGGATCGTAATGCTGCGGCAACCCGGCGGCTTTCCTCGCCGTGGAATGCCCCATCGCCCGCAACGACATCTCCACGATGCGCTTTGCCTGCGCATCGCGCTCATCGCGGCGCTTGCTGCCCAGCGCCTTCACCACCCTGGCTGCGCGCTCGATTTGCGCGGGTGGCAAACCATCGATGGCGGCCAGTGTTGCAGCGCCCTGCTCGGACAGGACATTCCCACCGAAATACCGCTGCACCACGCGCTGTCGCACCGCGCGCGCCGGCGCACGGAACTCCATGACCAGATCGAAGCGACGCAGATATGCCGGATCCAGTGCGGCGATGCTGTTGCAAACCCACACGGTGGGGATCGGGTTGGACTCCAGCGCCTGATTGATCCAACCCTTCGCCAGACTTTCCGGGTCGCGCCCCTGCCTGCCCATCAACATCGACAGCAACGAGGTGCCGTCGCTGCCAAACACATCCTCCACTTCGTCGAACAACAACAGTTGCCGGCGTTGCCCGGCCAACAGGCGCTGCGCCAACGAGAAAGCGCGGAAGCGGCGTGAGCCGGAAATCGGAGCACGCACATCGGTACCGTGTCCGAATCAGGAATCGTCGGCGCGGCCGGGGCGCTGACGATCCACGAGGTCCGCTACGCTTCGCAGGCCGATCTGAAGGTGTACCGCGTGCGCTACGCGGCGCAGGCCGACATCAGGGTGTTCGAGGTCGATTACGTCAGCCAGGCCGGCTGGAACGGGCCGCCGCGGGGCCGGGAGACGCGATAGGGCGGGTCCGGCGGGCTGTCTCAACCGCTGCGACGCGACCGTGCTGAAATGACGGCGGGACAAGGCGCGCAAGCGTCTGATCCCCCTCTTATCCCCAGGTTCTCCAGAGACTTTCGCCTGCGTGGCGGAAGCCGCTTTCGTATGATCCCCGTCCGCCATCGAGGCGGCCTTTGTCGACGCCCTGCCCATGTCCCAGCCGCAATCCGCCCCGCCCGCCGTTTTTCCCGTCGCTCGCCGCAACGATCCGCTGCGCGTGCCGCCGCATTCGGTCGAGGCCGAGCAGGCGGTGCTGGGCGGGCTGATGCTCTCTCGCGAGGCCTGGGACAAGGTCGCCGACCGCCTGCGCGAGGAGGATTTCTACCGCCGCGACCATCAGATCATCTTCCGCGCCATCGCCCGCCTGGCCGCCGACAACAAGCCCAGCGATGCGGTGACGCTGGGCGAGTGGTTCCAGTCGCAGGGCCTTGCCGAGCAGGTCGGCGGCGTCGATTACGTGATCGAACTGGCCAGCACCACGCCGAGCGCGGCCAACATCGTCGCCTATGCCGACATCGTGCGCGAGAAGTCGATCATGCGGCAGTTGATCGAGGTCGGCACACGGATCGCCAACGACGGTTTCCAGCCGGAGGGGCGCGACAGCCGAGAACTGCTGGAAAGCGCCGAGCAGGCGGTGTTCCGCATCGCCGAGGACGGTGCCCGCGGCAAGCAGGGCTTCGTCGACATGCGCGCCAGCCTGCGCGAGAGCTTCCGCATCCTGAGCGAGCGCTTCGAGAACAAGGGCAAGATCTCCGGCCTGCCGACCGGCTTCATCGACTTCGACGAGCGCACCTCGGGCCTGCATGGCGGCGACCTGGTGATCCTCGCCGCCCGCCCGTCGATGGGCAAGACCGCGCTGGCGCTGAACATCGCCGAGTATTCCGCCCTGCGCACGCGCAAGGCGGTGGCGGTGTTTTCGATGGAGATGTCGGCCACCCAGCTGACCTTCCGGCTGATTTCCTCGCTGGGCCGGATCAATGCCCAGAACATGCGCACCGGGCAACTGGAGGACGAGGACTGGAACCGCGTCAGCACGGCGGTCACCCAGCTCAGCGAGGTCAAGCTGTTCATCGACGACACGCCGGCGCTGTCGCCGACCGAACTGCGCTCGCGGGCGCGCCGGCTGGCGCGCGAGCACGAGCTGGGCCTGATCGTCATCGACTACCTGCAATTGATGCAGGTGCCCGGCAACAAGGAAAACCGCGCCACCGAGATCTCCGAGATCAGCCGCTCGCTGAAGGCGCTGGCGAAGGAACTGAACGTGCCGGTGATCGCGCTCTCCCAGCTCAACCGCTCGCTGGAACAGCGCGCCGACAGGCGCCCGGTGATGGCCGACCTGCGCGAATCCGGCGCCATCGAGCAGGACGCCGACCTGATCGTCTTCATCTACCGCGACGAGTACTACCATCCCGAATCGGCCGACAAGGGTGTCGCCGAGATCATCATCGGCAAGCAGCGCAACGGCCCCACCGGCACCGTGAAGCTGGCCTTCCACGGCCAGTTCACGCGCTTTGACAACCTTTCCAGCGAGACCTACGGCGGACACTTCGAATAGCCTTGCCTGCGCGTCGCCAGATCGTGCCCGCAGCGGGCCATCGCGTCGGCGCAGCCTGATCCCGTCCTTCGCCCAACCGCCGACCCCGCATGTCCCGAGCCACCGCAGCCACCATCCATCTCGACGCCCTGCGCGGCAACCTCGCCGCCGTCCGTCGGCTCGCCCCGGCCTCGCGTGTGCTCGCCGTGGTCAAGGCCGATGGCTACGGCCACGGGCTGGAGCGCGTCGCCATGGCACTGGAAGGTGCCGATGCCTTCGGCGTCGCCGCGCTGTCCGACGCCGAGCGCCTGCGCGCCGCCGGGCTGTCGCAGCGCATCGTGCTGCTGTCCGGCTTCGACGAGCCGGCCGATCTGGCCCAGTTGCGCCGGCTGCGGGTCGATACCGTGGTCCACCACGACAGCCAGTTGCGCATGCTGGAGGCCGATGGCGGCGGCCAGCCGTTGCGGGTCTGGCTGAAGATCGACAGCGGCATGCACCGGCTCGGTTTCGCGCCGGAAGAGGCGGCGTCCGCGCATGGCCGGCTGCGGCAACTCGCCGGCGTCGATCCGGACATCGTGCTGATGACGCACCTGGCGCGTTCGGACGAATTCGGCGAGCCGACCACCACGCGCCAGCGGCAGTGCTTCGAGCAGGCCGTGGCGGCGCTGCCGGGGCCGCGCAGTCTGGCCAATTCCGCCGCCGTGCTCGGCTGGCCGGATACCCATGCCGACTGGATCCGCGTCGGCGGTGCGCTGTATGGCCTGTCGGCGGTGGCCGGGCAGCCGGGCAGCCGCTTTGGACTCGCCCCGGCGATGACCCTGTCGACCCGCCTGGTAGCGGTGAAGCAGATTGCCGCAGGCGAGCCGATCGGCTACGGCGGCGCGTTCACCGCGTCGCGCGCCATGCGCATCGGCATCGCCGCCATCGGCTATGGCGACGGCTATCCGCGCGTTGTGCCCAGCGGCACGCCGGTGCTGGTCGGCGAGCGCCGGGTCGCCACGGTGGGCCGGGTGTCGATGGACCTGCTGGCGGTGGATCTGCGCAATGCGCCCGAGGCACGCACTGGCGATCCGGTGGTGCTGTGGGGGCGCGGCCTGCCGGTGGAGGAAATCGCCGAGGCCGCCGGCACTATCGGCTACGAACTGACCTGCGGCATCACCCGCCGCGTGCGCTTCATCGAGGATTGAGCCACCTCGATCAAGGTGTTCGATCCGCTGCCCTGGTCTTGAAGCGCAGCCCGGTTTTGCAAGGGCTGCCGGCTGCGCGCCCTTACACTAGGCAATTCGTTGCCACACTGGAAACCCATGACTACACACACCACGGCGGACGACCCGCGTCGCCAGCGCTGGGTCTGGATCGACCTGGAGATGACCGGGCTGGACCCGGACAGCGATTCGATCATCGAGATCGCCACCCTGGTCACCGACCACGACCTCAACGTGCTGGCCGAGGGGCCGGAACTGGCGATCCGCCATCCACTGGCGCGGCTGCAGGCGATGGACGACTGGAACCGCAGCCACCACCAGCGCTCCGGGCTGTGGCAGCGCGTGCTCGATGCCGACTGCGACATGGCGCAGGCCGAGCAACGCACGCTGGATTTCCTCGCCGAATGGGTGGAGCCGGGCAGTTCGCCGATCTGCGGCAATTCGATCTGCCAGGACCGCCGCTTCCTGGTCCGCTGCATGCCGCGGTTGGAACGCCATTTCCACTACCGCAACCTGGACGTGTCCAGCCTGAAGATCCTCGCCCAGGCCTGGGCACCGCAGGTGGCGGCCGGCGTGGTCAAGCAGTCCGCGCATACCGCGCTGGCCGACATCCGCGAGTCGGTCGGCGAACTGCGCCATTACCGGCGCTTTCTTGGCCCGCTCGGCGGCCAGTCCGGTTGAGCGTCGCGGCGGCCGGACAGCCCGCCGACGGTCACGGCTGGCGGGCGTTGCGGCTAAGCTATTGGACCCGGTCGCCGCGCGCGGCCGGGCCGCATTCCTGATGGATCGACACCGATGAGCGCCGAATACCGGAGACTGACCGAGGGCCTTCCCGCGCGCAGCGCGCCCAGTGCCACGTCCTTCGCCACCGACAGCCGGCGGGTCAAGAGCTGGGTCGCCTCGCTGCCGCGCGCCAACCAGATGGTCGCGCATCGCCAGTTGCTCGATGCGCTGCAGGACATGCGCAGCCAGCGGCTCGACGGCGTGCAGCGCCTGGCGGCGCTGGAAGCGCTGCGGCCGGTGGTGCTGGAAGCCATCGACCTGCTCGACGGCCAGGCGCAGGGCGGCTCCCTGCCGTTGCCGCCGCCGAAGGCCAAGGCGCTGGCCGAGTTGCGCGCCTTCGAGGAGGAACTGGCGTTCGGCTACCGGCTGGCGGTGATCGAACTGTGCGCGCCGGCCGGCAGCGTGCCGTTCCTGCGCGGCGGCAGCGTGGCGCTGGCGCTGGAGCGCGCCATCTTCCACGCCTCGCGGCTGCTGACGCGGGCGTATTTCGTCTACGACTCGCCGCGCGAAGGCGAGTGGAACACCCTGCACGCTCTGTTCGGCTTCGCCCGCAGCGTGTCGCTGGAAGACAAGGCCATCGACGAAGTGATCGAGGAACAGACCCTCAGCGTCGGCCAGATCTACGCCCAGGCGCTGCTGCTGGCGCTGTCCAATCCCTACCGATTCAGCCAGCGCGAACAGGCCGACCTGTGGCCGGCGACGCGCGACCTGGCGAGCTATGTGTCGCTGTCGGGCAAGTCCGCCGGCAAGGACAGCTTCGCCGTCGCCACGGACCGCGACCAGGGGCCGGGCTACATCCCCGAGGAACGCACCGAGGAACATGGTCCGCTGCTGTGGCTGGACCTCGATGCGGTGCGCCAGTTGCTGGAGCGGCCGCTGGCCGACGGGCAGGGCGGGGCGCTGTCGCTGCGCCTGCGCAACGGGCGCACGCTGGAAAGCTCGGTGGAACTGCTGCGCCGCTTGCGCGCTGGCTGGAGCAGCGCCGGCGTGCGGCGCGCCTCGCGACTGGCCGCCGGGCACGCGCTGGAGACGGTGATCGGCCTCAGCGGCCTGCATTACCGCCTGGCCGGCGATGTCGATTTCGAGACCTTCCTGCAACAGAGCGGCCTGTTCGGCGTCGGCGGCGAGCAGGATCGTGCCGGCTGGGCACCGGGTGCCACCGAGGGCCTGCGCCGGGCCAGCAGCAGGGCGCAGGTGCTCGACCAGAGCCTCAACGGTTATCGGTTGCGCTGGCCGCGCGAAGAACAGGTCCGCGCCCGGGTCGGCGAGATCATCGGCATCGCCTTCGGTCTTGGCGAGGGCATGGACTACTGGATGGTCGGCAGCATCCGCTGGCTGCGCCACGGCCGCGATGGCAGCGTCGATGCCGGTGTTTCCCTGCTGGCGCGGCGTGCCGATGCGGTCGCCGTGCGCGCCATGGATGGTGCCGGTGTGCAGCGGCCGATGGTGCGCGGCGTGCAGTACCAGCCGCTGGGCAGCGGCGAGCGGCGCGACATGCATCTGCTGACTTCGGCGCTGTTCGACACCCTGTGCCGGCGGATGGAACTGGTGCGCGGCGACGGGCCGGACTCGGCGTCGTCCGCCGGTCAGGCACTGGAGCATTACGAGCGTCTGACGCCGGAAGAGCAGGGCGGTGATTACGTGCTGATCCAGGCCGACAAGGCGGCGGCATGAGCAGGGCATCGGTTTCCGCAGCGCCGTCCCTGCGTCGGCAAAGCCTGCGCGTCGATGTCGCCGGCGTGGCTGTCGGCGGCGCTGCGCCGGTGGTGGTGCAGTCGATGACCAATACCGACACGGCCGATGTCGCCGCCACCGCGCGCCAGGTTGCCGAACTGGCCCGCGCCGGCTCGGAACTGGTCCGCATCACCGTCAACACCGCGCAGGCCGCCGCCGCCGTGCCGCGCATCCGCGAGCGGCTCGACGCGATGGGCGTGTCGGCACCGCTGATCGGCGATTTCCACTACAACGGCCATCAGTTGCTCAGCGACGAACCGGCCTGCGCGCAGGCGCTGGGCAAGTTCCGCATCAACCCCGGCAATGTCGGTTTCGGGCGCAAGAAGGATGCCCAGTTCGCCACCCTGATCGAGCTGGCGATGCGCTACCACAAGCCGATCCGCATCGGCGTCAACTGGGGCTCGCTGGACCAGGGCCTGGCGCAGGCATTGATGGACGAGAATGCGCGTCTGCCGCAGCCGGCGGAGGCCGCCGCAGTGATGCGCGAGGCGCTGGTGCGCTCGGCGCTGGATTCGGCGCAGCGGGCGGTCGAACTGGGTCTGGGACGCGACCGCATCATCCTCTCGGCCAAGGTCAGCGGCGTGCAGGAACTGATCGCCGTCTACCGCGATCTGGCCGGGCGCAGCGATTTCCCGCTGCACCTGGGTCTGACCGAGGCCGGCATGGGCAGCAAGGGCATCGTCGCCTCCAGTGCCGCCTTGGCGGTGCTGTTGCAGGAGGGCATCGGCGACACCATCCGCATCTCGCTGACGCCGGAGCCGGGCGGCTCGCGCACGCAGGAAGTGATCGTCGCCCAGGAACTGCTGCAAACGATGGGCCTGCGCGCCTTCGCCCCGCTGGTCACCGCCTGTCCGGGCTGTGGTCGCACCACCAGCACGTTTTTCCAGGAACTGGCCAAGGCGGTGCAGGACCACGTCCGTGCGCGCATGCCGGTCTGGCGCATCAGCCATCCGGGCGCGGAGAGCCTGAGCCTGGCGGTGATGGGCTGCATCGTCAACGGTCCCGGCGAGAGCAAGTTCGCCGACATCGGCATCTCCCTGCCGGGCACCGGTGAAGCGCCGGCCGCGCCGGTGTTCATCGACGGCGTCAAGCAGGTGACCCTGCGCGGCGAGCGCATCGCCGAGGAATTCGTGCAGTTGATCGACGCCTACGTCGAGCGCCGCTTCGGCCCGCGCGCGCAGACGGCCGACGCCACGTCGTAAGCCGGGCGGGGCAGGGCGCTCGGGTCGCCGGTCGGCCCGATGACGCCGTTTCCAGCACTTCGACACGACCGCCCCGGTGCCGGGCGGGTAGCTTCGCAAGCGTAAAATTCCCATTGTTAATGCGAATCGTTTTTATTACGATAAGCGGCTAGACCTGGGTCCGATACCGCCCGTGCGTCTGCCGGGCAGGCCCGGTTGAACGCGGCAGGAAAGGACGCACGCCCGGCACGCCGCGACAGACGGCGGCAGGTGGCGACAGGCCCGCACTCCTTGCTCCCTCCCCGAGGTAAGTCCCCGATGTCGTCGCTTGTTTCCCTTCGCCGTCCCGCTCGCGGACGCCGCGTCCTCTGCCTGGCCGTGCTGGCCGGCCTCTTCCAGATCGCCCAGGCCCAGGGCACGCCAGGCGAAGCCGCCATCGGTGAGGTTTCGCTCGACCAGGTCGTGGTCACCGCCGCCGGTTTCGAGCAGAAGCTCACCGACGCGCCGGCCAGCATCAGCGTGGTCACCCGCGAGGAGCTGAAAAAGCGCCCCTACATGACCCTGATCGACGCCGTCCGCGACCTGGAGGGCATCGATGTCGGCGAAACCTCCGACAAGACCGGCCAGAAGACCATTTCGATCCGCGGCATGGGCCCGGACTACACCCTGATCCTGATCGACGGCCGCCGCCAGAACAATCACGGCGACATTTACCCGAACAACTTCGGCGGCAACCAGTTCAACCACATTCCGCCGCTGGACATGATCGAGCGCATCGAGGTGATTCGCGGCCCGGCCTCCACGCTGTACGGTGCCGACGCCCTCGGCGGCGTCATCAACATCATCACCCGCAAGGTTTCCACCCGCTGGACCGGCTCGGCCACGCTCGGCCACAGCTTCCAGGAAAACAGCGACTTCGGCTCCGACAGCACCTTTGACTTCGGCCTCAGCGGGCCGCTGCTGGCGGACCTGCTCGGTCTCACCGTGCGTGGCGCGCGCTACGAGCGCAACGCCTCGACGCCGGAGTACGAACTGATCAGCGCCCCCGACGGCACCGGGTTCGAGCGCTCGCTGGGCTTTGGCGGCGGCGGCAAGACGGTCGACAACAGCAACACCGAGCTCGGCCTCAGCCTGAGCTGGACGCCGACCGATTCGCAGAGCCTGATCCTCGACTACGACGCTTCCGAGCAGGTCTACGACAACACCCCGTTCATCAACAACCTCGGCACCGAAACCTATCCGCTCGGCACTGTCGATGGCATCGAGGGGCTGTGGCGCTCGGCACCGCGCGCCGGCTATTCCGCCGACCAGGAATTCACCCGCGACCAGTGGGCCGTCACCCATCACGGCGATTGGCAGTTCGGCCGCAGCTTCGTCTCGCTCTCGCACGTGGAAACCGACAACAATGGCCGCACCCTGCCGCTGACCGTGGCCGAGCGCCTGCTGCACCAGCAGATTTTCCGTGGCACCGGCCCCTACGCCGGCCTGAGTGTCGGCCAGCGCCAGCAGATCATGGTCGATACCTTCCTGCCGCGCCCCAAGCGCAACCTGCAATCCGCGCAGTACACCTTCGATGCCAAGCTCGACATGCCGGTGGGCGAGAACCACCACGTCGTGCTCGGCAGCCAGATCATCGACGGCGAACTGGACGATGGCGTGTTCGGCATGGAGCAGGGCGACGACGGTGCCGGCGTGGTGCAGGACCACGAGATGTGGTCGGTGTTCGCTGAGGACAACTGGACCCTGGCCGATGCGCTGACCGTCACCGCCGGCCTGCGCTACGACGACCACAACGTGTTCGGCGAGCACCTGAGCCCGCGCCTGTACGCGGTCTACAACCTGAGCCCGACCTGGGTGCTCAAGGGCGGCGTCAGCACCGGCTACAAGACACCGAAGACCACCGACCTGTACGACGGCGTCACCGGCTTCGGCGGTCAGGGCACCTCGCCCTTCGTCGGCAACCCGGATCTGGAACCGGAAACCAGCGTCAACAGCGAGATCGCCCTGTACTGGAACTCCGCCAGCGCCGGGCACAACTTCAACATCACCCTGTTCAACAACGATTTCAAGGACAAGATCGCGCGTGGTGAAACCAGCCTGAGCTGCGCCCAGACCGGCGGCGTGCGGCCCTGCGCCAACCTCGGCGATTACGAACTGCTCGGCTACGCCACCTATGCGCAGAACATCAACATCGACGAGGCCCGCGTGCGCGGCGCGGAACTGGCCGGCCGCTACGAGTTCTTCGAGGGCCTGTCGCTGCGCGCCAACTACACCTGGACCGACAGCGAACAGCTCAGCGGTGCCGAGCAGGGCCTGCCACTGACCAATACCGCCAAGGACATGGTCAACGCCACCCTCGACTGGCAGCTCAGCGAGCAGTTCAACGTGCAATTGCTGGGCGAGTCGCGCTCGCAGCGCTATCGCGGCGTCGATGCCAACGGCAACCTGTTGTATTACCAGGACTACACCGTGTTCCACCTGGGCGCGCAGTACCGCTTCAACGACCACGTCGCCCTCGGCGCGCGGATCAACAATCTGCTCGACGAGGACTTCACCAGCTTCCAGACCGTCTTCAGCCAGGACCCGAACAGCGGCGAATACACCGCCAGCTTCGTCGACGACTACAACAACAAGGACAAGTCGCGCAATCTGTGGTTGAGCCTGAACGTGGCGTTCTGAGCGCCCGGCGGATGGCCGGTCGACGGGCTTGCCCGCAGACCGGCCGGAACGGCTATAATTCGCGGCTCGCCGCCTGCATCAGGTCGGCGTGCAGTCGGGGCGTAGCGCAGCCTGGTAGCGCACTAGCATGGGGTGCTAGGGGTCGTGAGTTCGAATCTCACCGTCCCGACCAATACGGATCAAAACGAAACGGCCGCCTGCGAGGGCGGCCGTTTCGTTTGGCGCGAGCACCGGGCTCAGGGCCTGCGCATCCGCGCCGAGGGTCAGTGGATGGCGGGCAAGGCCTGGATCATCCGCTCGCGCAGGGCCTCGTCGCTGCCGGCTGCGGGTGGATGGATGCTGGCGAGGTCGAGGCCGAGGGCCGCGGCATCGTCCTCGTCGAGGCCGTCCAGGGCGGCGAACTCGGCATCGAGCAGGGCGGCGCGGGCGCTGTCCTCGCTGTCGTAGACCAGGGTGCGGCCATCGCAGTCGAACACCTGGGCGATGCCGGAATCATGCAGGTCCAGCCGCGCCCAGATCAGGGTGCGACCGAGTGCGCGCAGCCACCATTGCGAAGCGATCATCGGACGTTCTCAGAGGAGGAAGGGCAGCATGGCGAGACCGCTCAGCAGCAGCCCGACCAGGCAGCACCAGGACAGGATCTGCGCCGGCGTGGCGAGGCCGGTGATGGCGCTGTCGCGGGTGGCACGGAAGCCGCCGCCGAGGATCCAGCGCAGGAAGTCCGGCGCAAAGGCATGACCGCCGATACGCAGGCCGCGATCACGCATCTGCCGATAGGTCAGCGGCCCGAAGATGACGTAGCCGGTGAAACCGGTGATGGCCAGCCCGGTGCTGAGCAGCAGCAGGAACATCAGATGGGTGGACATGGGGGCTCCTTGGGGGGGGCGAGTTCCAGTTGCCGGACGAGCGCCGCTTCTGCTCCGGCCCTCCGACACTGGAACCGCCTACTGGAACTGCCTGACCTCAATACTCCGCGTTGCCGGGAGCGCGCGGATAGGGGATGGCGTCGCGGATGTTGGACAGGCCGCAGACGTAGACGATCAGGCGCTCGAAGCCGAGGCCGAAGCCGGCGTGCGGCACGCTGCCGTAGCGGCGGAAATCGCGATACCACTGATAGTGCGCGGGATCGAGGCCGAACTGCGCCATGCGCGCGTCGAGCACGTCGAGGCGTTCCTCGCGCTGACTGCCGCCGATGATCTCGCCGATGCCCGGTGCCAGCACGTCCATCGCCGCCACCGTCTTGCCGTCGTCGTTCAGGCGCATGTAGAACGCCTTGATGTGCTCGGGGTAGTTGGTCACCACCACCGGCCGGCCGACGTGCTGCTCGGTCAGCCAGCGCTCGTGTTCGGTTTGCAGGTCCAGACCCCATTCGACCGGGAAGTCGAATTTCTGCCCGGACTTGCGCAGCAGCGCCACGGCATCGCTGTATTCGATGCGCTCGAACGGCGCGTCGACGAAATGCTCAAGGCGCGTGATGGCGTCCTTCTGCACGCGCTCGGCGATGAAGGCCATGTCGTCGCCGCGCTCGTCGAGTACCGCGCGGAACAGGTACTTGAGGAACTCCTCGGCCACCCGCGCGTCCTCGGCCAGGTCGGCGAAGGCGATCTCCGGCTCGATCATCCAGAACTCGGCCAGGTGACGGGTGGTGTTCGAGTTTTCCGCGCGGAAGGTGGGGCCGAAGGTATAGACCTTGCTCATCGACAGCGCGAAGGCCTCGACGTTGAGCTGGCCCGACACCGACAGGAACACCTCCTTGCCGAAGAAATCGCGGGAAAAATCGACCTCGCCCTTGTCGCTGCGCGGCAGGTTGGCCAGGTCCAGCGTCGAGACGCGGAACATCTGCCCGGCACCTTCGGCGTCGGAAGTGGTGATGATCGGGGTGTTGATCCAGTAGTAGCCGTTCTCGTGGAAGTACCGATGCGCGGCCTGCGCCAGGCAGTGGCGGATGCGCGTCACCGCGCCGAACAGGTTGGTGCGCGGGCGCAGGTGGGCGACCTCGCGCAGGAACTCCAGCGAGTGTGCCTTGGGCTGGATCGGGTAGGTTTCCGGGTCTTCCACCCAGCCGCTGACTTCGATCGCGTCGGCCTGCAACTCGAAGCGCTGGCCCTGTCCTTGCGAGGCGACCAGGACGCCGCTGGCGATCACCGCGCAACCGGCGGTCAGATGCTTCACCTCGCTTTCGTAATTGGCCAGCGAAGCCGGGGCCACCACCTGGATCGGCGCAAAGCAGGAGCCGTCGCTCAGGTTGACGAAGCTCAGGCCGGCCTTGGAATCGCGCCGGGTCCGCACCCAGCCGCGAACGGTAACCCTGCCGCCGGCGAGGATCTCGCCGGAAAGCGCCTGTTGGACGCTGACCACTGCCATGAATGCCGCTCCGGATGAGGAATGCCGGGGCGGGACGGCCCGCCGCAGGCACGGGAAAGGGCAGGCATGATAGAACATGGCGACTGCCGCCGCGCGGCCCGGAGGGGAACTCCCGGCCTTCTCGCGGCGTCCATGGCTTCATCTGTCCGGATTCATCAACATGGCCATTCAACTGACTCCCGCCGCCTCGCAGCGCGTCCGCGACTTCCTCGCCCGCCGCGAGGCCGGCAGCGCCTTCCGGCTTGGCGTGAAGAAGACCGGCTGCTCGGGCTGGGGCTACGCGGTGGACGTGGCCGACAAGGTGCAACCCGACGACACCGTGTTCGATTTCGACGGCGTGCGCGTGGTGGTCGACGCCGACAGCCTGCCGCTGGTCGATGGTACCGAGGTCGATTTCGTGCGGCGCGGGCTGAACAGCGAATTCGTGTTCCGCAACCCCAACGCGGCCGCCGAATGCGGCTGCGGCGAGAGCTTCACCACGGCCGTCGACAAGGCCTGAACCGGCGCGTCGATCCGTCCCCCGTCACGGCGCGGGCGAGCAACCGGTACCGGTCGCCGCAGCGACCGCGAAACCGGGGCGCGGTGAAATCGGCGATAATTGAACGATGGACATTCGCATCAAGACTCCCGCCGAGATCGACGCCATGCGCGTCGCCGGCGCACTCGCCGCCGAGGTGCTGGAAATCGTCGCCCCGCATGTGCGCGCCGGCGTCAGCACGGCGGAACTCGACCGCATCTGCCACGACCACATCGTCAACGTGCAGAAGGCGATTCCGGCCAACATCGGCTACGGCGGCGCGCCGGGGCGGATGGCGTTTCCGGCCACCCTGTGCACCTCGGTCAACAACGTGATCTGCCACGGCATTCCCAGCGCCAGCAAGATCCTCAAGGATGGCGACATCCTCAACATCGATGTCACCGTGATCAAGGACGGCTGGCACGGCGACACCAGCCGCATGTTCATCGTCGGCGAGGGCAGCGTGCTGGCGCGGCGGTTGGTGGAGGTGACGCGCGAGGCGATGTATCGCGGCATCCGCGCGGTGCGTCCGGGCGCAACGTTGGGCGACATCGGCCACGCCATCCAGAGCTATGCCGAGGGCCAGCGCTTCTCCGTGGTGCGCGAGTACTGCGGCCATGGCATCGGCCGCATCTATCACGAGGATCCGCAGATCCTGCATTACGGCCAGCCCGGCACCGGCCCGCGGCTGGAAAAGGGCATGACCTTCACCGTGGAGCCGATGATCAACGCCGGTGCCCGCCACACCCGCCTGCTGCCCGATGGCTGGACCGTAGTCACCCGGGATCGCTCGCTGTCGGCGCAGTGGGAGCACACCATCGCGGTGACCGACGACGGATTCGAGGTGCTGACGCCGCGCAGCGACGACGCCGACTGGCTGTGAACGCCGGCCCGCTCGCCATCGACATGGAGGGGCGGCTGGCCGCGCTGACGATGGACGACTGGCGCGAGAGCGCCTGCGCCGCACTGGCCGACGCCGACGCCGCGCTGTACGCCGCCCTCGACGCCGATCCGGACAGCGACGAAGCCGTGCTGGCGCTGCTGCGCGGTCGCAGCCAGGTCGTCGATGCGCTGTGCCGGCGTGCCTGGCAACTGGCCGGGGCACCGCCGGGACTCGCCTTGCTGGCCACCGGCGGCTACGGTCGCGGCGAACTGTTCCCGTGTTCGGACATCGACCTGCTGGCGCTGGGCGAACCGGCGGCGCAGCAGGCCGGGCAGGCCGCGCTGCAACGCTTCTTCGCCGCGCTCTGGGACATCGGCCTGGAGCCCGGCCACGCCGTGCGCAGCGTCGAGCAATGCGTCAGCGTGGCGCGCGAGGACATCACCGTCGCCACCGCCCTGCTCGACCTGCGTCCGCTGTGCGACGCCGAGGGCGCGGCGGCCGTGCTGACGCAGGCGATGAACGCGCCGGATCTGTGGCCGGCGGCGCAGTTCCATGCCGGCAAACTGGCCGAACTGCGCGCCCGCCACGCCCGCTACAACGACACCGCGTACAACCTGGAGCCCAACCTCAAGGAAGGCCCGGGCGGCCTGCGCGACCTGCACACGCTGGGCTGGATGGCGCGGCGGCTGTTCGGCGTCGCCGGTCTCGACGACCTGCTTGCGCTCGGCATCGCCGGCGAGGTCGAAGTGGCCGGCCTGCGTCGCGAGTACGCCGCCCTGGCGCGGCTGCGCATCGGCCTGCACCGGGTTGCCGGACGCCGCGAGGAGCGCCTTTTGTTCGACTACCAGATCGCGCTGGCGCAGCATTTCGGCCTGCGCGACGTGCATCGCGAGAACCTCGCCGTCGAGCAGTTGATGCAGGGCTATTTCCGCAGCGCGGCCATCGTGCTGCGGCTGTCCGAGCGGCTGATGCAGCGCTTTGCCGAGCATCTGCGCGGTGCCGACGTCGAGGCGGTCGCGCTGGACGCGCGCTTTGCCCTTGCCGATGGCCATCTGTGCCTGCGCGATGCCGAACTGTTTGCCCGCGAGCCGCTGGCCATGCTCGAACTGTTCGTCGTCTGGCAGGACGCGGCGCAGGTCGGCGGCCTGCATTCCTCCACCGCGCGGGCGCTGGGCGAGAACCTGCCGCGCATCGACGAAACCCTGCGCGCGCAGCCGGCGGCGCGGCAGATGTTCATGGCCATCCTGCGCCATCCCGACGCCGTGGTCACGCTGACCCGGATGGCCCGGCTCGGCGTGCTCGGTCGCTACCTGCCGGCGTTCGGCCGCGTTGCCGGGCGCATGCAGTACGACCTGTTCCACGTCTATACCGTCGACGAGCACACGCTGACCGTGCTGCGCAACATCGCAAGTTTCCGCGACGAAGCCTCGCGCAGCCGTTTCGCCCTGGCCTGCGAGGTCTGGCCGCGCCTGCGCAAGCCGGCGCTGCTGCTGATCGCCGGCCTGTTCCATGATCTCGCCAAGGGTCGCGGCGGCGATCATTCCACGCTCGGTGCCGAGGACGCGCTGGCGTTCTGCCGCGAGCACGGCCTGTCCGAAGTGGATACCGACCTGGTCGCCTGGCTGGTCCGCGAGCACCTGACGATGAGCATCACCGCGCAGCGCCAGGACATCGCCGATCCCGAGGTCATTCGCCGCTTCGCCACCCTGGTCGGCGAGCGCGAGCGCCTGGATTACCTTTATCTGCTTACCGTCGCCGACATCGCCGGCACCAGTCCCAAGCTGTGGAACGCCTGGAAGGATCGCCTGCTGGCCGACCTGTACGGTGCCACCCGGTTCGCCCTGCGTCGTGGTCTGGAACACAAGACCCACGCCGCCGAGCGCGTCGCCGAGACCCGCCACGAGGCCGCGGCGCTGATCCGCGCCCACGGCATGGACGAGGCCGGAATCGCCGCCGTCTGGGCCGAGTTTCCCGACGAGAGTTTCCTGCGCTACCGGCCCGAGCAACTGGCCTGGCAGACGCTGGGCATCGCCGGTGCCGCGCCCGGCGAGCCGCACGTCCTGGCCCGCGCGCACCAGCGCCCCGGCGCGCTGGAGGTGTTCGTCTACTCGCCCGATCGCGACGGCCTGTTCGCCGCCGTCAGCGCCACCCTGGGCCGGCTCGGCCTGAACGTGGTCGAGGCG
>JBAYTD010000059.1:0-17308 GCA_041675805.1 Lysobacteraceae bacterium
ACGAGGTCGGTGCGTTGCTCGCCACGGCTGCGCGGCAGTTGCAGGCCGGTGCGCTGGTGACGCCGGCCGGCGGCAATGCGGCGGAAACCTATATCGAGGCGCTGCGTCGCCAGCCCGGCCGCGCCGATGCCATGAACGGCCTGCGTCGCGTGTTCGCCGGCCTCGCGCAACAGGCGCGGCAGGCGGTGGAAGTGGACGATGACGACCTGCTCGCCGAGCGCATCGCGCAGGCGGAGCTGCTGGCCGAAGGGCTGGGCGCACTCGGCGATGAAGGCCGGTTGCGGGTCCGCGAGGCCGCCCAGCAGGCGCTCGACGTCGCCATCGCCCAGGCCATCGCCGCCGCCGATTCGGCGCGCAGCGAGCAATTGTTGGCGCGCTATGCCCTGCATGGGCTGGATGCCGCCACCGCGCAGGGCCTGCTGCGCCGCGTGCCGGCAGCGACCCCGGCCGCGCCGCCGCGTGCCGCCGGCGTGCCGGGCGGGCGACTGGTCAGCGTCGGCGAATACCGCCGCTTCGTCGAGGCCACCGGTCGCGCCGACAGCCGCTGTCGCGCCAGGCTGTCGCCGCTGCAACTGATCGAGGAACGCACCTGGCGCGATCCCGGTTTTCCGCAGGGCGAAGAGTCGCCGGTGGTCTGCGTCAGCCATGCCGATGCGCAGGACTACGCGCGGTGGCTGAGCGCGCAGGGTGGCGGGCGCTGGCGTCTGCCCAGTCTGGCCGAGCAGCGACAAGTGAGCGGCAGCCGCGATGTCGACGAATGGACCGACGATTGCGCGCGCAGCGGCACCCAGGGTTGCGTGCGGCGACAGGTGTTCACCCGCGCCGGCCAGGACGGCAGCCGTGATCCGGCGCGCGGTTACGACGAGGTCGGCATCCGCCTGGTTCGCGGGCGGTAGGCGTCTGCGACGCGCATCGGTGTCTGCGCGGCCAGGTCGATGAAGGTTGGTGCGACTGCCGCCGAATCAGTGTGTCAGGGCGAACCCGGCCCGATCCGCCGGCCATCCGGGCGGCGCGTGCCGAGCACCGCCTCGCGCTCGCGCAGTCCCTGCAGCAGCCGGCCACCGGCGCTGACGAATGTGGCCACGTCGGCGCTGCCGGCCTCGGCGGCCAGGGTTTCCAGCACGACGCGGCCGCTGTGGCCTGCGGGGTTGTCGGCCAGCCGTTGCAGCAGGTGGAAGCCGAGCGCGTCGATGGCCTTGAAGCGGACCTCGTCGTCGCGCCCGCGCACCAGCAGCAGGAAGGTCGGCTGCTCGGGCGGCGATCCGGGCTGGAAATCGGCGCGCAGGCGATGCACGGGAAAGCGGTAGGCCAGCGGCCAGGCCAGCGGCGACAGAACCGGCGTGCCGTCGAGCAGGTCGCCGGCGGGATCGCAGTCGGGCGGTTCGGCATCGGTCAGGCTCAGCGCCAGTTCCGCCCATTCGTAATGCGCCAGTTCGACCAGGAACGGCGGGTCCGGCTCGCCGCGCTCGGCGCGACGTTCGAGGTGGCGCAGGAACTCGCGGCCGATTTCGCTGAACAGTGGCGTGTGGCTACTGCCGGCGCGATGGAAGTCACGCACCAGCGAATGCCAGAAGTCGTCGCCGCGCAGGCCACGGATGACCGGGAAATTGGCTGCCAGGATGCCTTCGACGCTGTTGTAGAACAGCTCGCGGTAGATCGCCATGCGCCGGTCCTCGATGCCGGGCGGCGGCGGATGGCGCGTCGGGTCGCGCAGGTGGGCGGCAAAGGCGGTCTGCTGTGCCGCCAGCGTCGGCGGCGTCTCAGGCAAGGGCATGGCGCGGCAGGGCGTCGAGGGCGCGTTGCTGGGCGGCGCGGATGCGCGCGACCTCGGTGCTCAGCTCGGCCAGCGGCGGCAGGTTGAAGTCGCGCTCCAGCAGGGTGGGCAGCGGGCCGACGTGGGCATAGGCGAGGTCGAGCAGCCGCCAGACCGGCTCGATCACCGGCGCGCCGTGGCTGTCGATGATCAGATCCTCGGCCTCGCGGTAATGCCCGGCGATGTGCAGGTAGGCGACGCGATGTGCCGGCAGGGCGTGCAGGAAGGCGGTGGCCTCGTAGCCGTGGTTGACGCTGTTGACGTGGATGTTGTTGACGTCGAGCAGCAGGTCGCAGTCGGCTTCCTCCAGCACGGCGCGGATGAAGTCGATTTCGTCCAGTTCGCGCCAGGGTGCGGCGTAGTAGGAGACGTTTTCGATGGCGATGCGCCGGCCAAGCAGGTCCTGCACGCGGCGGATGCGGGCGGCGACGTGGCGCACGGCCTCGCCGGTGAACGGGATCGGCGCAAGGTCGTACAGGTGCGCGCCGTCGGTGCAGTAGCTCAGGTGCTCGCTGTAGACCACGGCGCGGTGGCGGTCGAGGAAGCGGCGCAGGCGCTGGACGAAGGTTTCGTCGAGCGCGTCCGGGCCGCCCAGCGACAGCGACAGGCCGTGGCAGTACAACGGATGGCGCTCGACCAGCGCCTCGAACTGCCGGCCAAGCCGACCGCCGACGCCGATCCAGTTTTCCGGCGCGACTTCGAGAAAATCGAACTGGCCCGGCTCGGCGTCGCGCAGCGGACCCAGCAGGGCCCGGCGCAGGCCGATGCCGGCGCAGGGGCGGGCGTTCACCGGTTCAGGGCTGGCCGCCGCACTTGCCCTCGCCGCACTTGCCTTCTCCACATTTCCCTTCACCGCACTTGCCTTCCTCGTGCTTGTCTGCGGCTTTGTCGTCGGCTTCTTTGTCGTCGCCGCATTTGCCCTCGCCGCATTTGCCCTCGCCGCACTTGCCTTCACCACATTTCCCTTCGCCGCACTTGCCCTCTTCGTGCTTGTGCTCGTGCTTGTGCTTCGTCTTGTCGCCGGCCTCCTTCTTGCCGCCGCACTTGCCTTCGCCACACTTGCCTTCACCGCATTTCCCCTCGCCGCACTTGCCTTCCTCGGCCTTCTCGCCGACCAGTTGGTAACCGGCATCGAGGTCGGTCAGGGCGAAGGCGTTGCCGCCGGCCAGGGCCAGCGATCCGGCGAATGCGGCACCGATGGCGAGGTTCAGGGGCTTGAGGCTGCTCATGGAGGTTCTCCGGTTTCGGGATGTCGGCGTGTCTGCGCCGGACGGTTTTACAGGATGCACCGGCGCGCCGGACGGCTCAAGCCGACGACGCGCCGATCACTGCGTGCGCAGCGCCGTGGTGACCGGCAGTCGCGCCGCGCTGATCGCCGGCAGCAGGCCGCCGACCAGGCCGATCACCAGGGCGATGACCAGGCCGCCGAGCACCAGCGCGCCGTTGACCTTGAAGGCGAACACCACCTGGGTGAAGTTCTGCCCCAGCGTCGACACGGTCAAATTGTTGAACAGCAGCCAGGCCAGCAGGGCACCGATCAGGCCGCCGATCAGGGCCAGGATGATCGCCTCGATCATCACCGAGACCAGCACCGGGAAGCCGGAAAAGCCGATTGCCCGCAGGGTGGCGATCTCGCGGGTGCGCGCGGCGACGGCGGCGTACATGGTGTTGAGCGCGGCGAAGATCGCGCCCAGCCCCATGATCAGGGTGACGATGCCGGCCAGCGCGCCGATCATCGAGCGGAACTGCCGGGTCTGGCCGCTGTAGTAGGCGCGTTCCTCCAGCGCTTCGACGGTCAGGCGCGGATCGGCGTCGAAGGCAGCGGACAGTTCCGCCAGCGCCTGCGGCGAGATCAGGCCGACGCGCATCGAACTGTAGCCGCTGCGATTGAAGGCCGACTGCGCCGTGCCGATGTCGGTCCACAGCTCGCTGTCGTTGGCGTCGCCGGACTCGAACACGCCGACCACGGTCCATTGCGAGCCGCGCAGGCGCAGTTCGTCGCCGACGCCGACGCCATCGAACTGTCGTGCCACGCCGACGCCGGCGATGATCTCGTTGAGACCGGGCGTGAAGCGCCGGCCTTCGATGATCTTCAGTTGCGGGCGCAATTCGAAACCGCTGGGTTCGACGCCGCGCAGGGTGACGTTGGCACCGTTGCGCTGCTCGCCCTTCTTGAACAGCTCGGTGATGGCGATCAGCTCGCCGGAGACCAGCGGCGCGCCGTCGGCACCCTGGCGGATGCCGGGGCCGAGCCGGATCAGGTCGCCGGCGTCGCGGCCGAAGCCGGAGTTCAGCTCCGCCCCGGAGCCGCCGCGCAGCACCAGGGCGTTGTCGGTGCGGCCGGTTTCGGCCAGGGTCGAGGCGAAGCCCTGGGCCATCGCCAGCAGGGCGACGAACACCGCGACCACGCCGGCCAGGCCGATGACGATTACCAGCGAGGGTGCCCAGCGTTGCGGGATGCTCTTCAGGTTGAGCAAGGAGATGGCGAGTGTCTGACTGAACATGACGGGTTTCCTGTCAGCGGCCGGCAAGGGCATCGACGATCTTCAGGCGGCGCGCGCGCAGCGCCGGCAGCAGGCCGACCGCCAGCCCCAGCACGATGATGGCGACGCCGCCGACCGCCCAGACCCGCCAGTCCACGGCAATCGGCAGCAGCGCGCCGGCAGCTTGCTGCACCAGCACGCCAAGGCCGGTGGCGATGCCCAGGCCAAGCAGCCCGCCGAGGGCGCACAACACCAGCGTTTCCGCCAGCACCAGGCCGAGCACGGCGTTGTCGGTGAAGCCCAGCGTTTTCAGCACGGCCAGTTGCGGAATGCGCTCGCGCACGCTCTGCGCCATCGTGTTGCCGACCACCAGCAGCAGGGTGAAGAACACCGCGAACAGGATCCAGCGCACGATCAGGCCGATGTCGCCGATCTGCTTGACGAAGCCGATGTTGAAGTCCTTTTCGGTCTGCGTGCGGGTTTCGTCGGCGGAGTTCTCGTAGCGCTGGTCGATCTGCCGGGCAATCGACTCGGCCATGTCCGGATCCTCCAGCCGCAGCACGAAGATGCCGGCCATGCCGCCGCCGAATTGCGCCGCCTCGGCGAAATAGGCGTGGTTGATGAACACGCTGGCGCCGGTCTGGCGCTGCCATTCCGCGTCCTGGCCGTCGAAGATGCCGACGAGGTCGAACTCCCAGGCCTTGCTGCCGTTCTTCTGCGGAAAGATGTTGGAGCGCAGCGGGATCTTCTGCCCGACCTGCCAGCCATAGCGCTCGGCCAGCAGGCGACCGGCGATCATTCCGGTGCGGACATCGCGAAAAGCCTCCCAGTGCTGCTCCGGCATCACCCATTCCGGGTACACCGTGTGCAGGCGCTCGGGATCGACGGCGAAGGTGAAGATCTGCGTGCTGTCCTGATATACGCCGCCGAACCACTGCTGGTACATCACCCGCTGCACGCCGGGCAGGGCGTCCAGCTCCGGCGTCATGCGCATCGGCAGCGAACTGGTGAACGACACCCGCGACTGCGTCACCAGGCGCGTCGCGCCGATGAAGTCCGAGCCGGAGGAAAACACCTGGTTCAGCGATTGCAAAAGGCCGAACAGGACGAAGGCCGCCACCACCGACAACAGGGTCAGCCAGGTGCGCGTCTTGCGATGGAACAGGTTGGCGAGGACGAGTCCGCTACGGGTCATGACGGCGGCCTCAGTGCGCGCCGGCGGCGGCCAGCGAACCCTTGTCCAGATGCACCGTGCGGTTGGCGTACTCGGCGGCCTTCGGATCGTGGGTGACCATCACGATGGTCTTGCCGTGCTCGCGGTTGAGGGTTTGCAACAGGGTCAGGACTTCGTCGGCGGTCTTGCGGTCGAGGTCGCCGGTCGGCTCGTCGCAGACCAGCAGCGCCGGGTCGGTGACGATGGCGCGGGCAATGGCGACGCGCTGCTCCTGTCCGCCGGACAGCTCGCGCGGCTTGTGCTCGGCGCGGTCGGCCAGACCGACCAGGGTCAGCGCGATGCGTGCCCGCTTGGCGCGCTCGGCGGCGTTCATTTTCGTCAGCAGCAACGGAAGTTCGACATTGCCCTGGGCGCTGAGCACCGGCAGCAGGTTGTAGAACTGGAACACGAAGCCGACATGACGCGAACGCCAGCCGGCGAGCTGGCCGGCGGACAACTGGTCGATGCGCTGGCCGTCCACCTCCACACTGCCGCCGCTGGGCGAATCCAGACCGCCGATCAGGTTCAGCAAGGTGGTCTTGCCGGAGCCGGACGGCCCCATCAGGGCGATGAAATCGCCGCGCGGAATGTCGAGATCGACGCCATGCAGCACTTCGACGGATTGCTTGCCGCGCTGGTAGCGCTTGCTGACGTCGCGGATTGTCACCAGGGAGTCGGACATGGCGAGGGGCCTTGGGTGATTGGTGATGGGTGATTCGTGAGTGGTGATTCGTTATTGGGGTTGTTCGTCGACGGGGGCGTTGTCGGCCAGTTGCGGTGGCGGCGACAGCACCACACGTTCGCCCAGGGCGAGGCCGCGGGTGATCCGGCGCTGGCCGCCGCGCGCTTCGTCGGCGTCGACCACGCGCAGCCGGGCACGCGCCTCGCGGACGACGAAGACGATGCTTTCGCCATCGCGGATCAGCACCGCCTCGGCCGGCACCGCAACGCCGGACGGCTGGCTGGCGGCGGCCTGCACGGATGGCTCGTCGGCGAGGAAGGACACCCGCACGCCCATGTCGGGGACGATCCGGGCATCCTTCTCCAACAGGCCGATGCGTACCTTGACGGTGGCCTTGCTGCGATCCGCAGCGGGCACGATGGCGATCACACGGGCCGGAATGCGCCAGTCCGGCCAGGCGTTCAGCACCGCGTCGACGCGCTGCTCGGGCTGCACGCGGCCGATGAAGGACTCGTTGACGTCGACCTGGATCTCCAGCGAGTCCATGTCGACCACGGTGCCGATGCCGGTGCGGGTGAAGCCGCCGCCGCCGGAGATCGGCGAGACGATCTCGCCCGGCTGCGCCGCCTTCACCGTGATGACGCCGGAGAACGGCGCGCGGATCAGGGTGTTGTCGATGCCGATGTCGGCCAGTGCCAGCGAGGCGTTGGCTACTTCGACGTTGCGCCGGACGGCGGCGAGCTGCGCCTTCAGCGTTTCCAGCTCGGCCTCGGCCTGGTCCAGCGCCGCCTGCGAGGTCAACTGGCGCTGGCGCAGTTCGCGTTGCCGCTGCCAGGTGCTGCGCGCCAGCCCTAGCTGTGCCTCGACCTGCGCCACCTGGGCGCGCGCCGCTGCCTGCTGCGCTTGGGCCAGTTGGTGCTGGGCGCGGGCGTCGGTCGGGTCAAGGCGAGCCAGCAACTCGCCTTCCGCCACCGCCTGGCCTTCCTCGATCAGGATTTCCTCGACCTTGCCGGTGATCTTCGCCGACACCGTGGCTTGGCGACGCGCGGTGACGTAGCCGCTGGCATCCAATACCGAAGCGCGGGCGGAAGCCTGGCCGGCCTCGATGGCGCTGGCGGCCACCGTGCGCACCGTCAGTGGCGACGGACGCAAAAGCAGCAGCGCCGCCACGCCGAGCGTAACAAGGACGGCGAGGGCAACGATCCACGGCCAGCGCCGCCGGGCCGCCGGCGGTGCCGCCTGGCGGTCGATCTTCAGCGCCTTCAACAGTTCGCTCGTGTCGCTCATCATCGGCTCATCGTGGGTCCGGGGCGCGCCGCGCATGATGACAAATCAGCGCCGCGCCGGCAGGTGCCGTGGGTCATTGTCTGTCGATGGCGTTCAGAGATGGTGGCGACGGTGAAATGTGACGGGTGCCGTTGTCATGGCGGGGGCGGCGTCTGGCGTGCGGGGCTTGGGTTCGTTCGCTTTGGCGGCTGGCCGGTGACTTTTTCGCCAGTTGTTGGGTGGTTCGGCTTCACTCGCCTGACTGTGCGTTGTGGCCTGGGTTTCGTCCGCCTCGGCGGCGGCCGAGTCGCTTTTCTTTGTTTCGCCAAAGAAAAGTGACCAAAAGAAAGGCGACCCGGGCATCGCGCCGTTGCCTTCGAGACATGACAAGGCCAGCATCCATCCTTGGAGCGCTTCCCTGCCCGCACATCCTTGTGCGGGCGTTCGCCGGGATGTTCCGCCTGATGGCGAAACATCAAGTCCCGGCTCACCCTGCGCTACTCGCCGACTTCGGGCCGGCGCAAACTCGGCCATCCATGGCCTCGAACATTCGCGCCTTTTCCCCGAAGCCGGCTGCGTTGCTCGGCGCGGATGACGGGGTGGTGGAGCGGAGAGCCAGAGCCGAAGCGCGTGTAGGTCGGCTCAAGCCGCGAAGCGGTGGAGCCGACAGAGGCTTGAAACCACCTCACCGTTCGCGTTGGTATCGAAGGCTTGAAGTCCCCGCCCCCGTTCGCGCTGAGGTATCGAAGCGCATGCCTAGACACTTCAATACACCGCAGGTGTACTTGCGCTGAGCTGGCCGAAGGATCCGCAGGTTCGGACAGGCGCTTCGATACCTCAGCGCGAACGGGGGAGGAGGGCTCAAGGGCGCGAAAGGGTGTGTGGGGGATTCCGGCGCTTCAGAAGCGCGACAACCCGTGGTGCGCCGGCTGTTGCTCCGGCTCCGGCTCTTGCCCTTCCAACTCCCCTGCACCGCGCCGAGTAGCGCAGGCAAGCGGCGGAGAAAGGCGCGAATGTTCGAGCGCATGGATGCGCGAGTCCGCGCCGGCCGCCGATTGCCGAGCAACGCAGGGAACATCGCTTGCTGCGCAAGCGATGCGCGATGCCGGGGTGGCCTTCTCTTTGGTTACTTTCTCTTGGCCACTCAAGAGAAAGTCACTCGGCCGCCGCCGAGGCGGACGAAACCCGGCGACAACGCCATGTCAGGCGAGTGAAGCCGAACCCCCAACAACTGGCAAAGAGGCCACCAGACAACCGCCAAAACGGACAAACCCCGGCGAAAGCCATCAGCCCCTCAGTGCCCACCACCCCCATCCAATGCCTTCAACTCGGCGATCAGTCGGTTGGCGGCCTCCTGGCCATCGGCGTACAGCATGCGGCAATTGTCGGCATAGAACAGGGCGTTCTCGATGCCGGCAAAACCGGTTCCCTTGCCGCGCTTGATCACGATCACCTGTTTGGCGTCGATCACGTCGAGCACCGGCATGCCGTAGATCGGGCTGGACTTGTCGGTCTTCGCCACCGGGTTCACCACGTCGTTGGCACCGATGACGATGGCGACGTCGCAGGTCTTGAACTCGGGGTTGATGTCGTCCATGTCGGCGATCAGGTCGTAGGGCACGCCGGCCTCGGCGAGCAGCACGTTCATGTGGCCTGGCATGCGGCCGGCGACCGGGTGGATGGCGAACTTGACCTCCTTGTCGCGGGCGATCAATTGTTTGCACAGTTCCCACATCTTGTGCTGCGCCTGCGCCACTGCCATGCCGTAGCCGGGGACGACGATGACGCGCTCGGCGAGGTACAGCAGCGAGGACGCATCCGGGGCTTCGATCGGCTTCATCGAGCCGGTGATCTCCTCGCCGCCACTGCCGCCGCCGCCGAAGTTGGAGAACAGCACGCCGCTGATCGGCCGGTTCATCGCCTTGGCCATCAACTGGGTGAGCAGCATGCCGGCTGCGCCGACCACGGTGCCGGCGATGATCAGCGCCTCGTTGCCCAGCACGTAGCCCTCGAAGGCGACGGCGAGGCCGGTGAAGGCGTTGTACAGCGAGATCACCACCGGCATGTCGGCACCGCCGATGGGCAGGGTCATCAGCACGCCCAGCAGCAGGGCGACGACGAAGAAGGTGATGATGATCGGCACGTCGAGGGCGTAGACGAGGTAGCCGCCGAGCGCCAGCAGGCCGACGAACACCAGCAGGTTGAAGACCTGTTGGCCGGGGAAGGTGACGCGCTTGTCGAGCCGGCCGTCGAGCTTGGCCCAGGCGATGATCGAGCCGGAGAACGACACCGCGCCGATCAGCGCGCCGAGGATGCCGAGTACCGATTTGGTGGTGTCGAGACAGGCGTGCGCAGCGATGGCCTCCGGCGTGCAGGCACCGCTGTAGGTCGCGGCGTTGATCAGGGTCGCCGCGCCGATGGCCGCCGCCGAGCCGCCGCCCATGCCGTTGAAGATGGCGACCATCTGCGGCATGTCGGTGATCGGCACCTTCTTGCCCCAGATCCAGAACACATAGCTGATCACGATGGCGACGATCATCAAGGCAAGGTTGATCGGATCGAAACCGTGCGTGCCCCAGGTCGACGGGGCGAAGAAGGTCACCACGGTGGCGATCACCATGCCGACGCCGGCCCAGCGGATGCCCTGGCGCGCGGTGACCGGCGAACCCATCTTCATCAGGCCGAGGATGAACAGCACCGCGGCGGCGAAATAGCTCGCCTTGGCGAGGAAATCGAACAGGGAATCGAGTGTCATCACTTTTCTCCCCGCTTGCTCGACTTGAACATTTCAAGCATCCGTTCGGTGACCACGTAGCCGCCGACCGCGTTGCCGGCACCGAGCAGCACGGCGAGGAAGCCGATGGCGCGCTCGAGGTTGGTGTCGGCGTGCGCCAGCGCCACCATGCCGCCGACCACGACGATGCCGTGCACGAAGTTGGAGCCGGACATCAACGGCGTGTGCAGGATCACCGGCACGCGTGAAATGATCACGTGGCCGGTGATGGCTGCCAGCATGAAGATGTAGAGCGCTACGAAACCGTCCATTGGGGGGTGCTCCGGTGTGCGGTGCTGGGTTTGGGATGTGGCAGTTCCAGCAGCCAGTTCCAGAGAAGCGGGAGTCGCGGCACCTTTGGCTTTTCTGGAACAGGAACTGGTTACTGGAACTCTCTGTCAAGTGCCCTCGACTCGCGCGCGGGTCGCTGCATGACGGATCTCACCGCCATGCGTCAGGCAGGCACCGGCGACCAGATCGTCTTCCCAGTCGAGGTCCAGCGTGCCGTCCTTGACGATCAGGGCGAGGAAGTTGAACAGGTTCCTGGCGTACATGTCGGAGGCGTGGATGGCACCCATCGACGGCAGGTTGAGCGGGCCGACGACGGTGACGCCGCCGCTGTCGATGGTCTGGCCGGGCTGGGTCAGTTCGCAGTTGCCGCCGGTTTCGGCGGCGAGGTCGACGATCACGCTGCCGGGCTTCATGCCCGCGACCATCGCCGCGGTGATGATCTTCGGTGCCGGCCGGCCGGGCACGGCGGCGGTGGTGACGATGACGTCGACATTCTTCAGGTGCTCGCCGAGCCGACGTTGCTGCTCGGCGCGCTCGTCGGCGCTCAGCTCGCGGGCGTAGCCGCCGCTGCCGGAGGCGGACACGCCGAGGTCGAGGAACTTGGCACCGAGCGACTCGATCTGCTCCTTCACTTCCGGGCGCACGTCGAAACCCTCGACCTGGGCACCGAGCCGACGCGCGGTGGCGATGGCCTGCAGACCGGCGACGCCGGCACCGACCACCAGCACCTTCGACGGCCGGATGGTGCCGGCGGCGGTGGTCAGCATCGGGAAGAACTTGCCGGACACCTGTGCCGCGATCAGCACCGCCTTGTAACCGGCCATGCCGGCCTGCGAGCTGAGCACGTCCATCGCCTGGGCGCGCGTCGTGCGCGGCAACAGTTCCATGGCGAAGGCGGTGAGTTTGCGGTCGCGCAGCGCCTTGATGGCTTCGGCGTCGCCGTGCGGGGCCAGGTAGCCGACGACGACGCTGCCCTCGCGCAGCGCGGCGATCTCGTCCGGCGTCGGCGGTTGCACCTTCAGCAGCAGGTCGGCGCGGGCCAGCGCCGCTGCGGCGTCGGCGGCGAGGTCGGCACCGACATAGGCGGCATCGGGCACGTGGGCACGCACGCCGATGCCGGGCTCGATGACGATGTCGGCTCCCAGCCCCTTCAGTTTCTTGACGACTTCCGGCGACAGTGCCGCCCGACGTTCATTGGGTGCGTTCTCGCGCACCGCGACGATGGTGATCGGCATGACACTCCCGGCAATGTGGTGGCCCGGGTGTCGATGCTAAACCAAAGCGGCCGCTTTGGCATCGCGTCGTGTGCCGGTGCGACGCAGGCAGGCACTGCGGGTGGCGTGTTCGGCTGTCGCATTTTCCATACCAAAGAGTATGGAATGAAAGGTGGCGGCGTGGATGCTCGGGGCATGGTTTCGGCGGCGGTGCCCCCCTGTTTGCGGGGTATCGATGAGCAGCAAACAGGTATATAGTGCGAACCAGTTTTGCCCCGAATCGGCATGGGTCCAGCATCAGTGACGCGTCAGGTTTCCCCAGCGAGAAAAGGTATCGGTCTGCTGTTGGCGCTGGCCGCCGTGGCCTGCGCCGTTGCCGCATTCTGGCCGCGCACCGATCATGCGGCGCAGGTCGCAGCGCATGCGCACGAGGATGGCAGTGTCCACGCCGACACCACGGCGGCGCAGCCGGCGATACCTGCCGGTGAAGAGGCGGTCACCGCCGATACGGTATTCGAATATGTGGCGGTGTTTGCGCAGGACACGCCGAGCCGCGTTCTCGATCGGTTCCGGCAATTGGTGCTGGTGCGGGTGCATCAGTCGCCCTGCGTCAATCAGGCGGCCTGTCTGGCGCGCCTGCTGCGCTCCTCGGAACTGGGGCCGAACCGCTTGCAGACGATCAGTTTCGATTTGCAGGGCGATACCCCCGATGTCGAACGCCAGGCGATCTTGGCGGCGGCGGTCAGCGGGGAGTTTTCCTCGACCATCCTGTTCGCCGGCATGTCCGCCAATGCCGCCGTTTCCCGTTATGCTACGTTGCCGGTTTCGTTGATGGCCGGACAGGCACCGATCAGCGCTGTTCCCGCAATCATCGCACCGGCCCCCGCCGGGTTTGATTCACCCACCGATGCGTCGTCCGAGGTTGATCCAGCGGACGCCGATTCATCGGACTCCGATGCATCCCCTTCCACCGATCACTGAGAGACCGACCCATGCGCATCCCAAAACCGCTATTGCTGTGCGCCGCGCTCGCCGCGACGATGGCTTCCCCCCATGCCGACGCCGTGTTCGTCAACGGCGGTTTCGAGCAGAACTCCTTTGCCGGTTGGACCCTCGGTGGTGGCAGCAATCCGGGATTGATCGGCGCCGAGCCGTTCACCCTGGCCTCGATCCCGGCGGTGTCGCTGGGCGCCACGCCGGGGCCGGCGTCGATCGTCGGCAACATCACTGATCCGCGTGCGCCGCTGCTGACCCTGCCGCGCGTCGGCGGCTTCACCGCCAAGGTGAACGACGAGGCCGGCGGTGCCCGCACCACCACGCTGACCCAGGCCGATGCGATCACCGCCGTCGACATCGACGCTGCCGATGGCCTGCCGCACATCCGCTTCTCGTTCGCCCCGGTGCTTGAGGACCCCCTCCATTCGCCCAATCAGCAGCCGTACTTCTACGTGGTGATGAAGCGCGTCTCCGATGGCGCGATCCTGTTCGAACAGTTCGCCTATTCCGGACAGGCCGGCGTTCCGTTCCAGATCGGTTCCGGAAGCTGGAAATACCTGCCGTTCCAGAATGTCGACGTGACCCTGGCCGCCGGTGATGTCGGCGAGACCGTCGAGCTGATGGTGGTGGCGGCGGACTGTTCGCCGACCGCCCACGGCGGCTACGTGTACGTCGACGGCTTCGGTTCCGCCGTGGTGCCGCCGCCGTCTGGTGCCACCGACGCGCCGGTGTTCATTCCCAGCGCCGACCGCGTCGGCCTTGGCCTGTTGGCCGGCCTGTTGCTGGTGATGGCGGGCGTGGTGCTGCGTCGCGGCAACGCCTGATCGTTTCAAGGTGGTTGAGGGCCGCCCCGGGTCATCCGGGGCGGCCCTTTTTTGTCCTCGCCCCCGGCGCGCTTCGGGCAATGATCCACACGAGCTCGGTGGCTGATTTCGAACCCGCAGCGTGGCCGAAGCCCCGGCAGCCGCCAGCAAGTCGCTGCAATCCCGAATCCCAAATCCGCGAAGAACCAAAAGAGAACCCCGGCGCAGGGCCGGGGTTCGGGGTCGCGACGGGTCGCGGGTCAACGGGTCAGAACTGCAGGCTCCAGCTGTCGATGTAGCCGGTGTCGCCGTTGGCGGCGTCGTACACCTCCAGTCGCCAGGTGCCGTTGGCGGCCTGGCCGCTGGCGTTGACCGTGTAGCTGCCGATGATGTTGTCGGTGCTGCCGCCGGTGCGGTTGTGGAGGGTCGCCACCACCGCGCCGGACGGGCCGAGCAGGCGCACGCGCAGGTCGCCGATGTAGGTGTGGATGATGCGCACGTTCACCTTCAGCGCGCTGGGCGCGTTGCCGATGCGTCCGGACACGGTGATCGGCGAACTCACCGTCGCCAGGTTGTTGATGGTGTAGTCGGTGGTGTTCTCGAAGAACGACGGCTGCGAACTGGCCTGCGTGTAGTCGCCGACCAGGCTGAGGCCGGAGAAACTGGTGTAGGCCTTGACCCGGACGTGGTAGGTGCCGGCCTGCGGCGCGGCGATGGTGCAGGTCTCGTTGTTGCCGGAGCGGTACGGCCGGCAGTCGTAGCTGCTGTCGGTCGGTGCGCTGCCGAACTTCACGTAGAGGTCGGCGTCGCCACTGCCGCCGGAGGTGGAGATCACCAGGTTGCTGGCCCCGGCCGGCACCGCCAGGGTGTAGTTCAGCGCGTTGCCGGAACTGGCCGACAGCCCGTTCACGGCGACGCCCTTGGTCAGCGTGCCGCCGCCGCTGGGCGGCGCGGTCACGGTCACCGTCTTGCTGACGCTGTGGCTGGCACCGGCGTTGTCGGTGACGGTCAGGCCGACCGTGTAGGAGCCGGCCGAGGCATAGGTCTTCGACGGGTTGGCGGCGCTGGACGAGCTGCCGTCGCCGAAGTTCCAGCTGCGCGAGGCGATGCTGCCGTCGCTGTCGCTGGAGGTGTCGCTGAAGTTCACGCTGAGGTTGTTGACGGTGAAGCTGAAGTTGGCCACCGGCGGGACGTTGCTCGGCGCGGTCGTGTAGTTGCCGACCAGGCTGAGGCCGGAGAAGGTCGAGTACGCCTTCACCCGGACGTGCCAGACGCCGGCCTGCGGCGTGGCGAAGGAGCAGGTCTCGTTGTTGCCTGACTGGTACGGGCGGCAGTCGTAGCTGGCGTCGGTCGGCGCGCTGCCGAACCTCACGTAGAGATCGGCATCGCCGCTGCCGCCGGAAGTGGCGAAGCTGAGGTTGCTGGCTCCGGCCGGCACGCTCATGGTGAAGTTGAGCGCGTTGCCGGAGGCGGCACCTAGGCCGGTCACGGCGACGCCGCGGGTCAGCGTCCCGCCCGGATCGGGATTGGGCGAGCCGCCGCCACTGGCCGCCGCGACCGCCGCTGCGGCGTCGACGATGCCGCTGCCGCAGCCGCCGGAGCAGGCACCGGGCAGCGGATAGCTGGTGTTCTTCAGGATGGTTTCCACGCTCGCCGGGGTGTTCACAGCCACCGACTGCATCAGCGCCACCACGCCGGCGACGTGCGGTGCCGCCATCGAGGTGCCGTTGTAGCTGGCGTAGCTCTCCGTGCCCGGCGTCGTCGAACTGGCGTTGAGCGTCGACAGGATGCCCTGTCCGGGCGCGGCGACGTCGACAAGGGTGCCGTAGTTGGAGAAGCTGGCGCGGGCACCGGCACTGGTCGTTGCGGCCACGGCGATCACGTTGTTGCAGTTGGCCGGGCGCGAGTTGGAGACGTTGACGTTCTCGTTGCCGGCGGCGACCACCACGGTCGTGCCATTGGCGACGGCGGCGTCGATGGCGGCCTGGTAGGTTGCCCCGCAGGAGCCGGAACCGCCCAGACTCATGTTGATGACTTCGGCCGGATGGGCGTTGGCGGGCACCCCGCCGACGCTGCCGCCGGCGGCCCAGACGATGGCGTCGGCGATGTCCGACAACGTGCCGCCGCATTTGCCGAGCACGCGGATCGGCACCACCTTGGCACCGTAGGCGACGCCGGCGACGCCCTTGTTGTTGTTGGTCACCGCAGCGACGGTACCGGCGACGTGCAGGCCGTGCCAGCTCGATCCGCTGGCCGGATGGCTGTAGCCGCACTCGTTGGCCGACACCCAGTCGCCCTCGTCGCGCGGATCGGCGTCGCGGCCGTTGCCGTCGCGGGCGGTGGCGGAGCTGGAGATGAAGTCATAGCCGCCGACGATGTTGGCGTCCATGTCGCTGTGCGCGACGATGCCGGTGTCGATCACGGCGACGCGGATGCCGGCACCGTTGGTCACGTCCCAGGCGGCCGGCGCGCGGATGCCGGCGCTGTTGCTGGAGTAATGCCACTGCTCGCCGTAGCGGGTGTCGTTGGGGGTCAGCAGGGCGGTCATGACGGCGTCCGGCTCGATGTATTCCACGCTCGGATCGCGTGCCAGTTGCTCCATCAGTCGGGTGGCGGCGACGCGGTCCAGGCGCTCGGACACTTCGATGACGTCGGCGCCGATGGCGAGCCGTTTGTCATGGACCATCTTGACGCCGGCATTGCGCGCCAGCGTGCCGAGGTGGCTGCGCGCGGCGTTGTCGCTGCCGCGTGCGGACGAGCCTTCCTTGAACTTGATGATGAAGCGCTGCTGCCCGCGATCATCGACGGCGGCGGCGTTCAATACCTTGCCCTGGAAGTCGGATGCGGCGACGTTGGCAGCGAGCGGAGTGAGCGAAAGCGCGATGGCGAGCGCGGCGATGCGCACGCGGTTGGAACGTGGATGGCGTGTTTGCACGTGTGTGGCCCCAAAGTGAAAGAGTCGAGTCGTCGGACGGCCATGGCAGGCACCGTCCTGCGGTCTTTCCACGCATCCCGAAGCGGCGCTCCCCGCCGCCTCCGTCCCCTTGCACTCCGCCCTTGCGGTGGCGGAGCGCCCGCGCCCCGGTCTTGCCGATGCCCGCGAACGGGCGCTGGCTGGCCGGGAAGTGGATGCGACTTCCGCCTTCATCCAGCGGCGGAAGCAGCGCCGAACCTATGCAGCGATCCGCGCCGCCGTCAATCGGAAAATTGGCCGCAACGCATTGTTTCATCTGAAACTTTTGTGCGATGCAGCAGGCGCTGCGGCGATCCTGGCGCAAATGAATGAAAAAAGGCCGTTTTTCCTTCGCCGGATGATGATGCGGCACAAAAAAGCAGGATGGGTGTGCGTATTGCTGGGGCCGGGTCGATGGCTGCCCTGCGAGAAAAATCGAAATTATGCGCCGGTCAAGGGCACAAACGGACGCGCTACGTCAGTACTGACGGAAGCGAGTGCGAGGCTGGTCACAGACCGTCACATTCACTCGAACGGACGTTTGCTCGAACAACGATGTGCGTGCGCTCAATCCCGGTACTGGCGCGGTGCCCAGGGCGTCGTCGGATCCTTGCCGCGAGCCCGGGTGATGGCGGCGTTGCGGCTGCGCAGCAGGCGCAGTTGCCAGCGTCGCTCCAGGGCGAGGCTGCGGCCGACGCTGGCCCCGGCCATTGCGTCCAGCACGCGCTTGGCGGCGAGCACGGCATCCGGCGAGCGCTCGGCGAACTCGCCGGCCAGGGCCAACGCGCGGGACAGCGGGTCGGCGTCGACATGGGTGACCA
>JBAYTD010000060.1:0-17037 GCA_041675805.1 Lysobacteraceae bacterium
TCGCCTCGGCCTGCCGCGCTTGTCGTAAACCTCAATCCCTCGAACCGCCCGGTGCGGACCCGCATGCCGGGTGGTGTGGGAGGGGAACGGCGGTCATCTACCGCCGTCCCCTATCCCGATTTCACGCTGAAGGGGAAGCTGCGCAGCCGTTTGCCGTCGGAACTGCGCTCGATGCGGATCTCGTAACTGCCATCGACGAGGTCAGCCACGCCGATCGGTGGGGCTTCATGCGCGCGACGCGCTTCGTGCGGGGCGAAGAAGGCGTAGGCCTGCTGCTTGTAAGGCGTGTTGGCGTCGATATGGCCGGCGCTTTCGCGGCTGTGGCCGATCTGCGTGCCGCCACGGTACAGCCGCGCGATGGACTGGTCGGTGAGCTTGCCGTTCGCCAGATCGGTGGCACCGACCCAGGTCACCAGATCGACGAGATGGGTATCGCGGTACTCGCGCTTGAGCAGATAGCCCAGCGTGCGCCACGGCCCGTCGAAGCGCGCCGTGGCGGCTGGATTGAACGGATCACCGCTGGACTGCTGCGACACGCTGAACGGGAATTGCGTCACGTCCGCGCCGCCCAGGTTCAGCACGAGGCGGTAATCGCCGCTGCCCGGTGCCTGCCAGCGCGCATGGCCGTTTACCGGCAGGCGGCCGAACGCCTTGTCGCGCATGCGGTAATCGCCGGCCAGCGGATAACGCGCCAGCTCGGTGCCATTGGCCTGCTCGATGCGCAGACTGCCATTGGCCGGCGCGTCGGGCGCGAACACCACGTCGACATATTCGAGCAGCATGCTGCCGTCGTTGTAGAGGCGGGCATTGAGGAAGGACGTCGGATCGGCGACCGGCGTTTGAGCCTGGGCGGCGAAGGCGCACAGGCCGAGAAACAGCAGGACGATGGAGCGCATGGGAGTGCCTCGTATTGGCAGGGAAGACCCCACTCCCCTCGGAAGAGGGGTTGGGATGAGGTTCTGAACCGCGCTGCACAGGATCAGCGTCGGAGCGTCCCGGAGCATCGCGGGATGGCCACCGGGAATGCTTGAAAGTTTTCTGAAAGTTCCCTGAAATTTTTGTGGGAACAATCATTTGCAGATCGCGCGGGGAGCGCGGGCACCAGCCGGGTTGCGTCATCGGCCGAGCGCGCCGGTTTGGCCGGGGCGGGGTGCCTCAGTACGGCAACAGCGGCGGCATGCCTGCCATCCGGATGCCGAGTTGGGCGAGGCGCTGGCGGGCGGTGGCGTCGTTGCCGAGGAGGCCGGCGCGCAGGGCCAGCAGGTCGAAGCCGGCGGCTTCGGCGCGGGCGGCGAAGTGGGCCAGCGCCTGGTTGCGGTCGCCCGGGGTCTGTGCGGCGCGGACCAGGTCCAGGCGCATCGCCAGCACGGCGTCGGGGTGTTCGGCGAGGTCGTCGTCCAGCGTGTCGAGCAGGCGCGCCGCGGCATCAAGGTCGCCGCGGGCGTGGAGGATGGCGGCGAGCAGGATGCCGGCCTGCAGGGCGGCGCGGGGGTCGCCGTGCCGGGCCATGTCGCGGCGCAGTTCGCGGACACGTTGTTCCGCATGCAGCCATTGACCCTCGACGGCAGCCAGTTCCGCCAGATCCAGTTCGCTGAAGCGCATCCAGTCGATCAGGCCGGCGTGTTCGCGCAGTTGCCGGGCCTGTTCGAAGCCGGCGCGGGCGCTTTCCATGTCGGCGCGCAGCAGGGCCAGTCGCGCCTGGGCGCTGGCGATGGCGGCGGCGCGTTCGGGTGGGGCGAGGTTGGCCGGGTCGAGATCGGCGAGCAGGGCTTGCGCGCCTTCGGGGTCGGCGCGCAGCAGGCGCAGTTCGGCGAGACTGGCGATGGCCTGCAGGCGGAACGATTCCGTGCCTAGTTCAGTGAAACCTTGCAGGGATTCGCCCAGACGTTGTTCGGCCGCCGCCAGTTCGCCGGCGCGACGATCCTGGATGCCGAGGTTGAATTGCAGTCGTGCCACGTCGGCGGTCGCGCCGAGTTCGCGGAAGATCGCCAGCGCGGCTTCGTTGGCTTCGCGGGCAGCGGCCGGGCGGCCGGCATTGCCATGGGCGATGGCGAGGTTGCTGCGCACGGTGGCGACGCCGCGCCGGTTGCCGATGCGCTCGAACAGGTCGAGCGCTGCTTCCCATTGCTGCTGCGCCTCCGGGTGGCGGCCGCTGCGCGAATACAGCATGCCGAGGGTGTTGCGCGCGCCGGCTTCGCCACCGGCGTCGCCGCTGTCCCGGTAGATTGCCAGCGCGCGCTGCGCCAGTTGCTGCGCGGCGTCGGGATCGCCATGGCGCTGCTGCGCCAGGGCGGCGATGCCGAGGGTGCTGGCCAGCGCGCGCGGATCGCCGAGCGCGGTCTGTTCGCGTTCCACCGCTTGCAGTTCGGCGATGGCCTGGTCGTAACGGCCGGCGAGGAACTGCACGTGGGCAGCCTCGCGGCGGGCGGCGCTGGCCAGCGCCGGCAGGCCATGTCGATGGGCCGATTCCGTGCAGCGCCGGAACAGTTCGATGGCTTCGGCCAGTTCGCCGGCGTCGCGGCGCAGGGTGGCGGCGAACAGGTCGGTGCGCAGGCTGATGGCCGGCCAGTGCGGCAGGGCCGGCAAGGCGGTCAGCGCGTCGCGGATCGCCGTCGCGCCGTCGATGTCGCCGAACAGCAGCAGGGCGTGGCCCTGTTCCAGCAGGGCTTCGGCGTGCAATGCGGTATCCGTCGGTGCGTCGGCGGCCTCGCCGGCGGCGGCCAGTCTTGCCGGCTGGTCGCCGCGTATGCCGGCGATGCGCGCGCGCAGCAGGGCCAGCCGCGCGGGGTCGACGCGCGGCAGCATCGCCAGGCGCGCCAGCGTGGCCTCGGCGGCGGCGGTGTCGCCGGTCTCGATCTGCAACGCCGCCAACCGCAGGCCGGCATCGGTATCGCCGGGGTTGAGCGCCGACAGCGCCGTGAGTTGGCGCAGGGCGTCGTCGTGGCGCTGTTCGAGCCGGGCAAGGAAGGCGGCGATGTGCAACTGCGCCTCGCGTGGCAGCGCCGCCGCGCCATCGCGCAAGGGCTGTGCCAGTTCCAGCGCGCGGCGCGCCTCGCCGCGTTCGGCCAGCGCCTGCGCCAGCCCGGCCAGTGTGGCGATGGCAGTCGGCTCGCGATCCAGGGCGAGCTCGAACCGCTCCTGTGCGCGGACGGGATCGTGTGCCGCCAGCGCGTCCAGTCCTTCGCGATACCAGCGCAGCGCCTCGGGCTCGCGCGGGCGGCCGTCATGGACGATTTCGACCGATTGCTCCTGCGCCGAAACCGGCGGCCGCGCCTCGCGCCACAGCAGGAGGCCGACCAGCAAGGCCAGCGCGCCGATCATCGCGACCAGCGCCAGCCACGGCGAGCGCGGCGAAGCCTTTGCCTCGGCGTCGGTGGTGGTTGCGTCCGGTGGCGCATCGACTGCCGCGTCGGCCGCTTCGGTGTCGATGCGCTGCAGTGGGCCGGCAAAGCGATAGCCGATCTTGTGCCGGGTTTCGATGTAGACAGGGGCCTGCGCCGTCTCGCCCAGCGCCCGTCGCAGTTCGCGGATCGACTGCGACAGCACGCCCGCCGTCACCGCCTGCCGGCCCCAGACACGGTCGAGCAGGTCGTCGTGGGCGATCAGGTCGGGTGCGGACTCCAGCAGCGCGTGCAGCAGCTTGAGCGTCATCGGGCGCAAGGCGATCACGCCCTGCAGGCCTTCCAACTGGACGTTGCGGGCATCGAAACGGTAGGGGCCGAAGCGGTAGTGCATGGCCGGATTCTAGCCGCCGGACAAGTATGTGATGGCGTCATCCTTGCCGCGTGCGGCCGTCGTTGCCGATGATGCGGCGCAGGCCGGCGAATACGGGAGCGATGACGATGCGGGCAATCAAGTGGATCGGCGCGGGGCTGCTTGCCCTTGCCGCGCTGGCGGTGTTGCTGTTCGCCTGGTCGCGCCTGAGCGGCCCGAGCGACACCCAGCGCGAGGCGCTGGCGCTGATCGAAAACGCCGCCCCGGCGACCGGCGACAACGCCTTCGACCTGCTCTGGCTGATGCCCTACGACATCCCGGCCGACGAACGTGCCGCCGTCGTCGAGGCCGATCTGGCGCGCTATCGGCAGCAGTTCGCCGCCGGGGATGAATCGCCGCCAGTGGCCGACAGTCGCAGCACGGCAGAGGGCCGCTATCCGCGCGTCAGCGACGACGAGCCGGCCTATTGCGGTCTGCGTGAAACCGCCTGCCTGGCCAAGGTACGCGAACAGTCCACTGGCTACGCCGACCGGTTGGCGCGCGATGCCGCCCTGCTCGCGCGGGCGCGCGAACTGGCGCAGAACGACCATTACCGCAGCCGCTTTCCGCCCGGCCTGCAAATGCCGTTTCCGGAGTTTCACCGCGTCGCTGTCTCGCTGACCGGCAGCGCGCTGGATTTCGTCGAAGGCCGGGTCGATGCGGCACTGGACGCCGCCTGCACCGATGTCCTCACCTGGCGGCGGCTGGGTGCCCACGGCGACAGCCTGATCGTGGTGATGATCGCGGCGGCGATGGTCGAGGGCAACGCCGCCCTGGTCGCCGACATGCTGGCCGAGTTGCCGCTGGACCACCCGCTGCCGGCCGCCTGCGCCACCGCCTTCGACCCGGAGACCATCGCCCCCGACCTGTGCCCGTCGATGATCGGCGAAGCCCGCTGGGCCTTCAGCGTCATGCAGGACACCGACACCGGCGGTCCGCTGCAATCCCTGCTGTTCGACCCGGCGCGGACCCGGGCGCTGGCCGCGCCGGGTTATGTCTACGTCTGTAGCGGGGAGTTCCGCCGCAAGTTGCGCGAGGACGCGGCGCTGGACCTGCCGCCGGTGGAGGCGTCGATGTGGCGGCTGGAATGCGTCGGCAACTTCCTCGGCTGCGCCTTGCAGCGCATCGCCACGCCGGCCTACGCCGACTATCCGCGCCGCGTGCAGGACATGCAGGCGATGCTGGGTGTCGTCGACACGCTGTGGCGGCTGCGCAGCGAAGCCGACGGCCCGGCGTTGCAAATCGCCGACGTGGAAGCGGC
The DNA here is from genome assembly GCA_041675805.1 of Lysobacteraceae bacterium. Classification (GTDB taxonomy): domain Bacteria; phylum Pseudomonadota; class Gammaproteobacteria; order Xanthomonadales; family Xanthomonadaceae; genus JANNWF01. Next base: position 5,015 of record JBAYTD010000060.1, read on the forward strand.
GCTGGCGGCGCGACCGGCCACGTCACGGCCGATCCGCCTCGATGCCGAGCACGGCGAGTTGCAGATCAAACTGCGCGGGTCGCGCGAAGCGGACTCATGGCGCGCGCCGCTTCCGGCATCGCGGTGGGCGGCGGGCGAGCCTTAGCTCACGGATGGCGACGGATTCCCGCCCGTCGTTCTGCTTCGATACCTCGGCACGAACGGCTATCTTGAGGGATCGATCCTCTCCCCATGGTTCGATCCCGCGTTCCGTTCGTGGTGAGCTATCGAAGCACGGACCATCCCCGTCCCGACCAGGCAACCCGGTGGACGAAGCCGGGGATCGCTGGCAGGCTTGCCGGCGACCGGCCGCGCTTGCGCCGGGGCCTTCCCTCCGCCCGCTGGAACCCGAATGACCGCCTCCCTGTTGGCCGACCTGGCCGCGCGCCTGCCGGCGCTGGCGCTACGCACCGATCCCGCCGACCTCGAACATTACGGTCGTGACTGGACCCGGCGCTGGACCCCGGCCCCGCTGGCCATCGCCCTGCCTTCGAGCATCGACGAGGTGCAGGGCATCGTGCGCTGGGCCAATGCACGGCGCGTCGCCCTGGTGCCTTCCGGCGGGCGCACAGGGCTGTCCGGCGGCGCGGTGGCGGCCAACGGCGAGCTGGTGGTCAGCACCGAGCGGATGAACAAGGTGCTCGCCTTCGACCCCATCGACCGCAGCCTCACCGTGCAGCCCGGCGCGCCGGTGCAGGCGGTGCAGGACGCCGCCGCCGCGCACGGTGCCTGCTACCCGGTGGACTTCGCCGCGCGCGGCTCGGCGGCCATCGGTGGCAGCATCGCCACCAATGCCGGCGGCATCCGCGTGCTGCGCCACGGCAACACCCGCGAATGGGTGGCCGGGCTGAAACTGGTGACCGGCAGCGGCGACCTGCTCGACCTCAACCGCGGCCTGGTCAAGAACGCCAGCGGCTACGACCTGCGTCACCTCGCCATCGGCTCGGAGGGCACGCTGGGGATCATCGTCGAGGCCACCCTGCGGCTGACCGATCCGCCGCCGCCGTCCAACGTGATGCTGCTGGCGCTGCCCTCGTTCGCCGCGATCATGCAGGTGTTCGCGCAGTTGCGCGCGCGGCTGCGGCTGTCGGCCTTCGAGTTCTTCACCGATGCTGCGCTCCGGCATGTGCTGGCGCACGGCGGACAACGGCCGTTCGAGGCCGATCATCGCCATTACGTGGTCTGCGAGTTCGATGTCGCCAGCGAGTCCGACGCCGAGGCGGCGCTGAGCGCGTTCGATGAGTTGCTGGAGGCCGCGCTGGTCGAGGACGGCGCGATCAGCCAGAGCGAGGCCCAGGCCGCCGCACTGTGGCGGCTGCGCGAGGGCATCACCGAAAGCCTCGCTCCGCACGCGCCGTACAAGAACGACATCTCGGTGCGGGTCGGCGCGATGCCGGCCTTCCTCGCCGAGGCGCAGGCGCTGCTGACCGCCGCCTATCCCGACTTCGAAGTGGTCTGGTTCGGCCACATCGGCGACGGCAACCTGCACATCAACGTGCTGCGCCCCGCCGGCATGGCGGCGACCGACTTCGTCGCCGCCTGCGAGCGCGTCACCGACCTGCTGGCCGAGGCCTTGCGCGCCCACGGCGGCAGCATCTCCGCCGAGCACGGCATCGGCCTGGTGAAGAAGCCCTGGCTGGGCAGCACCCGCAGCGCCGCCGAGGTCGCCATCATGCAGGGCATCCGTCGCGTGCTCGACCCCAACGGCATCATGAACCCCGGCAAGCTGTTCGACTGACGTGAACGACCCCGACACCCGCTACTTCGGCCCGCGCGGCAGGCGCTTCCTCGCCGACCTCGCCCGCCACAACGACAAGGACTGGTTCCAGGCCCATCGCGACGACTACGAACAGCACGTCCGCCAGCCCTTCCAGCGCCTGCTGTCCGACCTGCAACCGGCCCTGACGGCGATCAGCCCGCACTTCCACGCCGACCCGCGCGCGCTCGGCGGCTCGCTGTACCGCATCCATCGCGACATCCGCTACAGCCACGACAAATCCCCGTACAAACCCTGGCAGGGCGCGCGGCTGTTCCACCAGCGCCGCCGGGAAACGCCGACGCCGGCCTTCTACTTGCACTGGCAGCCCGGCGAAAGCTTCATCGGTGCCGGCATCTGGCATCCCGAGCCACCGACGCTGCACCGCCTGCGCCAGTTCATCTTCGACAACCCCGCCAGTTGGCGCGCCGCCGCCCACGACCCGGCGCTGCGACAGGATTTCACCCTGCACGACGGCGACAAACTGATCCGCCCGCCGCGCGGCTTTCCCGTCGACTTCGAGTTCATCGAAGACCTCAAACACCGCAACCTCGTGCTCTGGCGCAGCCTCGACGACGCCACGATGACCGGCCCCGGCCTGCGCCCGCTGATCGAACGCGACCTGCAACGCCTGGCACCGCTGGTGGATTACCTGTGTGCGGGGCTGGATCTGGAGTTCTGACGCGGTGTCTCTGCGGCGATGTTTCGGTGCGGTGGGCGGCGGTGATCGCGATGTTTGGGGTGCACCGGCCTGGCGGGGTGCCGGGATTCGCTTCGTTCGGCGGGATTTGTTCGCTTCGGTGGCGGCGATGGGTGGGTTCTTCCTGTTGGTTGTGAGTGGTTCGGCGTCATCCGCCTGACTTGGGTGACATCCCCCATTCAGGCGAGTAAAGCCGCGTCGCTGCCTTCAGCACGCCCGGAAATCACCCGCATGAACCCGCGTTGCCGGTTGCGCAATCACCGCCGCTGAAGCAACAGCACCGTCGCATCATCCCCGGCGGCGGCCGGTCCCGACCAGGCATCCATGGCGCTGGCGATGGCGGCCACCTGTGCTGCCGGGGTGCTGCCGACCGGGGCGGCGGCGAGGCGTTCGAGGCCGAAGGCTTCGCCGGCCGGGTTGCGCAGTTCCGGCACGCCATCGCTGGCCAGCAGCAGGCGTGTGCCGGGCGGCAGCGGCAGGCGGCAGGGCGCGTAAGGCAGGTCGATCACGCCGAGCGGCGGGCCGCCGGACAGCGATGGCGGTGTGTGCAGCGCGTCGTCGGCACCTGCCCACAAAACCAGGCCGTGGCCGGCGTCGATCAGGTCGACATGGCCGGCGTCGGCGTCGATGTGGCCGAGGATTGCGGTGGCAAAGCGGCCCTCGCCGATGCGCAGCAGGGCGTCGTTGAGCAGGCCGGCGGTGGCGACCAGGTGGAGATCGCTTTGCAGCGCCGCCTGCGCCAGTCCGCAAAGCTGGGCCATCAGCAGGCCGGCACCGGCACCGGAGCCGGCGACGTCGCCGAGCAGGAAACGGCAGCCGCCATCGGCACGCGGATGCAGCAACAGCAGGTCGCCGGATACCGAGCGGCCGGGACGGAACAGGCAGGCGTGGCCGAGTGCGCCCAGTTCGCCGGCTGCCGGCGGCAGCAGGCGACGCTGCACCGCCTGCGCCTCTTGCAGGTCGGCTTCCAGCCGTGCGTGGCGTTCCAGCGCCAGCCTTTGCAGCAGGCCGCCGCGCAGCGCCTGGCCGAGTTCGGCCAGACCGCGCAGGTAGTCGCCGAGCGCCGCCTCGGGGTGCAGCGGGCCATGTCGCCAGCCGTACAGCCAGGCCTGCGCTCGGCCGTCCTCGCGCAGCGCCACGCAGACCGACCCGGTCGGCGGCAGGCCGACCAGGGTGCTGCGCAGCGAGGTGTTGCCGGCGGCGTCGATCAGCAGCGGCTCGCCGGCGGCGGCCTGTTCGAGCAGCCGGCGAGCCAATGCCTGTGGTTGCGCGCCGGGCGGATCGGCGCCGACCAGATGCACCCCGTGGCCGTTGCCGGCCGGGGTCAGCAGCACCGCGCCGTCCAGTTCGGCACGGCGGCGCAGTTCGTCGAGCAGCAGGCGGTCCAGATCCTCGATCCGCCGACAGGCCGAAGCGCGGGCGGCGAAGCGGGCGAAGGCGGCCATGTCGGCCCGCGTCGCCGAGCCGGGCAGCGTCTGGAACAGCGTCTCGCCGTCCTCGTCCAGCGCCAGGTCGGGCATGGGCTCGGCGGCGGGCGCGGCCAGTGCGAACAGCCAGGGGCCGATGCGCAGGTGGTCGCCGGCGCGCAAGGCGGCCGGTCGTGCCGGGTCGATGCGCTGGCCGTTGAGTTCGGTGCCGCCGCGCGCGCCGAGGTCGCGCAGCAGCAGGCGTTCGCCGTGCGGCTCGATCAGCGCGTGCCGGCGCGAGACGTGCGGATCGGGCAGCAACAGGTCGGCACCCGCCGCGCGGCCGATCCGGCACAGCCGATCCAGCGTCGGCAACTCGGCCAGGATCGGGCCGCCAATCTGGCGCAACTGCAAGGGGGCGTGGACGCGCGCGGGCATGCCGCCATGGTAGCGGCTGGCGCGCGGACCGGCTCAGCGCGGCGGCGCGGCGATGACGATGTCGGCGCGCCCGGGCAGGTCGGTGCGGATGTCCACCTGCCAGCGGACCGGCTCGGCGCAGTCGGCGCAGCGCCAGGCGCTGGTGGCGAAGCTCTGCAGCGCCGGTGTCAGCACGCGGCCGTTGGCGCTGACGCCGAGGGTGCTGGCACCGTCGTACAACTGGAACAACTGGCTGACCAGCACCACTTCGTCGGCGGCGGCCTCGAACTCCCAGCGATGCTCGGCCAGCGGCGTCGCCGTGCGCAGGCGGAACGGATAGCGACTGCCATCGGGTACGCGTTCGCTGCCGGCGGCTGCGATCACCCGTGCCGGGGCCAGGCTGAAGGTATCGCCCCAGCGGGCGTCGGCTTTCAGGCCCAGCGCACGCAGCTGCACCGGGCTCAGGCCGAGCAGGTGCCGCGCCTGCCGATGATCGGCACCGCCGCCGATGCCGAGCCAGTCGGGCTCGCCGCAGCGCAGGCGGATCGGCAGTGCCAGGGCGGCGTCGGTCAGTGCCGCCAGTTCGGCGTGCATGACCACCGCATTGCGCGTGGCGCACAAACGTCGCGCCAGCCGCTCGGCGCGCCAGGCTGGCAGCACCGCCTTGTCCGAGGCCGGCGAATCGAAGCGGCGCACGTCGATGATCGCCCCTTCGGCAAGGCGGATGCCGCCGCGCTCGGCGGCCAGGATCGGCAGTAGCGAGGCATGGCCGGCGACGAGGGCGGTGAGCAGCAACCAGCCCAGTCCCAGCCAGCGCGTTTGCGTCCGCGCCAGCCAGTGCGCGACGCCGGCTGCCAGCGTGCCGGCGATCAGCGGCCAGGCCGCCAGCACCATGTAGAACGGGGTGTGCTGCGGGCGCAACAGGTGTACGCCGGCCAGGCAGGCGAGGAGACCCGCCGCCAACACCAGCAACAGACGCCGCTGGCGGCCGAGCGCGGCACGCAATGCGCCGGCCAGCGCAACCAGCCACAGCAGCGGCAGAATCAGCCGCAGCGCGATGCGCGGCAGGCCGTCGGACAGATGTTCGCTGAGCATCCAGCCGCCGCCGAACGCGCCGCCCAGGGCGAGGCGTGCCAGCGAGCCGCTGTCGGCCCAGTCCTGTGCATAGCGAGCGACGCCCGCGCGCAGCGGCCAGCCGTCGCGCCATTCCGCCAGCAGGGCGGGCAGGAAGGGCAGGGCCGCCGCCAGCACCAGCAGGCCGCCGCCGACCAGCAAATGCCGACCCGGCAGCGCGCGCAGCGGTCGATGCAGCAGCACCAGCAGCGGACCCAGCGCCAGCGTGGAAGGATGCGCATGCAGGGCCATCGACAGCGCCAGCCCAAGCGCGATCCAGCGCCCCGGCGTGGCCCGTTCCGCCAGTCGCAGCGCCGCCAGCGCGCTGGCCAGCAGCATGGTTTCGACGACGCTGGTGTGGGTGACGATCAGCGCGCTGACCTGCGCCCAACCCGGCAGGCACATCGCCACGGCAAACGCCCAGCCCAGCGCCGGCCCGTCCAGCCGGCGGCCCAGCGCAAACGCCAGCGGTACCTTCAGCGCCGCCAGCAGGCCGATGAACAGCAGGGTGAAGGCGGTCGATCCGGACAGCCACAAGGGCAGCGCCAGCAGGTAGAACCAGGCTGGCCCCAGATGGCCCATGGCATTGATCACCGGCCCGCGCAGCGGCAGTTCCGCGCCGCTGCCGATGCGCATCGCCGCGACCAGATCGCGCGCCAGGTCGAGGATGATCGTGGTCGCCGGATACGGGGCGGCGACGATCAGCATCAACAGGCCGAGCAGCAGCCAGCGCAGCGGGCGCGGCAGATCCTGCGCGGCGGCCGTCAGCACGGCGACCGGCCGCAGGCGTTCAAGGCGCGGCCACGGCCTGCGCGATGGCCGGCTCGCGGTGCTCGCCCTCGAAGCAGTAGACATCCATCGCCAGCGCCTCGCGCGCCGCGCCGATGTCGAGGCGTTCGGCACCCAGCAGGTCGCCGCCGCCGGCACCCAGGGCGAAGTACAGCGGTTGCAGGTGTTCGTCGCTGGGCGCGGCGTGGCCGGCCAGCAGCGCCTGGCGGCGATAGTCGAACAGCGCGTGCAGATCGTCGCGCGCCATCCGTCCTTCCAGCCATTTGACGAAGGCCCGCGTATCGGCGTCGCCCCGCTGGCCGCTGGGCTGCGTCGACGGCTGGCGCAGGCTGCCGGAGCCGATCAGCAGCACGCCATCCTCGCGCAACGGAGCCAGCGCGCGGCCGAGCAGGAACTGGTGGTGCGGACCCAGGTGCGGCTGGATCGCCAGCGGCGTGACCGGAATCTCGGCCTGCGGATAAAGCAGGTGCAGCGGTGCCCAGATGCCGTGGTCGAGGCCGCGGGTCGGATGGATCGTTGCTGCGAGGCCGGCCAGCTCCAGCCGGCTGACGATGCGCTGCGCCAGGTGCGGATCGCCGGAGGCGGGATAGCGCAGGTCGAACAGCGGATGCGCCGCGCCGCCGGGATCATGGATGGTCACCGGCCGCGTCGCGCCGCCGACCATCGGTGAGCGGGTCAGCCAGTGCGCGGAAGCGACCACGATGGCGCGCGGTCGCGGCAGGCTGCGCGCCAGCGCGGCCAGCCGGGCGGCGTGCTCGGTGATCGATGCGGCGCTGTCCTGCGAGCCGAGGGAAACGAACAGGGAAGGCAGTCGGGTCATGGCTTGGCGTGGCGGCGGGCGGCTGGGAGCGATGATGAGGCGGGCAGTGTCGGCGAAATGTTCAGGCGAAGACGAAGCGCACCACGTGGAAGAAGATCGGCGCAGCGAAGGTTACCGAATCCAGCCGGTCGAGCATGCCGCCGTGGCCGTCGATCATCCGGCCCCAGTCCTTCGCGCCCAGGCTGCGCTTGACCGCCGACAGCGCCAGCCCGCCGAGAAATCCGCAGATCACGATCAGCAGCGACATCAGGCCCGACTGCAACGGCGTGAACGGGGTGATCCACCACAGCGCCGCGCCGACACCGGCCGCCGAGAGCCCGCCACCGAGCAGTCCTTCGACGGTTTTCGACGGACTCACGCTCGGTGCCAGCTTGTGTTTGCCGAACAGTTTTCCGAACACGTACTGCAACACGTCGGAGAGCTGCACCACCAGCAGCAGGTACAGAAGCAGCAGCAGGTTGCCGCCCTCGTAGCCGGGAATATCGAGCAGCAGCAGCGCCGGCGCGTAGCTGATGCAGTACACGGTCAGCATCAGACCCCACTGGATCTTGGTGTTGCGCGCCAGAAAATCCTCGGTGTCCCCGGCCAGTGCCGACACCGCCGGCAGCAGCAGGAAGCCGTACACCGGGATGCACATCACGAACAGGCCGTACCAGTCAATGCCAATGAGGAAATACTGCAACGGCAGGGCGACGTAGAAACACAGGCACAGCACCAGATGGTCGCCGCGCCGGGTCGGGGTGAGGGTGACGAACTCGCGCAGGGCGAGGAAGGAGGCGACGGCGAACAGCAGCAGCGTGGCGACGCGGCCAAGCAGGAAACAGGCCGCCAGCACCACCGCCATCAACCACCAGGCATTGATCCGCGCCACCAGGTTGTCGACCGTCGGGCCGGGTTTGCGGCGTTTGAGCACGGCGGCAATGATGCTGGCGACGACCAGCAGCGCCAGCACGCCGCCCATCACCGGCCAGAACCCGGCCGGCGTCTGCCGCAGCCACTGGTCCAGCCCGTTCTGCAAGGGCTCGATCATCGGGCGTCAGGGCCTCGGGCGCGGGGCCGGCTGCGGTTTGGGCATCGGACTGGACACATGCCCGGCAGCATAGGGCAGCCGGTGGCGGGTTGTCGCCGACCGTTGCGATGGCGCGGCGAGCCGACCGCGATGCCTTACCAGTCCAACGCCAGATTCACCGCCACGCTGCGGCCGGGCCGGGAGTAGAAGCCGATGGCGGGATCGTCGGCGCTGACGCCGCGCACGCTGGACCAGGCCCAGTAGCGGCGGTCGCCGAGGTTGAGCAGGCCGGCGTTGAGGCGCACGCCGCGCCACGGCTCGGCCCAGGCGTAGAAGTCGAAACGGGCATGGCCGGGCGGGGCGAAGAACGGACCGTTCTCCTGGTCGATGCGGGTCTTGCCGCGCACGCCGACCACGACACCTTCCGCGCCCCAGCGGCCGGAATCGGCCTCGTAGCGCAGGCCCAGCGTGGCGCGTGCCGGGTCGATGCTGTTCAGTGGCTGGTCGCGGCGCAGGTCGTCGCCCTGCGCGGCGGCCAGCGTGCCGCGCAGTTGCCAGCCGCCGGCGCGCTCGGCGGACAGATGCCAGAGCAGGTCGGCCTCGACGCCACGGATGCGCGCGCGGTCGCGGTTGACCGACTGAAATACCAATAGCCCGGTGCCGGGTTCGACGCCAAGGTTGGCGCGCGACTCGATCAGGTCGCGATAGCGGTTCTCGTACACCGATACGCTGGCGCGCAGGCTGTCGCCGACGTGGCGCCAGCCCAGTTCCAGGCCATGGCTGCGCTCCGGGCGCAGGTCCGGGTTGGCACGCACCTCGTAGTTGAACACCGGCAGCAGCAGGCCGATGTTGACGTCGCCGAACGGCGGCGCGCGGAAGCCGCGGGCGTACTGCGCGAACAAGCTGTGGCCGCCATCCAGCGACCAGCGCAGGCCCAGGCGCGGAGTGACCTGGCGCTCGTCGACGTCGACCGGGTTGGCGTCCGGGAAGTCCTCGATGAAGATCGCGTCGGGCCGGGCGCGCAGGCGATACCACTCGGCGCGCAGGCCGGGAATGACGGCGAAGCGCTCGCCGATGCCGATCTCGTCCTGCCAGAACAGCGCCAGGCTGTCGGCGTCGGTGTTGGGGAAGTCACGCACCGGCAACGGCTCGCCCAGCACCAGAGAGCTACTGGCCCCGGTTTCGAGATTGGTTTCCACGCCGTCGCGCAGGCCCTCGTAGCGCTGCGTGGTCAGATCGACGCCGAACACCTGCCAGTGGCGCAGCCGCGCGCCCTCGGAGCGCGACTGGCCGAGCAGGGCCAGGCCGACGGCGTCGGCGTCGTACTCGAAGCGTCGCTGACGCAGCGACTCGAACGGCGTCGCCCGGTCAGCCAGGCGGTACTGGTCGCTGTCCTGGCGCACCGAGGTGTCCTGCGCGTAGATCTGCGCGTCCAGCGATTGCAGCCAGGACCACGACGGCTGCCATTGCGCGGCGAGGCTGGCGCGGCTGCGGCGGTCGCGGTCGTCGGCGTCGAGCCTGTAAGTGGTGTTGTAGCGGCCACTGCCGAAGCGCAGCGAGTTGACCTCGGTCTGGCGCTCGTTGCGGTTGCTCTCGAAGGTCAGCACGTAGCGGCCGGCGCGGCCGGCATCGTGGACCAGCTTGGCCAGCGCGTTGTCGCGCCGGTAGTCGATCGGGTTGGGACCATCTTCGGCGCGCCAGGCGCGGTTGTCGGCCTCGTGGCCGCTGCGCTGGCCGATCACCGCCATGCCCTGCCAGCGGCCGGAGGCGCTTTCCCCGGCCCAACTGGCGGCGCGCAGGAAACTGTCGTCCATGCCGTCCCAGCCCAGCCGCAGGCCGAGATGGCGCGTATCTCCACTGCGCGCCAGCAGATCGTCGGGATCGCGGGTGCGGAAGGCGACCACGCCGGCCAGCGCGTCGCTGCCGTACAGCGTCGAGGCCGGGCCGCGCAGGATTTCGATGCGCTCGACCGCCTCCAGGTCGACCAGATCGCGGCCGGCGGAGGCGAACTGGCCGATGCTGTAGGCGTCGGCCAGCGGGATGTCGTCGATCAGGATGCGCACGCGGTTGCCTTCCAGGCCACGGATCGAGAAGCCACCGCTGCCGAAGCGGTGGCTGTCGCGGGTGACGCCGATGCCGGGCACGTAGCGGATCAATCCTTCCAGATCGCGCACCAGGTGGCGGTCGAGATCTTCGCGCTCGACCTGGGCGACGCTGGCGACGACCTGGCTCAGCGGCTCGGCGGCGCGGCTGGCGACCACGACGATGCTGTCCAGCCGCGTCGCGTCGGCGGCATCGGGTGCGTCGGCATCGCTTCCGGACTGGGCCAGGGCGAGGCCGGGAAACAAGGCGAGGGACAGCAGGCGACGTTTCATCGATCTCGTTCCGGCGTTGTGATTGGTTCGCATTCTCGCCGATGGCCGGCGCTGATGTCTGATTGAAGTCAAATTGAAGTCGGGTCGCAGGCGCGCAATTCATCACCTTTGGTTGACACAGGTCAGGGTACGGAGTAACAGAGGTAGGGAACAATCCGCTGCGAGGGCCGCCACAAGGTCCACTCGTTTTTCCCCGACTCCCACCGAGCAGGCTTACGACATGAAAAGGACCCCTCAACTGCTGTTGACCACGCTGGCGCTTGGTGCCGGCCTCGCCTTGGGCTCATCCGCCCTGGCGCAGGAGGCCGATGGCCAGGCTGCCTACCTGCACAACTGCTCCGCTTGCCACCAGCCCGACGGCAAGGGCCTGACCGGTGCCTTCCCGCCGCTGGCGGCGTCCGACTGGCTGGTCGGCAAGACTCCGGCCGAGGTCGCCAGCACCGTGCTCAAGGGCGTGCAGGGCGAAATCGTCGTCAACGGCGTCACCTACAACAGCCTGATGCCGGCGCAGAGCCACATCAGCGACGCCGACATCGCCGACATCGTCAATTACGTGCTGGCAAGCTGGGACAACCCCGGCGGCAGCATCACCGAGGCGGAAGTGAAGGCACAGCGCGATGCGCTGGCGGTGTCCTCCGACCCGGCCCAGGGCGAGCTGCACCCCGGCACCAGCCAGGCCCAGGCTGCCTACGAGGGCGCACCCACCATGCTCAGCGGCGCGCCGGTCAAGCAGGTGCGCACGCCGGGCGCGCCGGACATGACCGAGGACGAGTTCGCCCAGGCCAGCGAGATCTTCTTCCAGCGCTGCGCCGGCTGCCACGGCGTGCTGCGCAAGGGTGCCACCGGCAAGCCGCTGACCCCCGACCTGACCCAGCCGCGCGGCACCGAGTACCTGAAGGCGCTGATCAACTTCGGCTCGCCCGGCGGCATGCCCAACTTCGGCACCGGCGGCGAGCTGACCGCCGAGCACGTCGACCTGATGGCGCGCTTCCTCCAGCACACCCCGCCGAATCCGCCGGAGTGGGGGCTGAAGGAAATGCGCGATAGCTGGACGGTGTTCATCCCCGAGGACAAGCGGCCGACGCGCAAGCAGAACAAGTACAACATCGACAACATCTTCTCGGTGACCCTGCGCGACTCGGGCGAGATCGCCCTGATCGACGGCGACAGCAAGGAAATCATCAGCATCCTCAAGACCGGCTACGCCGTGCACATCTCGCGCGTCTCGCATTCCGGCCGCTACATCTACACCATCGGCCGCGACGGCAAGATCGACCTGATCGACCTGTGGATGGAGAAGCCCGACCGCGTCGCCGAGATCAAGATCGGCCTGGAAGCGCGCTCGGTGGAGACTTCCAAGTTCAAGGGCTACGAGGACAAGCTGGCCGTGGCCGGTGCCTACTGGCCGCCGCAGTACGTGATCATGGACGGCCCCAGCCTGGAACCGTTGAAGGTCGTCTCCACCCGCGGCATGACGGTGGACACGCAGGAATACCACCCCGAGCCGCGCGTGGCCGCCATCGTCGCCAGCCACGAGCACCCGGAGTTCATCATCAACGTCAAGGAAACCGGCCACATCCTGCTGGTCGACTACTCCGA
>JBAYTD010000061.1:0-16686 GCA_041675805.1 Lysobacteraceae bacterium
GGCGCGGCGGCGGGAGGCGTCGGCGTAGCGGGCGCGGGTTCGGTGATGATCGGCTCCGGCACGGGACCGGCATCGGCATCGACGACTTGCGGTTGCGCCGGCAGGGCCGCTGCCGGCACATCGACTGATGCCGTTTGCAGGGCGCGCTGGAGGTGCAGCGCGGCAGCGAACGTCATCACACCAAACAGTGCGGCAAGGCCGATGGTCAGGCCGATCCGGCTGCGCAGGCTGCTGCGCTGGCGGTTGCGGATGCGCTCGCGGGTGCGCGGCGACAGATGGTCGCGGACCAGCGACCAGAGCTGGGCGTCGTCGATCAGCTCGATGGCCGCATCGGCCGCCGCCTTGCGCGTCGCCGGTGGAACCATCCCGGTGGTGACCAGCCAGGCGCGCGTCGCCTGGCGGGCATCGCGGCGGGTGGCGAGGTCGAACAGGGTGTATTCGTCTACCCGCAGGCCGCTGCCGTGTTTGAGCCGCATCAGGTGCAATTGGCGGCCGTCGCTGAGCAGCGTGTCTACCGCGCCGGGCGCGGAGTCCTCGCGGCTGTTGTGCATGGCGCTGTAGCCGCGCTCGCGCATGCCCAGTTCGACCGCGCCCTGGATGTCGCTCCAGGGCAGTTCGCCGAGTTGCGACAGACCGCTTTCGACCAGATGGCGGCCACCGCGCAGGCCCATGCGCAGGCCGACGATGACGGCCGTGACGACGCCGACGACGAGGCCGGCGAGCAGGGCGATCAGCAGCGGCGCAAGGGCGGAGCCGGCATCCATCCGGAGAAGCCTCGACGGGAACTGCGGGCAAGTTTAGCGTGCGCGGGGGAGGTAAAGAGCTCGCCAGCCCGAAGTCGGCAGGGGAGGGGTCTGCCTTCGTCGTGACTGGCTGGCGAGCATCAAGCGTCGGCGCGGCAAAGCGCGCCGGTCGGCCGGGAGTGATCAGTCGGTGGCGTCGACGATCACCGGGTTGGCCGGAGCCTTGCGGCTGGTGGTTTTCTTCGCTGCGGCCTTCTTGGTGGCCGCCTTCCTGGCTGCCGGCTTCTTCGCCGCCGCCTTCTTCGCGGCCGGCTTGGCCGGGGTCGGGCGGGCCGCCTTGGGTGCCGGCTGGGCAGACAGCTTGCGCAGTTCGCCGTTGAGCTGGTCGACGCGGGCGATCAGCGCCTGCAGGTCATCGCGACCGGGCACGCCGAGGCGGTCCAGGGCACGCTGTACGCGGTCCTCGAACACCTTTTCCAGGCGGTCCCAGGTATCGGCGGCGCGTTCCTTGACCTGGCCGACGCCGCTTTCCATCACGTCGCGCACGGCGTCCACCTTGCCGCTGGCGAGGTTGCGGGTGCGCTTCTCCAGGCTCAGGCCCTCGGCGACCAGCGACTCGAACAGCTTGGTGCCCTCTCCCTGGGCGCGGGTGAAGGCGCCGACGCCGGCCAGCCAGATATGCTGCGCCGAGTCCATGATCGAGCGCGACAGCACTTCGGCCTTGGACTGCAAGGATTCGGCCGGGCTCTGCGACTTGCCGGCCTTGCCGGCGCTGGACGACTTGCTGCCCGATTTGCCGCCCTTGGCGGTGGATTTGAACTTGGCCATGGAATGTCCCTCCTGAGTTGAATTGGCCCGGCGCAGGCCGGGCGGCGTGCAGGCAGTGTGCGCCGCGCATCTAGAATAAACACACTACGGCGCGACATCCGGTCGCGATACGGGTTTCCGGCGGTCGAGGACGATGGAAACGGAACGGGACGAGGTGCTCATCATCGGCGCGGGGGTGATTGGCCTCGCCTGCGCCTGGTACCTGCTGCGCGCCGGGCGTGGCGTGCGGGTGATCGACCGCGTCGGCGTCGGGGCCGGCAGCTCGCACGGCAACTGCGGCACGCTGACGCCCAGCCACGCGCCGCCGCTGGCCGCGCCCGGCGTGCTGGCGCAGGGCCTGCGCGGCATGCTGCATGCCGATTCCCCGCTGTATGTCCGGCCGCGATTGGACCCGGCACTGGCCGGCTGGCTGTGGCGCTTCGCGCGGCGCTGCAATCGGCGCGACTGGCTTGCCGCCACCCAGGGACGCGCCGCCCTGCTCAACGCCTCGCGCGTGCTGATCGCCGAACTGGTGGCCGGGCAGGGGCTGGATTGCGAGTATTCCAGCAACGGCCTGGTCTACGCCGTCCGCGATCCGGCGCGCTGGCGACGTTTGCAGGCCGAGGCCGACGACCTGCGCGCGGTCGGCATCGAGGTCGATGCCTGGAGCGGCGAGCAACTCCTGGCGGAGGAGCCGGCGCTGCTGCCCGGCGTCGCCGGGGGCATGCACTTCCCGGCCGACGCGCAGTTGCGTCCGGATCGCTACGTCGCCGAGCTGGCGCGCATCGTCCGCGCCGCCGGCGGGGTCATCGACAGCGGCGCGGCGGTGGTCGGCATCGACCCGGACGAGGGCGAACTGCGGCTTGACGATGGCCGTGGCCTGCGCGCGGAGCGGATCATCGTGGCGACCGGCGCGTGGACGCCGGCCCTGCTCGCACCGCTCGGCATCCGCGCGCCGATCCAGCCCGGCAAGGGCTATTCGATCACCTATTCGCGGCCGCCACTGGTGCCGCGCCGGCCGCTGGTGCTGAAGGATCCGCAGGTCTGCGTCACCGCCTGGGACAGCGGCTTCCGGCTCGGCAGCACGATGGAGTTTTCCGGCTACGACAGCCGCCTGACGCCGGCCCGGGTCGAGGCCCTGGTGCGCGGTGCGCGGCAATTCCTGAAAACGCCGGAAGGCCCGCAGCGGCTGGAGACCTGGTGCGGCTGGCGGCCGATGACCTGGGACGACCTGCCGCTGATCGGCCCGGCACCGCGCCATCCGCGCCTGCTGCTGGCCTGCGGTCACGGCATGCTGGGCGTGAGCATGTCGGCGGCCACCGGACAACTGGTCGCCGACCTGCTGTGCGGGCGCTCGCCTTGCGTCGACCCGACGCCCTATGATCCCGTCAGGTTCCGTCGCTGAACCGCTTCCGTGCAGGCCTAGGACCGTTGCCATGACCCACATCGCCCGCCTGATCAAGGGACGCTCGCCGCTCCTGGTCAGCCTGCCGCACGACGGCGTCGCCCTGCCGCCGGAACTGGTGCCGCGACTGACTCCCGCCGCCCGCGCCGTGCCCGACACCGACTGGCACATGGCGAGGCTGTATGCCTTCGCCCGCCGTCTCGGCGCGTCGATCCTGATCCCGCTCAATTCCCGCTACCTGATCGACCTCAACCGCTCGCGCGAGGACGCCAACCTGTATCCGGGCAAGAACACCACTGGCCTGTGCCCGACCCATCGTTTCGACGGCGGCCCGGTCTACCTGCCCGGCGAGGAGCCTTCCGCCGACGAGGTCGGCGAGCGCATCGAGCGCTACTGGCAGCCCTACCACGACGCCCTGCGCGACGAACTGGAGCGCAAGCGCGCCCTGCACGGCCGTGCCCTGCTCTGGGAAGGCCATTCCATCCGCAGCGAACTGCCCTGGCTGTTCGACGGCCGCCTGCCCGACCTCAACCTCGGCACGGCCGACGGCAAAAGTTGCAGCGCCTACGTCGAAACCTGCGTCAGCCGCGTCGCCGCCTCGCAGTCCGACTACAGCTGGGTGCTCAACGGCCGCTTCAAGGGCGGCTACATCACCCGCCACTACGGCCGCCCGGCCGAAGGCGTCGAGGCGATCCAGATGGAACTGGCGCAATGCCTGTACATGGACGAGGACAGCACCGCCTGGCAGCTCGACCGGGCCGAGCGCCTGCAGGCCCTGCTGCTGGCCATGCTGCGGGCGATGATCGATTGATCGATGCCCGATCGCGCGATGTCTGAGCGACCGGGGCAAGGGCTCAGGCGGATCGCCGATCCGGTTCTGTTGTCGCGCCGAGCGCCGCCACGCATTTGAGCTCGATGGCGATCGGCGTCGGCAGGGCGCTGATGCCGAGCGTGGTGCGGCAGGGCGCGTTGGCCGGGTCGGGGAAGTGCTGCGCCCAGATGCGGTTGTAGACGGCGAAATCGCGTTGCATGTCGGTCAGGTAGACGGTCACGTCGACCAGATCTTCCCAGCGCGCGCCGGCCGCTTCCAGCACCCGCCGGACGTTGGCGAACACCGCCTCGGTCTGCGCCGCGATGTCGTGGTCGACCAACCGGCCCGACTCATCGACGACGTTGCCGGCAATGGCGTTGCTGCCCGGCGTGCGCGGGCCGATACCGGACAGGAACAGCAGATCGCCGACGCGGCGCGCGTGCGGATAGGCACCGACGGGGGCGGGCGCGGCTTGGCTCTGGATCGACGACATGGTGGGCGGCTCCGGTGCGGGGGTGGCGTGAATGATCGGCCATCGGAGCGCACCCGCGCTATGGCGGCCGGCCCGGCGACTCGGTTAACGTGGCGACATGGATATCGCGCTGTGGGCGCTCGTCGTCATACTCATTCTGGTCGGCATCGCCGGCACGGTGTTGCCGGCCCTGCCGGGGGCGCTGTTCGTCACCGCCGGCATCGTGCTGGGCGCGTGGATCGACGGTTTCGAGCGCGTCCCGGTCTGGGTGGTGGTCCTGTGCATCGTTCTCGCCCTGCTGTCGTGGCTGGCCGATTTCGTCGCCGGCCTGCTCGGTGCCAAGCGCGTCGGCGCGCATCCGCTGGCCCTGTTCGGTGCCGCCGTCGGCACCGTGGCCGGCATCTTCAGCGGCCTGTGGGGACTGATCTTCATGCCGCTGCTCGGAGCCGCGCTGGGCGAGTTCATCGCCTGCCGGCGCAACCCGGACATCCTGCGCCGCGCCGCCGTGGTCGGCTTTGCCACCTGGGTCGGCCTGCTGGTCGGCACGGCGGTGAAGATCGCGCTGACCTTCGTGATGGTCGGCGTGTTCGTGGTCGCCCTGTTGTTCTGACCCGGCGCGGTCCGTGCTGATCGGCCTGTTCGAAGCCCTGCGCGCCGCCAAAACGCCGGTCAGCCTGCGCGAATGGCTGGACCTGCTGGCGGCACTGGACGCCGACCTCGCCTTTGCCGACATCGAGCGCTTCCACGCCCTGGCGCGCACCGTGCTGATCAAGGACGAGCGCCACTACGACCGCTTCGACCGCGCCTTCGGCGACTGGCTGCGCGGCGTCGCACGCAATGAGGGCGCGACGCTCGCGGACGTGCCCGACGACTGGCTGCGACAGACCTTCCAGCGCCTGCTCGGCGAGGAAGAGAAAGCCCGCATCGAGGCCCTCGGCGGGCTGGAGAAACTGCTGGAGGAGTTCCACAAGCGGCTGGCCGAACAGCGCGAACGCCATGCCGGCGGCAACCGCTGGATCGGCACCGGCGGCAGCAGCCCGTTCGGTGCCGGCGGCTACCATCCCGAAGGCATCCGCGTCGGCCCCAGGGGCGGCGGCCGGCGCGCGGTGAAGGTGTGGGAGAAACGCCAGTTCCGCAACCTGGACGAGGACGCCGAACTCGGCCCGCGCACCCTGCAGATCGCCCTGCGCCGGCTGCGCCGCTTCGCCCGCAACGGCGCGGCGGAGGAGTTCGACCTCGACGGCACCATCGACGCCACCGCCCGCGACGCCGGCCTGCTCGACATCCGCCTGCGACCGGAGCGGCGCAATGCGGTGAAGGTGCTGCTGTTCCTCGACATCGGCGGCTCCATGGACGACCACGTACACGCCTGCGAAGCACTGTTCGCCGCCTGCCGCAGCGAGTTCAAGCGGCTGGAGCACTACTACTTCCACAACTTCGTCTACGAATCGGTCTGGCGCGACAACAACCGCCGCTTCAGCGAGCGAACCCCGATCAACGAACTGCTGCGCCGCTACAACGCCGACCACAAGGTCGTGTTCGTCGGCGACGCCGCCATGGCACCCTACGAGATCACCCATCCCGGCGGCAGCATCGAACACTGGAACGAAGAAGCCGGCCAGGCCTGGTTCCAGCGCATCGCCACACACTTCCCGAAACTGGTCTGGATCAACCCCAACGCCCGGCAAAGCTGGGACTACACGCAATCCACCCGCCTGGTGCGGCAACTGGTGGACGAGCGCATGTACCCCCTGACCATCGACGGCCTGACCGAAGCCATGCGCACGCTGGCGAAGTGAGTCTCCAGGGGCTGAGCGACTTCACCTATGTTTCGATCTGGCAGGGCATGGTGCAAGTGGCGTTCGTGATCGACGTGCATGCGCGGCGGATCGTGGGCTGGAAGGCGTCGAGGTCGATGGCGACGGAGTAGGCGAGTTGGCGAGCGGGATTGTCAGTGGTTGGGGTTCGCAGGCTCATCCCAACCTATCGTGCTGGCGGGGGGAACTCGTCATAAGTGCACCTGATTCGGTACATCAGCCAGGGAGCTGCGCCGCGATCCTCGTCCTCGTCACCGCTGCCGCCAGCCTGCACCGAGCTTCCCGTGGCCTCGCCGCCGCCGTCGCTGTCAAGGCCGGGGCCTTGGCAATCATCGGGTTGCCCGGTGTCCGGAGGATGTTACCCTTCGCCCCATGATCGTTTTCCGTGTTGCCGGCGCCTGCCGCGCGCTGGCCTTGTCTAGTGTTGTCTTCGTTCTGGCCGCCTGTGGTGCCAACCCTTCCTCCGACGAGGCCGGGGTGCCGGCGGCGCAGCGCTGGAACATCCCCGAGCTGCGCTTCACTGCCGATGGCCGGCCGCATCCGGACATCCTCGCCGAGCGCCAGGTGCTGCATCGCGGCAACGGCTCGCAGCCGCAGGGTCTGGACCCGCATCTGACCGAGGGCGTGCCGGACTCCAACGTGCAGCGCGAGCTGTTCGAGGGGCTGGTCGGGGCCGGGCCGGACGTCAGCCTGCAACCGGGCGTGGCGCAGCGTTGGGACATCAACGAGGACGGCACGCGCTACGTGTTCCATCTGCGCCGCGATGCCAAGTGGTCCAACGGCGAGCCGATGACTTCGGCGGACTGGGTCTACAGCTTCCGCCGCGTGCTTGATCCGGCCACCGGATCCAAGTACGCGATGATCCTCTCGCCGATCGTCAATGCCCGCCAGATCATGGCCAGCGAACTGCCGAAGGAAGAGTTGGGCGTCGCCGCGCTGGACGACTACACGCTGGAAATCCGCCTCAACGCGCCGGCCCCGTACTTCCTCGAACTGTTGACCCACAACACCGCCTATCCGGTGCATCGCGCCTCGGTGGAAAAGCACGGCGACGCCTACGGCCGCGCCGGCAACCTGGTCGGCAATGGTGCCTACGTGCTGGACGAGCTGGTGATGCAGTCGCACATCCGGCTGGTGCGCAACCCGCACTTCTACGACAACGCCAACACCATCATCGACGAGGTGTACTTCTATCCCATCGAGGATCAGGCCGCCGAGCTCAAGCGCTACCGCGCCAACGAACTGGACATGACCTACGAGGTGCCCAATGCCCAGTTCGACTGGATCGCCGCCAACCTGAAGGAGGAACTGGTCGTCGCGCCATATTTCGGCACCTACTACTTCGGCTTCAACACCTCGCGCCCGCCGCTCGACGATGCACGCGTCCGCGAGGCGCTGACCCTGGCCATCGACCGCGACATCATCACCGACAAGCTGACCCGCTTCGGCGAGATTCCGACCTACAGCTTCACCCCACCCGGCGTGCCCGGCTACGACTACGACGCCGTTCGACCCGAATGGGCGGACTGGACGCAGGCGCAGCGCAACGAGCGCGCCCGGCAGTTGATGGCCGAGGCCGGCTACGGCGCGGACAACCCGCTGCCGCTGGAAATCCGCTACAACACCCATCAGAACCACAAGAAAATTTCGCTCGGCATCGCTTCCATGTGGAAGAAGGAACTGGGCGTTCGCGCCACCCTGATCAACGAGGAGTTCCGCGTGTTCCTGGCCAACCGCCGGCAGCGCACGCTGACCCAGGTGATCCGCATGGGCTGGATCGGCGACTACCTCGACCCGACCAACTATCTCGACCTCAACCACTCGCAGAACGCGCAGAACGACGTCGCCTACGACAATCCGCGCTACGACGCGCTGCTGGAAGAGGCGGCGCTGATCGCCGATCCGGTGCTGCGCATGCAGACCCTCCAGGAGGCCGAGCGCATGATGCTGGCCGACTACCCCATCGCGCCGATCTACACCTACGTCAGCAAGCGCCTGGTGAAGCCCTACGTGCGCGGCTGGCAGTCCAACGCCAGCGACCACCACCGCACCCGCTACATGTACATCCTGAAACACTGACGGAAACCGACGGACGCCGCCCATGCTCGCCCGCTACCTGTTCCAGCGCCTGTTGGCCGCCATCCCCACCTTGTTCATCCTGCTGACCCTGGCGTTCTTCATGATCCGCCTGGCACCGGGCGGGCCGTTCGACGGCGACAAGGCGCTGCCGGCGGAAATCCAGGCCAACCTGGACGCCAAGTACCACCTCGACGAGCCCTTGCCCAAGCAGTACCTGCGCTATCTCGGCATGATCCTGAAGGGCGATCTCGGGCCGAGTTTCCAGTACCGCGAATACACCGTCGGCGAGTTGATCGGGCAGGGTTTCCCGATATCGCTCAAGCTCGGCATGAGCGCGCTGGCGCTGGCGCTTCTGCTCGGTATTCCGATCGGCTCGATTGCCGCCTGGCGGCAGAACACGCGCACCGACTATCTGCTGATGGGCGCGGCGATGACCGGCATCGCCATCCCCAATTTCGTGCTGGCACCGCTGCTGGTGCTGTTCTTCGCCATCTACATGGGCTGGCTGCCGGCCGGCGGCTGGAATGATGGCGCGCTGCCCAACATGATCCTGCCGGTGGTGGCGCTGGCGCTGCCGTACATGGCCTACGTCGCCCGCCTCACCCGTGGCTCGATGGTGGAGACGCTGCGTTCGGACTACATCCGCACCGCCCGCGCCAAGGGCCTGCCGGAATGGAAGGTGCTGGCCAAGCACGCGCTGAAACCGGCGCTGCTGCCGGTGGTGTCCTACCTCGGCCCGGCGGCGGCGGCGATCATCACCGGCTCGGTGGTGATCGAGCAGATTTTCGGCCTGCCGGGGATGGGCCGCTACTTCGTCCAGGGCGCGTTGAACCGCGATTACACGCTGGTGATGGGCGTGGTGATCTTCATCGGCGTGCTGATCGTCGTCTTCAACCTGATCGTCGACCTGCTGTACGCCTTGCTCGACCCGAGGATCCGCTACTGATGGCCGCCTCCGCTTCCGCGCCCGCCTTCGATTCCGCCGCCGCCGCCAGCGGCCGCAGCCTGTGGCAACTGGCCTGGCGCCGGCTGCGCCGCAATCGCGCCGCGCTGGCCGCCGCCATCGTGCTGGCCGTCATCGTGCTGCTGGTCGCCTTCGGCCCGCTGCTCTCCGCCTATGATTTCGACACCCCGCACTGGGACATGATCTCCGCCGCGCCCAGTCTGGCCTCCGGCCACTGGTTCGGCACCGATGCCATCGGTCGCGACCTGTTCGTGCGCACGCTTTACGGCGGCCGCATGAGCCTGATGGTCGGCCTGGTCGCCACCGCCGTGGCGCTGGTGATCGGCATCTCCTGGGGCGCGGTGGCCGGTTATGTCGGCGGTCGCGTCGACAGCGTGATGATGCGCATCGTCGACATTCTCTATGCGCTGCCGTTCATGTTCCTGGTGATCCTGCTGATGGTGGTGTTCGGCCGCAACATCCTGCTGATCTTTGTCGCCATCGGCAGCTACATCTGGCTCGACATGGCGCGCATCGTGCGCGGCCAGACGCTGAGCCTGCGCAACAAGGAGTTCGTCGAGGCGGCGCAGGCGCTGGGCGTGTCGACGCCGCGCATCCTGCTGCGCCACATCGTGCCCAATCTGCTCGGCATCGTCGCCGTCTACGTCACGCTGACCGTGCCCAAGGTGATCCTGGTGGAGAGCTTCCTGAGCTTCCTCGGCCTCGGCGTGCAGGAGCCGTACACCTCCTGGGGCGCGCTGGTCAACGAGGGCGCGCAGGACATGGAGTACGCGCCCTGGACCCTGGTTTTCCCTGCCGTTTTCCTCGCCGCCACGCTGTTCTGCCTGAACTTCCTCGGCGACGGCCTGCGCGATGCGCTCGATCCGAAGGACCGCTGATGAGTCTTGAGCGTCCGCTGCTGGAAGTCAGCGGCCTTTCCATCGACTTCCACACCGAGGACGGCGTGGTCCGCGCGGTTGATGATCTGAGCTTCTCCATCCCGGCCGGCGGCACGGTCGGCATCGTCGGCGAGTCCGGCTCCGGCAAGAGCGTCACCGCGCTGGCGGTGATGCGCCTTCTGGCCGAGCCGCCGGCGCGGATCGTCAGCGGCAGCATCCATTTCGGTGGTCAGGATCTGCTCGCGCTGCCGCAATCGGCGATGCAGTCCATTCGCGGCAAGCGCATCGGCATGGTGTTCCAGGAGCCGATGACCAGCCTCAACCCGGTGTTCCGCGTCGGCGAGCAGATCGCCGAAGTGCTGCGCCGGCATGAGGGAATGGGCCGTCGCGCGGCGCGCGAGCGCGCCATAGAGCTGCTCGACCAGGTCGGCATCCCCGAGCCGAAGCGACGCATCGACGCCTATCCGCACGAGCTGTCCGGCGGCCAGAAGCAGCGCGTGATGATCGCCCAAGCGATGGCCTGCGAGCCGCAGTTGCTGATCGCCGACGAGCCGACCACGGCGCTGGACGTGACCATCCAGAAGCAGGTGCTGGACCTGATGCGCGACCTGCAGCAGCGCCACGGCATGAGCCTGTTGTTCATCACCCACGATCTCGGCGTGATGGCGGAGGTGGCGGATCGCGTGGTGGTGATGTATCGCAGCCGCAAGGTGGAGGAAGGCAGCACCCGCGAGCTGTTCCAGTCCGCCCGGCATCCGTACACGCGCGGTCTGATTGCCTGCCGGCCGTCGATGGGCAGCAATCCGCGGCGCCTGCTCACCGTGGCCGATTTTGTCGGGCCGGAAGGGCAGGTGATCGAGCCCGACGCAGCCCGTCTGGCAGCGCAGGTCAAGCGCAGCACCGAACAACTGGCGGCCGCGCCGGTGCTCTTGCAAGTGCAGGATCTGCGCACCCGTTACGCCGTGCGGCGCGGTCTCCTGGGCGGCGTGAAGGAGTGGCTGGACGCCGTCGATGGTGTCAGTTTCAACATCCGCAAGGGCCAGACCTATGGCCTGGTCGGAGAATCGGGCTGCGGCAAGACCACACTCGGACGATCCCTGCTGCGACTGGTGGAGCCGAGCGCCGGCAAGGTCCGGTTCGACGGCGAGGACGTCACCGCCGCCGATCCGGCCGCGCTGCGCCGCCTGCGTCGGCGCATGCAGATCGTGTTCCAGGACCCGTATTCCGCGCTCGATCCGCGCATGACCATTGCCGACATCCTGATCGAGCCGCTGCGCGAGCACGCCATCGGCAACGGTCGCGGCGAATGGCTGGACCGCGCCCGCGACCTGCTGCGCAAGGTCGGCCTCGATCCCTCGCACCTGGGCCGCTACCCGCACGAGTTCTCCGGCGGCCAGCGCCAGCGCATCGGCATCGCCCGCGCCCTGGCGGTGCAGCCGGAATTCATCGTCTGCGACGAATCGGTCTCGGCGCTGGATGTCTCGGTACAGGCGCAGATTCTGAACCTGCTGCTGGATTTGCAGGACGAGTTCGGCCTGACCTACCTGTTCATCTCCCACGATCTCGGTGTGGTTCGCTTTTTCGCCGACCACGTCGGCGTGATGCAGCAGGGCCGGCTGGTGGAGGAGGGCGAAGCCGAAGCGGTGTTCGCCCGGCCGCAGCAGGCCTATACCCGCGCGCTGCTGGCGGCGATCCCGCGCGGGCTGTAGTCGCCGCGTCCGGACACAGGCCGGAGTGATGGCAGCGGCTCGAACCGAGCGCGGCCAGAAGAAACTGAAAGGAGTGCGGACCAGAGGGCCGGCGGCCGTCCGCGGACACGGCGGGTGTCCGTCCGGACGCTTTGTCCTCTGTAAAACCCTATGATTTTCAGACCCTTGCGGATGGCATGAGAAATGCTTGAGGGTTGCCGGACGATTGATCAGGGCAGCCCGTGGACCGGCAACGCAACACTTGCATCCAGGACACCTCCGGCCAGGACCAGACGCTTGCCGCGCCGTCCGGCTGGCGGCGGTTGGCGCGTCAGCCGTGGGCATGGGCGGCGCTGCTGGCCGTTGTCGCGCTGGCGCTTGGCGGCTGGCTTGCGCGCGGCTGGTCGCAGGCCAGCCATTCCGTCGATGTCCAGCGCCTGCGCATCGCCAGCGTGCAGCGCGGCGATCTGGTGCGCGATCTGTCGGCCGATGGCCGCGTCATCACCGCCAACAGTCCGACCCTGTACGCCATCGCCGCCGGCACGGTGAGCCTGCACGTGGTGGCC
This sequence comes from Lysobacteraceae bacterium, assembly GCA_041675805.1. Lineage (GTDB taxonomy): Bacteria > Pseudomonadota > Gammaproteobacteria > Xanthomonadales > Xanthomonadaceae > JANNWF01. The sequence goes on from JBAYTD010000061.1 coordinate 12,231, forward strand.
GGCGATGCCGTGCAGGCCGGGCAGGCGCTGGCCGTCATCGACAGCCCCGGTCTGCGCAGCGCCCTGGTGCAGGAGGAGGCGACGCTGGCGCGCCTGCAAGGCGAGGCGCGGCGCGCCGGATTGCAGGCGGAAATGGCCGACGCCAACGCGCAGAAGCTGCTCGACCAGGCGAGCATCGACCAGACCGCCGCGCTGCGCGACCTGGAGCGCGCCGAACGCGCCTTCGCCAAGGGTGCCGTGTCGCGCAACGACCTGGATCGCGCCCGCGACGGTCTGCAAAAGGCGGAAATCGGCCTCAAGGCGGCCGGCACCGATGCCCGTCTGCAAGGCCAGTCGGCGCGCATCGATGCCGAGAACACGCGCCTGCTCGCCGAACGCCAATTGGCGGTGGTCGAGGAGCTGCGCCGCCAGGTGCAGGCGCTGACCTTGCGCGCGCCGTTCGATGGTCAGGTCGGCCAGGTGCAGGTGGCGCAGGGCGCACATGTGAGCGCCGATGCGCCGGTGCTCGGCGTCGTCGACCTGTCCGTGTTCGAGGTCGAGATCCGGGTGCCGGAGAGCTTCGCCCGCGATCTCGCCATCGGCGTACCGGCGCAGGTTCGCAGCAGCGGCAACACGTTTGCCGCCGGGGTCTCGGCGGTGTCGCCGGAAGTGGTCAACGGCGAGGTCACCGCCCGACTGCGCTTCGCCGAGGGCGAGCAGCCGCCGGGCCTGCGGCAGAACCAGCGGCTGTCCGCGCGCGTCGTGCTCGATACCCGCGAAGACGTGCTGTGGCTGGAGCGCGGCCCCTTCATCGAACAGGAGCGCGGCCATGCCTACGTGGTGGTCGACGGCATTGCCGTGCGCCGGCCGGTGCGCCTGGGTGCCAGCAGCCTGGGCGCGGTCGAAATTCTCGACGGCCTCGCCGAGGGCGAGCGCGTGGTGGTCTCCGGCAGCGACCTGTTCCGCAGCGCCGAGCGCATCCGCATCGGCGGTTGACGAGTCTTTTCCCATTCAATTGCCCGCAAGGAAACGCCCCATGCTGGACATGCAACAAGTCACCAAGGTCTACCGCACCGAACTGGTCGAAACCCATGCCCTGCGCTCGCTGGACCTGCGCGTGGAGGAGGGCGAGTTCGTCGCCGTCACCGGGCCGTCGGGTTCGGGCAAGACCACCTTCCTCAACATCGCCGGCCTGCTGGAAACCTTCACCGGCGGCGAATATCGGCTCGATGGCGTCGACGTGAAGGGCCTCGACGACAATGCCCGCTCGCGGCTGCGCAACGAGAAGATCGGCTTCATCTTCCAGAGCTTCAACCTGATCCCCGACCTCAACCTGTTCGACAATGTCGACGTGCCATTGCGCTATCGCGGCATGCCGGCGGCCGAACGGCGGCGGCGGATCGAGGAATCGCTGGCCCAGGTCGGACTCGGTTCGCGGATGAGGCACTACCCGGCGGAACTGTCCGGTGGCCAGCAGCAGCGCGCCGCCATCGCCCGCGCCCTGGCCGGTTCGCCGCGCCTGCTGCTGGCCGACGAGCCGACCGGCAACCTCGACTCGCAGATGGCGCGCAGCGTGCTGGAACTGCTGGAGGACATCAATGCGCGCGGCGCGACCATCGTGATGGTGACGCACGACCCGGAACTGGCCGCGCGCGCCCAGCGCAACGTCCACATCGTCGATGGCATCGCCACCGATCTTGCCGTGCAGCCGGCGCTGGCCAGCCTGGCGCGCTGAAGGAGCATCCATGTTCGCCTACTACCTGGGGCTGGCGCTGCGCAACTTCCGCCGCAACAAGACGCTGACCGCGCTGATGGTGCTGGCAATCGCGCTCGGCATCGGCGCGGCGATGACCACGCTGACCGTGTTCCACGTGCTCAGCGGCGACCCGATCCCGCACAAGAGCGACAAGCTGTTCTACCCGCGCATCGAGCCGCGCACGTTGGGTCGTGATGGTCAGATCGACCCCGAGCCGCTCAACCAGATGACCCGTTTCGATGCCGAGGAACTGCTGCGCCAGGGTCGCGCGGACCGTCAGGCGGTGATGACCGCCGGCTCGGTGATCGTGCAGCCGGATGGCGAGGCGACGACGCCGTTTCGGGTCGCCGCGCGCTACACGTCGGCGGACTTCTTCGTCCTGTTCGACGCGCCGCTGCGGCACGGACGCAGTTGGGACGCGCAGGAGGACGAGGCACGGGCGCGGGTGGCGGTGATCAGCGCCGAACTGTCGACGCAACTGTTCGGCGAAGCCGATGGCGTCGGTCGCAGCGTGCGCCTGGCGCAGGGCGAGTTCCAGGTGATCGGCGTGCTCGATGCCTGGGAGTTCAACCCGCGCTTCTACGACCTGACCAGTCGCCGCTTCGGCGCTGCCGAACAGATGTTCATTCCGTTTTCCACCTCGCGCGAATTGCGGCTGGCCTCGCAGGGCAACATGAACTGCTGGGTTCGGCCGCAGGGCGAGGAGGGTGGACAGGGCCTCAATGCGCCCTGCGCCTGGTTGCAGTACTGGGTGGAACTGGATTCGCCGCAGAAGGTGGCCGATTACCGTCGCTATCTGGTCGATTATTCCGACCAGCAGCGCGCCGCCGGCCGTTTCGAGGCACCGACCAATGTACGCCTGGACGACGTGATGGGCTGGCTGGCGTACAACCGCGTCGTGCCCGGCGACGTGCGCATTCAGATGTGGCTGGCGTTCGGCTTCCTGCTGGTTTGCCTGGTCAACACGATCAGCCTGCTGCTGGCCAAGTTCCTGCGCCGCAGCGGCGAAATCGGCGTGCGCCGCGCGCTCGGTGCCTCGCGCACCGACATCTTCATCCAGTGCCTGGTGGAAGCCGGCTGCATCGGCGTCGCCGGCGGCACGCTCGGCCTCGGCTTCGCCGCCCTCGGCCTGTGGCTGGTGCGCCAGCAACCCGACGACTACGCCCGTCTCGCCCAACTCGACACCACCATGCTCCTCGCCACCCTCCTGCTCGCCCTCCTCACCAGCCTGCTCGCCGGCCTGCTCCCCGCCTGGCGCGCCATGCAGATCACCCCGGCCGTGCAGTTGAAGACGCAGTGAGGCCGGGAATCGGGAATCGGGAATAGGGAATCGGAAAAGCGGGACCGGAGCGGGTCTGACGAAACGCTTTGGCTCTGGCTTTGGTTTTGGCTCTTGCTCTTGCGATTCCCCATTCCCCATTCCCCATTCCCCATTCCCAGCCCTCAATCCAATCACCAATCACCAATCACGAGCCCCCCATGCATCCCATCCTTTCCGCCCTGTTCCGGCACAAGACCGCGGCTGCGTTGATCGTGCTGGAGATCGCGCTGGCCTGTGCCATCGTCAGCAATGCGGTGTTCGTCATCGGCAGTCGGGCGCAGTACATGCAGCGCGACAGCGGGTTGGCGGAGTCCGAACTGGTGTTCATCAGTGTCAGCAGCGTGCAGCCGGTCGGCGATGCCGAGTCGCATGCGCTGCGGCGCGAGGATGTGGCGGCGCTGGCGGCGGTTCCGGGCGTTCGCTCGGCGTCCAGCATCAACCAGATTCCTTACGGCGGCAGCGTCTGGTCGACCAGCATCTCGCTGGACGGGGAGCAATCCGCCGCCAATCCGTCCGCCTCGCAGTACATGGACGATGGCCATCTGCTGGAGACCTTCGGCCTGCGTCTGGTCGAGGGTCGTGGCTTCCTGCCGGAGGAGTACCGGGACCACAGCGCCATGGAGGGCGGCGGCTCGGCATCGGCGATCATCCTCACCCGGACGCTGGCGCAGCGGTTGTTTCCCGGCGAGAAGGCGGTCGGCAAACAGGTCTATGTCTATGATGAATCGCCGGCCCCGGTGGTCGGCGTGGTCGAGCGCCTGCTTGCGCCCGGACGCGGCGGCGAGTTCACCGACGACCACGACTCGCTGATCCTGCCGCTGGGCGTGTCCTGGGGCAGCTATGCCGTGCGCGTCGAGCCCGGCCGAGGTGCCGAGGTGCTGGAAGCGGCGGTGGCGGCGCTGAAGACGGTCAACGGCCAGCGCCTGATCGGCCGCCAGGAGACGCTGGAATCGATGCGCGCGCAGTTCTACAGCCGTGATCGCGCGGTGATCTGGCTGTTGCTGGTGGTCTGCGTGGCGCTGCTGGCGGTGACCGCGCTGGGCATCGTTGGCCTGGCCAGCTTCTGGGTGCAGCAGCGCACCAAGCAGATCGGCGTGCGCCGCGCGCTGGGCGCGACGCGGGGCCAGATCCTGCGCCATTTCCAGCTCGAAAATTTCATCCTCACCACGGCCGGCATCGTGCTCGGCATGGGGTTGGCTTACGCCGTCAACCAGATGCTGATGAGCAGCTACGAGCTGCCGCGCCTGCCGCTGCATTACCTGCCCATCGGTGCCGCGCTGCTGTGGCTGCTGGGCCAGCTTGCCGTGCTCGGCCCGGCCCGCCGCGCCGCCAACGTGCCGCCGGCCATCGCCACCAGAAGCGCGTGATCCACACGCTGGAGCGAGCGCCGAAACACGTTA
>JBAYTD010000062.1:0-16605 GCA_041675805.1 Lysobacteraceae bacterium
AACGTCGAGGATCAGCCGGGTGGCGATCTCGGTGGCGGCGCGCGGCAGGTCGGGATCGACACCGCGCTCGAAACGGTGCGCGGCATCGGTGTGCAGGCCGAGCTTGCGGCTGCGGCCGATGATTGCCGCCGGCGCGAAATGCGCGGCTTCGAGAAAGACGTTGCGCGTGGTATCGGTGACGCGGGTGTCGAAGCCGCCCATCACGCCGGCCAGGCCGACCACGCGGTCGGCGTCGGTGATGACGAGGAAATCGTCGTCCAGCGTCACTTCACGGCCGTCGAGCAGGATCAGGCGTTCGCCGGCGCGGGAACGGCGCGTGCCGACCGGGCCCTGGAGCAGGTCGCGGTCGTAGGCGTGCATCGGCTGGCCGAGTTCCAGCATCACGTACTGGGTCACGTCGACCAGCAAGCTGACCGGACGGATGCCGCTGCGGCGCAGGCGCTCGGCCATCCAGATCGGCGTCCGGGCAGCGGCGTCGATGCCCTCGATCACCCGGCCGACATAGCGCGGTGCCGCCGCGCCGGCCTCCAGCCGCAGCGCCAGTTGCGCGTCGATCACCGCCGGCGTCGGCGTCGCCTCAAGCGCCGCCACCTCGCTGCCCGTCGCTGCCGCCACGTCGAAGGCGATTCCGCGCACGCTGAAACAGTCGGCGCGGTTGGGGGTCAGCTTGATTTCGATGCTGGCGTCGGGCAGGCCGAGATAATCGGCCAGCGGCGCGCCGATCGGCGCGTCGTCGGGCAGTTCGAGCAGGCCGGAAGCATCGGCGTCGATGCCCAGTTCCTTCGCCGAGCAGAGCATCCCGTTGGACTCGACGCCGCGCAGCCGGGCCGCCTTGATCGTCAGCTCGCCGATCTGCGCACCGATCATCGCCAGCGGCGCAACCAGCCCCGGCCGCGCATTCGGTGCGCCGCAGACGATCTGCAACGGCGCGCCCAGACCGGCGTCGACCGCGCAGACCTGCAAGCGGTCGGCCTGCGGATGCCGCGTCGCGGAAACGATCCGCGCCACCACCACCCCGCCCAGACCCTCGCCAAGCGCCGTTACCTCCTCGACCTCCAACCCGATCGCGGTCAGCAACTCGACCAGGCGCTCACGGGAGACATCGGTGGACACATGTTGCCGGAGCCAGTTTTCGCTGAATTTCATGCTGGAAGGCCGGGAATGGGGAATGGGGAATGGGGAATCGAAAGAACATCGCCGTTCGAGCGGGAGAGGGGATCAGGGATGGGATGGCTGTTGCTCCGGCCATTCCCCATTCCCGACTCCCGGCCCTCAGGCAAACTGCCCGAGAAACCGCAGGTCGTTGTCGAAGAAGGCGCGCAGGTCGTCGACGCCGTAGCGGAGCATGGCGAAGCGTTCCACGCCCATGCCGAAGGCGAAGCCGGTATGGCGTTCCGGGTCGATGCCGACGGCGCGCAGGACGTTGGGGTGGACCATGCCGCAGCCGAGCACTTCCAGCCAGCGGGTGCTGCCGTCGGGCTGGGCCCAGGCGATGTCGACTTCGGCCGAGGGTTCGGTGAAGGGGAAGTAGCTGGGGCGAAAGCGCATCTCGAAGTCGCGCTCGAAGAAGGCGCGGACGAATTCGACCAGGGTGCCCTTGAGGTCGGCGAAGGTGGAATGCTCGTCGACCAGCAGCCCTTCGCATTGGTGGAACATCGGCGAATGGGTCTGATCGGAGTCGGATCGGTAGACCTTGCCCAGCGCGATCATCCGCAGCGGCCCGCCCTTGCCCGAGGCGACGTGCTCGCCCATGTAGCGCACCTGCACGCCCGAGGTGTGCGTGCGCAGCAGCCGTCCGTCGCCAAAGTAGAAGGTGTCGTGCATCGCCCGCGCCGGGTGGTGCGGCGGGAAGTTCAGCGCCTCGAAGTTGTGCCAGTCGTCCTCGATCTCCGGTCCGTCGGCCAATTCGTAGCCGAGCCGGGCGAAGATGTCGGCCATGCGCTGCATGGTGTGGCTGATCGGATGGATGGCGCCGCGCTCGCCATTGCGGCCGGGCAGGGTGGGGTCGATGCGTTCGACCGCGATGCGGGCGTCGAAGGCGGCGTCTTCCAGCACTGCCTTGCGCGCCGACAGCGCCCCGCCGACCGCGTCGCGAACGCGGTTGATCGCCTCGCCGGCGGCCTTGCGCTGCTCGGCCGGCAGCGTGCCGAGGGTCTTCAGTTGCGCTGTGATGCGCCCGTTCTTGCCCAGCAGGACGACGCGCAGCGCTTCCAGCGCCTGCGTCGAGGCAGCATCGGCGATGTCGGCAAGTGCCTGTTTCGACAGCGATTGGATGTCGTTCATTGCGGTACGGCCCCGTTTGCACGTCCGATGAAAAACGAAAGGGGAAGGACTTGCGCCCTTCCCCTGCGTGTACCAGCAACTGGCCCCCTGCTGTTCGCGGAAAGTCTGCACACGGCGGTGCGGACTCCCGCAGGGGAACCGGCGTTACGTTACGCCGCGAGCGCGCTTTTGGCCTTTTCGGCGATGGCACCGAAGGCGTCGATGTCGTGGACGGCGATGTCGGCCAGGGCCTTGCGATCCAGCTCGATGCCGGCCTTCTTCAGGCCGTTCATCAGGCGCGAGTAGGACAGGCCGTATTGGCGGGCCGCCGCATTGATGCGGACGATCCACAGCGAACGGAACTGGCGCTTCTTCTGCTTGCGGCCGATGTAGGCGTACTGCAGGGCCTTGGTGACGGCCTGCTTGGCGACGCGATAGACCTTGCGCCGGGCGTTGTAATAGCCCTTGGCCTGGCTGAGAACTTTCTTGTGACGACGACGGGCGGTGACGCCGCGCTTGACACGAGCCATTCCGATTCTCCCTTAAAGATACGGCAGCATGCGCTGGACGCGACCTGCGTCTTCGGCACGGACGTGGTTGGGGGCGCGAAGGCCACGCTTACGCTTGGTGGACTTCTTGGTCAGGATATGGCTCTTGAAGGCGTGTCCGCACTTGAACTTGCCGGAAGCAGTCTTCCGGAAGCGCTTGGCGGCCGCCCGATTGGTCTTCATCTTGGGCATGGTGGAGTCCTTGGTTTCACTGTTGTTTGTTGCCGTTGCGAGCGGTGGCCCTTGCCGGGGGCCACACTTTGCGGTGCTTGCTTCGGCTTGTTCGGCCGACGGGTCGGCCGTGTCGCGGATGCGCCGGCAGACCGGACATCCTGTCGGTCCGCGAGGGCGGACGAACCACGCTCCCGGACAGACAAGCCCGGGAGTATAGCAGGTGCCTTCGGACGCGCGCGAGGGCTATTTCTTCTTCGGCGAGATCATCATCACCATCTGCCGGCCTTCCAGGCGCGGACGCGACTCGATGACGATGTCGTCCTTCAGCTCCGCCTCCAGGCGCTGGATCATCGCCACGCCCAGCTCGGTATGGGCCATTTCGCGGCCCTTGAAGCGGATGGTGAGCTTGATCTTGTCGCCTTCTTCCAGGAAGCGGCGCATGTTGCGCAGCTTGATCTGGTAGTCGCCCTCGTCGGTGGTGGGGCGGAATTTGACTTCCTTGATCTCGACCTGCTTCTGCTTCTTCTTGGCCTCGGAAGCCCTTTTCTGCTGTTCGAAGCGGAACTTGCCGAAATCCATGACCTTGCAGACCGGCGGGTCGGCATTGGGCTGGATCTCGACCAGGTCGAGCCCGGCCTCCTCGGCCAGCGACAGTGCCTCGTCGCGGGTCAGGATGCCGACCATTTCGCCATCGGCACCAATCACGCGCACGCGAGGCACGCGGATGTCTTCGTTCTTTCGATTCAGTTTATCGGTATTGATTCGCCAATCCTCAGTGTGTCATCCCCATTCGGGCCGGAACGGCGGCCTCAGGCCGCCTTGGCATCCGGACCGCGCTCCACGCACAGGCGTTCGACGAACTGGTCGAGTCGCATGCTTCCCAGGTCTTCCCCCGAACGTGCGCGCACCGCGACAAGGCCGTTCTCTTTCTCGCGGTCGCCAACCACGAGCAGGTACGGAATGCGTTGCAGGGTGTGCTCGCGAATCTTATACCCGATTTTTTCGTTCCTCAAGTCCGATTCGACACGGAAACCTTGATTGGCAAGGGCTTTCCGCACCTCCTCGACGTAGTCGGCCTGGGCGTCGGTGATGTTCATCACCACTGCCTGCACGGGGGCCAGCCAGGCGGGCAGGAGGCCGGCGTGGTGCTCGATCAGGATGCCGATGAAACGCTCCATCGAGCCGACGATGGCGCGATGCAGCATGACCGGATGGCGGCGCTGGGACTGTTCGTCCACGTATTCCGCGCCGAGCCGGCCCGGCATCATGAAGTCCACCTGCATGGTACCGAGCTGCCAGGTGCGGCCGATGGCGTCCTTCAGGTGGTACTCGATCTTGGGGCCGTAGAACGCACCCTCGCCGGGCAGTTCCTGCCATTCCACGCCGGAGGCGCGCAGCGCCGAGCGCAGCGCCTCTTCGGCCTTGTCCCAGGTCGCGTCATCGCCCAGGCGCGGTTCGGGACGCAGGGCGATCTTGATCTGCACATCCTCGAAGCCGAAGTCGGCATACACCTTCAGCGCCTGCTCGTGGAAATCGCGCACTTCCGCCTCGACCTGCGACTCGGTGCAGAACACGTGGCCATCGTCCTGGGTGAAGCCGCGCACGCGCAGGATGCCGTGCAGCGCGCCGGAGGGCTCGTTGCGGTGGCAGGAGCCGAACTCGCCGTAGCGGATCGGCAGGTCGCGATAACTGTGCAGGCCCTGGTTGAACACCTGGACGTGACCGGGACAGTTCATCGGCTTCACCGCGTAGGTGCGCTTCTCCGACTCGGTGAAGAACATGTTTTCCTTGTAGTTGTCCCAGTGGCCGGACTTCTGCCACAGGCTGACGTCGAGGATTTGCGGGCAGCGCACCTCGCCGTAGCCGCTGGCGCGGTACACGCCGCGCATGTACTGCTCGACGATCTGCCAGATCGCCCAGCCCTTGGGATGCCAGAACACCAGGCCGGGCGCTTCTTCCTGCAGGTGGAACAGGCCCTGCTGCTTGCCGATCCGGCGATGGTCGCGCTTCTCGGCCTCCTCGATGCGCTGCACGTAGGCCTTGAGCTGCTTCGCATCGGCCCAGGCGGTGCCGTAGATGCGCTGCAGCTGCTCGTTCTTCGCATCGCCGCGCCAGTAGGCACCGGAAATGCGCAGCAGCTTGAAGGCCTTCAGGAAGCGCGTGTTGGGCACGTGCGGGCCGCGGCACATGTCGACGTATTCCTGATGGTGGTACAGGCCCATCGCCTCGATCGACGGGTCCATGTCCTCGATCAGGCGCAGCTTGTAGGTCTCGCCGCGGCGCATGAAGGTGTCGATCACCTCGGCGCGCGGCGTCATTTTCTTGATCACGTCGTAGTCCTGGTCGATCAGCTCGTTCATGCGCTGCTCGATGGCGACCAGGTCTTCCGGGGTGAAGGGGCGCTCGCTGTAGATGTCGTAGTAGAAGCCTTCCTCGATCACCGGGCCGATCACCATCTTGGCCTCCGGGTGGAGTTGCTTGACGGCGTGACCGACGAGGTGGGCGCAGGAGTGGCGGATGATCTCCACGCCTTCCTCGTCCCTGGGCGTGATGATCTGCAGATGGGCGTCGCGGTCGATGAGGTCGCTGGCGTCGACCAGACGGCCGTCGACCTTGCCGGCGACGGTCGCCTTGGCCAGGCCGGGTCCGATGGAGGCGGCCACCTCGGCGACGGAAACGGGATGCTCGAACGGGCGCTGGCTGCCGTCCGGGAGGGTGATCGTGATCATGACTGGGAACTCGCGGCGAAAAAAAAAAGGACGCCAAGCGTCCTTCGTGCGGGGCGAAGGCTGGCGGGATCAGTGCTGGGGGGTGCGGGTAGTGCTCATGTCGCACGCTCGACGCCGGTTTCCCGGCCGTCACCTTGCCGTCAAGGGAATGCAGAGCGGAACGGTAGGCGCTGGCTGGCGGCAAGTCAACTTCGTCGCGCTGCGCGCCGCCGGCGTGGCAAAAACCGCGTGCCGGCGGGATTTGCCGATGAGTCTGAATATAATTCTCGTTTCCGACAGCGGTCGCGCCTTTCCGGCGTCCGCTGCCTGCCCTCAAGGAATCGACCATGTCCACGCTCTCCCGTTTCGCCCGGCTGTCCGCTCTGGGCCTGTCTCTTGCCCTGCTTGCCGGCTGTGGCCGCGAGCCGGCGTCCAGCGCGCCGGCCGGTGCTGACGCCCCGGCGGCCGGCACCGAGCAGGTCACCCTGTACACCACTCGCGAGCCGGGCCTGATCCAGCCGCTGCTCGATGCCTTCAGCGCCTCCACCGGGATTGCGGTCAACACCGTGTTCGTCCGCGATGGCCTGCTCGAACGCGTGCGCGCCGAAGGCGAGCGATCGCCGGCCGACGTGCTGATGACGGTGGACACCGGCAACCTGCTCGATCTGGTCGACGCCGGACAGACCCAGGCGGTCCAGTCTGCGCTGTTGACGCAGGCCATCCCGGCCCATCTGCGCGGTGCCGACGGCCAGTGGTTCGCGCTGTCGCTGCGTGATCGCGTGCTGTACGCCGACAAGGACCTCGACCTCGCCGGCTTCAGCTACCAGGACCTGGCCGATCCGCAATGGCAGGGCAGGGTGTGCATCCGCTCCGGCCAGCATCCCTACAACACCAGCCTGTTCGCGGCGATGATCGCCCACCACGGCGAGGCGGCGACCGAGGCCTGGCTGCGCGGCGTCAAGGCCAATCTGGCGCGGGCGGCGGCGGGCGGTGATCGCGACGTGGCGCGCGACATCCTGGCCGGCATCTGCGACATCGGCATCGCCAACGCCTACTACGTCGGACGGATGAAGAACGCCGCCCCGGACGACGAGCAGCACGCCTGGGGCGAGGCGATCCAGGTGGTCCGCCCGGTCTTTGCCGGCGTCGACAATGGCGGCACCCACGTCAACATCAGCGGCGCGGCGGTGGCCCTGCATGCGCCGCATCGCGACAATGCGGTGAAGCTGCTCGAATACCTGGTCTCCGACGAGGCGCAGAGCCTGTACGCCAAGGCCAACTACGAGTATCCGGTGAAGGCCGGGGTCGAGCTCGATCCGGTGGTCGCCAGCTTCGGCGAGATGAAGATCGACGCCCTGCCGCTGACCGAGATCGCCCGCCATCGCAGGCTGGCCAGCGAACTGGTCGACCGGGTCGGCTTCGACCAGTGAGCCGCTGGTGAGCTGTCCGGCTGGTCGACATGATCGATGCGAGGCTTGATGGCGACGCCGCCGCGTCGTGGTCGTCGGCATCCGGGCAGCGACAGCGGCGCGGCGTGATGACGGCGATCACCGCCATCCTGCCTGGCAGCGCGTCGCGCCTTCGCTTGCGTCGCCGGCTGCCTGTCGACGGCTGGCAGGCGCTGGCGCTCGGCATCGCCGCGCTGGTGCTGTTGCCGGTGCTGGCGCTGGGCTGGACGGCGATGCAGGGCAGCGGCGGGCTGTGGTCGCATCTGTTCGCCCATGTGCTGCCGCGGGCGGCGCTGAACACGGCGCTGCTGCTGGTCGGCGTGGGTACGCTCAGCGTGGCGCTGGGTGTCGGCAGCGCCTGGCTGGTCACCGCCTGCGACTTCCCCGGCCGGCGGACACTGTCCTGGGCGCTGCTGCTGCCGTTGGCGGTGCCGACCTACATCGTCGCCTATGCCTATCTCGACCTGCTGCACCCGCTCGGCCCGGTGCAGTCGCTGCTGCGCGCCGTGCTCGGCTTCGACAGCCCGCGCGATTTCCGCCTGCCGGACATCCGTGGCCTGGCCGGCTGCATCGTGCTGCTCGGCTTCGTGCTCTATCCGTATGTCTACCTGACCACGCGGGCGATGTTCGTGACCCAGGCGGCGGGCTTCCTGGAAGCGGCGCGGGCGCTGGGCGCAAGCCGTGCCGCGATGTTCTGGCGTGTCGCCCTGCCGATGGCGCGCCCGGCCATCGTCATCGGCCTGATCCTGGTCCTGCTGGAGACGCTCAACGACATCGGCGCTTCGGAATTCCTCGGCGTGCAGACGCTGACCGTGTCGGTCTACACCACTTGGATCACCCGCGGCGACCTGCCCGGTGCGGCGCAGATCGCGCTGGCGATGCTGGCCCTGGTAGCCGCCCTGGTGCTGCTCGAACGCATGGCGCGACGACGCCAGCGCTATGCCAGCACCCTGCGCCCGCGACCGATGCGGCCGCGTCGCCTGCGTGGCGCGGCGGCCGCCGTGGCGCTGGTCTTGGGATGGCTGCCGGTGCTGGTCGGTTTCATCGCCCCGGCCTGCCATCTGGCGCTGGAAAGCTGGCAGCGGCTGGCTTCCGGCCACGCCGTTTCACCGACGCTGTGGTCGAGCGCCTGGAACACGGTGCGGGTCGCCGCCGTGGCGACGGCGCTGACACTGGCAGCGGGGCTGGCGCTGGCCTGGGCGGTGCGGTTGGGCGAGGCACGTCGCGCGCCGCGACTGGCACGCGCCGCGCTGCGTCTGGGCAGCCTCGGCTATGCCATTCCCGGCACCGTTCTGGCCATCGGCCTGCTGGCCCCGCTGGCCTGGTTCGACCAGTTCGGCAACCTGTTGCTGGAATCCTTCGGCCTGCCGCCACGGATGCTGCTGATGGGCTCGTTCTGGGCGCTGGCGCTGGCCTACACGCTGCGTTTTCTGGCCATCTCGGCCGGCGGCATCGAGGCCGGTTGGACCCGCGTGCCGCTGTCGCTGGACCACGCCGCGCGCGGCCTCGGCGCTTCGCAGGGCGGCCTGTTGCGTCGCGTGCACCTGCCGCTGCTGCGTCCGGCGCTGGCCGCGGCGGCGCTGCTGGTGTTCGTCGATGCGATGAAGGAACTGCCGGCCACCTTGCTGCTGCGGCCATTGAATTTCGAGACCCTGGCGACCTGGCTGTACGCCGACGCCGCGCGCGGCGCCTACGAGGACGGCGCGCTGGCGGCGCTGTGCATCGTCCTGGTCGGCCTGCTGCCGGTCATCCTGCTGGCACGCGCCGGCATCCGCCACCTGCCGGAGCCGACGATCCATGGATGAGGGACTGTTGCACGTCGAGGACATCGATGTCGGTTATCCGACCGCGCAGGGCCTGCGCAGGGTGGTCGATGGATTGTCGCTGAGCCTGCAAGCGGGCCAGATCGGCTGCCTGCTCGGGGCCTCCGGCTGCGGCAAGACCACGGTGCTGCGCGCGCTGGCCGGTTTCGAGCCGCTGCAGGCCGGGCGCATCGTCCTCGATGGCGTCTGCCTGTCCACGGCGCAGGCGCAACAGCCGCCGGAACGGCGCGGCGTCGGCATGATGTTCCAGGATTACGCGCTGTTTCCGCACCTCGACGTGGCGGCCAACATCGGCTTCGGCCTGCGTCGGCTGGACAAGACCGCGCGGCGGGCGCGGATCGCGCAGATGCTCGACCTGGTCGGCCTGCCCGACGAAGGCGCGGCCTATCCGCACGAACTGTCCGGCGGCCAGCAGCAGCGCATCGCGCTGGCCCGCGCGCTGGCCCCGGCACCGAAACTGCTGCTGCTCGACGAGCCGTTCTCCAACCTCGACACCGACCTGCGCGAGCGCCTCGCGGCGGAACTGCGCGCGCTGCTGAAAACCGCCGGCATCACCGCCCTGCTGGTGACCCACGACCAGGCCGAAGCCTTCGCCATGGCCGACGTGATCGGTGTCATGCAGGGCGGCCGGATCCGCCAATGGGCCGATGCCGCCACGCTGTATCGGCAGCCCGCCGACCGCTTCGTCGCCGGATTCATCGGCCGTGGCAGCCTGCTGCCCGCCACCGCGCTGGGATTGCCGGGCGACGGCGACGCACTGGTGCGGCCGGACCAGTGGCTGGCCGACCCCGACGGCCCGATCCGCGCCGAAGTGCTGTCGACCTGTTTCCGCGGCCCCGGCCAAACCCTGCGACTGCGCCTGCCCGGCGGCGAGATCATCGAAGCCGACCTGCCCGGGACAGCCATCACCACGCCCGGCAAGATGCTCGCCCTGCGATTGGCCGAGCACAGTCTGGTCCGCTTCCCGCCGGAGCCCCAGAACAGTCGGTCACCGCGAACAACAAATCACCAATCACCAATCAACAAATAACCACCCACCATGTCCCGAATGCAGTTCCAACTCCTGGCCAGCGATGGCCGCGCCCGGCGCGGGCGGCTGACGTTTCCGCGCGGCATGGTGGAGACGCCGGCGTTCATGCCGGTCGGCACCTATGGCAGCGTCAAGGCGATGCTGCCGCGCGATTTGCGCAGCATCGGCGCGGAAATCATCCTCGGCAACACCTTCCACCTTTATCTGCGGCCGGGGCTGGACATCATCGAGCGCTTCGCCGGCCTGCATCGCTTCATCGGCTGGGACGGGCCGATCCTGACCGACTCCGGCGGCTTTCAGGTGTTCTCGCTGGCGCATCGGCGCAAGATCAGCGAGGAAGGCGTGACCTTTGCCTCACCGGTCGATGGTGCCAAGGTGTTCCTGTCGCCCGAGGTCAGCATGCAGATCCAGCGCGCGCTGGATTCGGACATCGTGATGATCTTCGACGAATGCACGCCCTATCCGGCCAGCGAGGCGGTGGCGGCCAAATCGATGGAACTGAGCCTGCGCTGGGCCGAGCGCTCGCGGCGCGCCCACGAGGGCAATGACGCGGCACTGTTCGGCATCGTCCAGGGCGGTGTCCATCCGGCGCTGCGCGAGCGCTCCGCCGCCGGCCTGATCGACATCGGTTTCGACGGCTACGCGGTCGGCGGCCTAGCCGTCGGCGAGCCGCAGGAAGAGCGCGAACGCACCCTCGACGACACCGTGCCGCTGCTGCCGGCACAGCACCCGCGCTATCTGATGGGCGTCGGCCGGCCGGAGGACATCGTCGAGGCGGTGCGTCGCGGCATCGACATGTTCGACTGCGTGATGCCGACCCGCAACGCCCGCAACGGCCATTACTTCACCCGCTTCGGCACCCTGCGCATCCGCAACGCGAAGTTCGCCGACGATCCCCGTCCGATCGACCCCGAATGCACCTGCCACGCCTGCACCAACGGCTTCAGCCGCGCCTACCTGCGCCATCTGGATCGCTGCAATGAAATGCTCGGCCCGATGCTGGCGACGATCCACAACCTGCACTATTACCAGCAGATCATGGCGGCGATGCGCACCGCCATCGCCGAGCGCCGGCTGCAAGCCTGGATCGCCGATTTCTACGCCGCGCGCCTCAGCGGAGAAGCGTAGCCTCGCGCCGCCTGATGCACGCGATCACATTGCCGGCGGCGTCCGGTTCCGCGACGGGTTCGTGCTGGTTGGCGTTATCAGGCGTTGGGGTCGAGTTGGTCGAAGCGTTCGACGCGGTGGTGGCCGTTGGCGTCGCGTGGTTGCGGGTAATCCTCGCGGCGGTCGACCAGGCAGGTGCGCAGGCCTGCTTCGCGGGCGGCGTCGAGTTCTTCGATCACGTCGGACAGGAACAGGATGTCGGCCGGTGCGGTGCCGATGCGCTCGACGATGCCGCGATAGCTGTCGGCCTGTCGCTTGGGGCCGATTTCGGTATCGAAGAAACCGCTGAACAGGTGCAGCAGGTTGCCGGCCTCGGTGTGGCCGAAGAACAGCTTCTGCGCCGGGGCCGAGCCTGAGGAATAGACGTACAGCTCGTGGCCTTGCGCGTCCCAGCGGGTCAGCGCCTCGGCGGCGTCGGCGTAGATGTGGGCGCGGAAGTCGTCGCCGGCGTAGCCCTGCTGCCAGATCAGTCCTTGCAGTGCCTTCAGCGCGGTGTCCTTGCGGTCCTCGTCGATCCACTGCTGGAGGATGGCGACCACGGCGCTGTCCGAGGTGGCACCGCCGATTTCCAGCGCGGCGCGGTCCAGCCAGTGGCGCACTTCCGGGTCATCGCGATGTTTCTGCACGAAGGCCGGCAGAGTGCGCCGGGCATACGGAAACAGCACGTCCTTGACGAAGCCGATGCTGCTGGTGGTGCCTTCGATGTCGGTGAGGATCACGCTCATGCCGCGACCGTGCCGGCAACGGCGTCGAAGCGCGAGAAGCGTTCGGCGATCGGCTCGCCGGTGAAGCGCGCCACCCAGCCGTCGGGATTGCCGAAGATGCGGATGGCGATGAAGAACGGTTCCGGCCCCATGTCGAACCAGTGCCGGGTGCCGTCGGGCACGGCGATCAGGTCGCCGCGCTCGCACAGCACTTCGAACACGCGGTCATCGATGTGCAGGGTGAACAGGCCGGAGCCGGCGACGAAGAAGCGCACTTCGTCCTCGTTGTGCGTGTGTTCGTCGAGGAATTTGCGGCGCAGCGCTTCGCGGTCGGGGTGCTGTGGATGCAGGCTGACCACGTCGACGCTGCGATAGCCGCCCTCGCGCATCAGGCGGTCGATGTCTTCGCGATAGGCGGCCAGGGTCTGTTCCTGGCTGGCGCCTTCCGGCAGTTCGGCGTTGGCCTGCCAGCGCTCGAAACGCACGCCGATTTCGCCCAGCCGTTCGGCGATCAGGGCGTGCTCGCGGGTATCGAGCAGGGGCTGGTCGGGGGCGTGTTCGGCAAGGATGCGCAGTCGGCTCATGGCGGCGGTCGACCTCGTCGGATGAAGGGAAGGGGAGGGATCAATGGCCGCGCAGGCGGCGCAATTCAAGTTCGCAGCCGATCATGAACTCCAGCGCCTCCAGGTGGCGCAGGGCTTCGTCGCCGTCGCGACCCCAGGTGTACAGACCGTGGCCGGCGATCAGGTAGCCCCAGCAGTCGCCGTCGAGCAGGCGCTCCACCGGCTGTGCCAGTTCGTCCATGTCCTGCGAGTTGGCCAGCACCGGCAGGTCGAGTGCGGTCTCGTGGGTGAGGTTGCCGGCCAGCGCCTTCAGCAGTTCGTAGTCGGCCAGATGCAGGCGGCCGTCCGGCTGATGCAGCAGGGAGGCGACGGTCTGCGCCTGCGAATGCGTGTGCAGTACGCAGCCGACTTCCGGCCGGCGGCGATAGACCTGCGTGTGCAACAAGGTTTCCGCCGAGGGACGCTGCTCGGTGGCGACGCCGTGGCCCTTCATGTCCACTGCCATGAAGTCGTTTTCGGTCAGCCGGCCCTTGTCGCGGCCGGACACGGTGACGATGGCGTGCTGCGCATCCAGCCGCATCGAGAAGTTGCTGCTGGTGGCCGGCGTCCAGCCGCGCGCCGACAGCCCGCGGGTGATGTCGATCAACTGGCGGGCGCAGTCGTGGAAGCGGCTGGCGGAAAAGGGGAGCGTGACCATGCCGACCAGTGTAGCGCGCTCATGCGCGGACGACGCGGTGTTCCAGCCAGGCAGCGAGCGATGCTTCAGTCATCGGTTCGGCAAACAGCAGGCCCTGCATGGCCGGGCAGCCGATGGCGCACAGGCGTTGCCGCTGGCTGTCGCTCTCCACGCCGGTGGCGACCACGTGCAGACCGAGATCCCGGCCCAGGCGGTGCAGATGGCGCAGCACGCGTTCCTCGCCGCGATCCAGCGCCTGCGTCAGTGCGGCGTCGATCTTCAGCGCGCGGGCGGGAAAGCCGGGCAGGGCGGCCAGCGCCAGCGGCACCGCGCCGACTTCGTCCAGCCACAATTCGACGCCGCGTTCGGCCAGATGGTGCAGCGCGACGAGGGCGTCTGCCGGCAGGTCCAAGGCGGTGGCCGGCAATTCCAGCCACAGCGCCTGCGCCGGCAGCCCGGCGGCGTCCAGCGCGGCGTCGAGTTCGGCCGCGATGTCGTGGGCGAGCAGTTGCGGCAGCGACAGATTGAGGCCGCAGCGCAGGCCGGGATGGCGCTCGCGCAGGCGGGCGAGGGCGGCACAGGCGGCCTGCATGATCGCCGGGGCCAGCGTCGCCAGCATGCCGCTGCGCACGGCGATGTCGAGGAACTCCTCCGGCGCGGCCGGCTCGCCGTGGAAACTCCAGCGCGCCAGCGCCTCGATGCCCAGCGCCCGGCCATTGCCGCCGTCGACCAGCGGCTGGAAGACGACCGCGACATCGCCACGGGTCAGCGCATCGGCCTGGCGCAGCCGGCGCGCGGCGTCGGCCTGTCGGGCCGGCTGGAAATCGGCGAAATGGCTGCGCGGCTGTTCCCTTGCCGCGCGCAGGGCGATGTCGGCACGGCGGATCCAGTCGTTGGCCGACATGCCCGCCGCACCTTCCGCCGCGCCGCCGAAGGTGTCCAGGTGCAGGCTGCGGCCATCCAGCGACAGCGGCTCGGACAGCGCCGCGCGGAACGCCGCGAAGCTGCGCGCGGCGGCGTCGATGTCCTGTCCATGCAGCAGGGCGGCAAAGGTGTTGCCGCCGATCCGCGCCAGCGGGTGGCCGTCGACGCGCGTTGCCCGCAACCGCCGTGTCGCCTCGCACAGCGCGGCGTCGCCGGTGGCGTGGCCGAGGCCGTCGTTGATCGCGCCGATGCCGCGCAGGTCGAGCAGCAGCAGGCTGGCGCGCGCCTGCGGCTGGCCGGGCAGGCGATTGAGCGCCTGCGCCAGCCGTTCGAGCAGGTAGCGGCGGTTGCCGAGCCCGGTCAGCGCGTCGTGGTTGGCGACGTAATCCAGGGCGTGGCGCTGGTTGCCGGCTTCGGCAGCGAGCGCCGACAGACGTTGTCCGAGAAGGTCCAGTTCGGCGATGCCGGTCGGCGTCCACTCGGCCTGGCGCTCGCCGTTTCCCGGCGCTGCCAGTCGCGCCAGCCGGGCGAGGCCGGCGTACGGGCGGCGACCGGGCAGCCAGCACAGCGCCAGCAGGGACAGGCCGGCGAACAGCAGGCCGGCGAGCAGGATAGGCATGGCCTCGCCCTGTTGCCCGGGCGGATCGTCGGCGATGACGATCTCCACGCCCAGCGTGTCGGCGCTGCGCCACGGATCCCGGCCGGCTTCCGCCAGCGGTCGAAGGGCGAAGTCGACGCCGCTGTCGCGGCCCAGTTCGGCCAGTCGCCGGCCATCCAGACGCTGACCGGCGAGCAGGCGGGTGCCGCGCCGCATCGTCGAGGGTGCCACGGCGGCCAGCGCGACCAGGTTCGGTCCCTGTTCCAGCCACAGCAGGCCGTCATGCCTTTGATCGGCGGACGACAGCGTGGCAAGCGCGGCGGCGGCGTCCGCCGGCGCGTTGCGGTTCGCCAGCGGCTGCTGGTCGGCGTCCAGCCAGAGCATCCAGTCGATGTCCTCGCGCGCCGGCAGCGCGGGCGCGGCCGTCGTTTGCGCGGCCAGTTGCCAGGCCAGCAGGTCGACGCCTTCGGCCAGCCGCTGTCGGCGCGCCGCCAGCTCGGTCTGTACGGCGGCGCGAGCCTGATCTTCGTCGGAGGACTCGGTTGCCCAGTCCCAGGCCAGTGCGGCGGCGGTCGCCACGGCGGCGCAGGCGAGCAGGACCGCGGCGAGGCGCGGCAGCAGCCAGCGTTGCAGTGGTTGGGCGGGCGATGCGGGCACGGACGATGCGGGAAAGAAGGCGGCGGACAAGGATACGCGCGCCGACCGCCTCAGGCCGGGTCGCCGGCATGGCGGGCGAGGATGTCGCGCAGCGCCGCCAGGGTGACCGGTTTGGCGAGGTAATCGTCCATGCCGGCGTGCAGGCAGCGTTGCAGCTCGTCGGCGCGGGCGTGCGCGGTGACGGCGATGATGGTCAGCGCGCGTTGCGGCCAACGCTCGCGGATCGCCCGGCTGGCGGCATAACCGTCCATGCCCGGCATCTGGCAGTCCAGCAGCAGCAAATTGATGGACGGGTCGTCGGCCAGGCATTGCAGCGCCGCCACGCCGCTGTCCGCCGCCTGCGCCGGCACGCCCAGCGCGGTTGCCTGCATGACCAGCAGCTCGCGGTTCAGCGCCAGGTCGTCGACCACCAGGGCGCGCAGCGCATCCGCAGGCAGCGCAGCGAGCGGCGGCGGGTCGGTGTCGACCGCGCGCTGCGGGGCCTGCGCGCGTGGCAGCGGCAGTTCGATGTCGAACGTGGTGCCGTTGCCCGGCGCGCTTTCCACCGTGATCCGCCCATCCATCGCGCGGACGATCTCGGCGACGATGGCCAGGCCCAACCCGGTGCCGCCGTACTCGCGGTCGGTGTTGCCCTGCACCTGGTAGAACGGCTCGAACACCCGCGACAACTGATCGGCCGGGATGCCGATGCCGGTGTCGCTGACGCGCAGGCGCAGGCGGTCGGCGTCGATCTCCTGCAGATGCACATCGACGCCGCCCTGCGCGGTGAACTTCAGCGCATTGCCGACCAGGCCGATCAGAATCTGCCGGATGCGCGCCTGGTCGCCCTCGCGGAAGGCGTGGAAATCCGCCGCCGCCTGCACCGTCAGCGCCAGGCCGCGCTCGTCGGCCAGCGAGCGCAGCGCGTCGCGCACCCGGCGCGCCTCGGCGAGGATGTCGAAGCCTGCCGGCCGCAGCACCAGTCCGCTGCTGGCGCGGCCCAGGTGCAGGATGTCGTCGACCAGCACCAGCAAAGCCTGGGCGGCGTCGAGCTGGCGTTGCAGCAGGTCGCGCTGGGCATCGGCCAGCGGTTGCGAGCGCAGCAGCAGTTCGGTGGCACCGATGATGCCGTTCAAAGGCGTGCGGATCTCGTGGCTGGTATTGGTCAGCACGCGGTTCTTGGTTTCCGCCGCCTGCCAGGCCGCCGCCATCGCGTCCTGCAAACGCTGGGTCTGCATTTCCAGATAGCCGTCGTTGGCGTCCAGTTGCTCGGACAGGCGCTGGTTGGCGCTTTCCAGCGCGCGGCCGTTCTGTTGCTCCTGCTCCAGCCGCCGGCCGGCGCGC
>JBAYTD010000063.1:0-16408 GCA_041675805.1 Lysobacteraceae bacterium
CGGCGAAGATCAGGCCGATGGCGTCCACGCCCAGTTCCAGCGCCACGGCGAGATCGGCCTCGCGGCGCAGGCCGCAGAACTTGATCCGCGTGCGCCGCGCGCTCATGGCGTTTCCGCTGCTGTGTTTATGTCCAGGGTGGCCTCGTCAGGCAGGCCGAACCCGGGCGGATACAGCGGGCCGATGAAGGTCAGACCAGCGGCCGGCGCAGTCGGCGCGGCGAGGCGGCGGTCACCGCCTTGCAGCAGTTCGGCGATCCATTCCGGCGGCCGCTGGCCGCGTCCGACCGGCAACAGACTGCCGACGATGTTGCGCACCATGTGATGCAGGAAGGCGTTGGCGCGGATGTCGATCTGCACGCAGTCGCCGCAGCGGCTGACAGCGACGCGCTGGACGCAGCGCCGAGGGTGGCGGGCCTGGCACTGGGCGGCGCGAAAAGCGCTGAAATCGTGCTCACCGAGCAGCGTCTGGGCGGCGGCATGCATTGCTTCGGCATCCAGCGGCAGGCGCTCCCAACTCATGCTGCGCGCGTGCAGGGCAGGCCTCACCTCGCGATTGAGGAGGCGATAGCGGTAGCGCCGGGCGCGCGCCGAATAGCGGGCGTGGAAGTCGTCGGAAACCTCGCGCACCCAGCGCACCGCCATGCTGTGCGGCAAACGGGTGTTGGCACCGCGCAGCCAGCCGTGCAACGGCCGCATCACCGGGGCGTCGAAATGGACGACCTGGCAGATGGCGTGGACGCCGGCGTCGGTGCGCCCGGCCGCCACCGCCTCGACCGGCTGGTCGGCGACGAAGCCCAGCGCGTCCTCCAGAGCCGCTTGCAGGGTCCGGCCGTGCGACAGCCGCTGCCAGCCGAGGAAATCGGTGCCTTCGTATTCGATGCCCAATGCAAGACGCATGCGTTGCGATCCTGGCCTTCCGGCCGCCGGCGTCACCGGCGGAAAACGACAGGGCACCGCGAAGGTGCCCTGTCCGGCCCGCTGCTGCCCGGCGCGTCGCCGGGGCCGATCTTCAGCGGATGTCGTCGAGCAGCCGGCGCGCTTCGGCGCGCTGCCCCGGATTGCCCTCTCCGACCACTTCCTCGAGCATGCCGCGGGCACCTTCGACGTCGCCCATGTCGAGGTAGGCGCGGGCAAGTTCGAGCTTGGTCGCGGCGGCTTCCTCGGCATCGGCGTCGGCGTCCTCGGATGCCGGCGCATCGAACCCGTCGTCGCGGTCTTGGGCGATTTCGCTGGCCGCCAGGGCGTCTGCATCCTGACGCAGGCGCTCGATCTCCTCGACCGAGAAATCCTGCGTGGTGTCGGCGGCGCGCGCTGCCGGGGCGGGCGCGCCCCAGTCGTCGCGGTCGTCGTGATCGGTCTCGACGGCGCGGGCCAGCGGCGCGCTCGCGCTCGCCGGCAAGCCGAACTCGTCGGTGTCCTCTTCTTCGACCGGGGCCGCCGGCGCAACCGGCACTTCGTCGTCCAGTTCCACGAACAGCGGATGGTCCGGCGACAGGTCCTGACCCATTTCCAGCACCTGACGCCAGGCCGGGTGGCTGGTGTCGTAGACCTGGGCGTACATCGCCTCGGCCGCGCCCTCGAAACCGGACACGTCGCTGTTGCGGTAGTAGTACGACACCAGGTCCTGATGCGCGTCCAGGCTGCTCGGCTCCTCGGCGATGGCGTCGAGCAGGCGATCCAGTTCCGGGTCGTTGAGCAAGGTGGCGTCGGTGTCGATGTCCTCCTCGCCATCGGCCTGACCGTCGGCGAACTGGTCGGCGACCGAGGCGCGCGGCGCGGCGGGCTTCGGCTTGCGCCGCAGCAACAGCAGGGCCAGCAGCGCCAGCACCGCGGCCACGGCGACGCCGCCGAGTGCCAGCGGCTTGGTGTACCAGGGCTGCGGCGGCGGGCGATCCGGCAACGGCTCGGCACTGGCACTGGCCGGCTCGGAGACCGGCTGGACCTGGCTGCCATCGACCGTTCCGGCACCATTGCTGGCGCTGTCGACCACCCAGTCGACCTCGTCGGCGTCGGTGAGCGAATCCTCGCCCGGCGTATCCGCATCGCTGGCGGCGATGGCGTCCGTGGCGTCGGCCTCGCCGGTGGCTTCGACCGCTTGCATGGCCGTCTCGTCGACGGCGCTCGGCTCCCCGGTCGGGACGGCGGCCAAGGCACTGGCAGCGGCTTCGCTGGCAACCCGTTCGGCTTCCAGATCGGCCAGCCGACGCTGCGCCTCGGCCAGTTGCGAGTCCTTCAGTTCCAGCAGGCGGCGGCTGTCGCTGTCCAGTTGCTCCAGGTCGCTGACCCGCGAGCGCAGTTCGGTGTTTTCCTGTTGCAGGCTGCTGACCTGCTCGCGCGCACGGTCGAGGTCGGCGCGCAGTTCGCGCCCGGTGCCGTTGGCGCTGGAACCGGATTGCGCGCCGGTGGCCGGCGTGTCGCCGCCCGGCGGCAGCAGTTCCAGTCGGGCGGAAGGCGGCCGGCCGGAGGCGGATGAACGCGAGCCCGCGCCATCGGCCTCGGCCACGCTGGTCGCCGGTTGGCCGACCGGGCTGCTTTCGCGCCAACTGCGCGCCTGCTCGCTGACTTCCAGCGCGGCGGCGGCGGCGCTGAGCGCGGTGAACTCGTCGCGGGTCGGGATGCGCAGCACTGCGCCGCGCTTGAGGCGGTTGATGTTGTTGCCGATGAAGGCGTCGGGATTGGCGCGCAGCAGGGCCAGCATGGTCTGGTTCATGCTCACCGACGGATCGGTGCGGACGCGCTGGGCAATCGACCACAGGGTGTCGCCGCTGCCAACCGGGCCGTAGCTGTCGGCGGCGGGCGACGGCGTTTGCACCGGCGCGACCGGCGCGGGCGACGGAGCGGGTCGCGGCGCGGGCGCGGGCGCAGGCGCAGGTGCCGGTGCGGACGGCGCAGCCTGGATCGGCGGCGGCGGGGCGGGAGTCGGCGGCAGACTCTGTGCCGGAGCCGGCGCGGCTTCGCGCACCGGCGCGGTAACCACCGGCGCGGTGCGCGCGGCGGCGACGCGCGGCGGATCGAGCAGGACGGTGTATTCGCGCAGCATGCGGCCGCGCGCCCATTCCACTTCGACGAGGAAATTCAGCACCGGCTCGCCGACCCGCCCGGCCGTGGTCACCTTGACCACCGGCTGGCCGCTGGCGTCCTTGCCGACGCTGAAGTCCAGATTGACCGGCACCAGGACGGTTCGATCCAGTCCGGCGCGGGAGAACGCCTCGGCCGAGGCCAGGCGCACCTTCAGGCCGTCGGTTTCGCCCGGAATCTGGCTGATCAGCGGGATTTCCGCCTTCAGCGGTTCGTTGAGCGCCGAGCCGACCCGGATGTTGCCGAGCCCCAGCGCCAGCGCCTCGGAACTGCCCAGCAGCAAGGCCAGGGCAAGGCTAAGCCTATGATTTTTTTGCATCTAGCATCTCCCCAATGCAGGAAGCATATGGTCCCCGCGAGACCAGAATGCCGATCCGCGAGCTAGAATCGACATGACAACGCGGCGCTAACTATAGATCACAGGTCGGTTTTTACCAACAATTCAGCGATCTGAACAGCATTCAGCGCCGCACCCTTGCGGATGTTGTCGGCCACCACCCACAGATTGAGCCCGTTCGGCTGCGAAATGTCATCGCGGATGCGGCCGACGAACACCGGGTCCTTGCCGGCGGCGTGGGTCACCGGCGTCGGATAGCCGCCGGCGCGGCGCTCGTCCACCACTTGCACGCCGGGCATCGCGGCGATCAGCGCCCGCGCCTGCTCCGCGCCCAGCTTGCGCCGGGTTTCCACGTTCACGACTTCCGCATGGCCGTAGAACACCGGCACGCGCACGGCCGTGGCGTTGACCGCGATGGACTCGTCGTCGAGGATGCGCCGCGTCTCCCAGACCAGCTTCATTTCCTCGCGGGTGTAGCCGTTGTCCTGGAACTCGTCGATGTGCGGGATCAGGTTGAAGGCGATCTGCACCGGGAAGCGCTTCGGTGACGGGTCCTGGAAGCTGAGCAGGGCGGCGGTCTGCCGACCCAGTTCCTCCAGCGCCGAGCGCCCGGCCCCGGACACCGATTGGTAGGTGGCGATATTGAGGCGGGTGATGCCGGCGGCGCGATGGATCGGGGCCAGCGCCAGCATCAACTGCATGGTCGAGCAGTTCGGGTTGGCGATGATGCCGCGTGGCCGCTCGGCGATCTTTTCCGGGTTGACCTCGGCCACCACCAGCGGCACGTCGGCGTCGCGGCGGAACTCAGAGCTGTTGTCGATGACCACCGCGCCGGCGGCGGCGGCCTTCGGTGCGTATTGGCGGGAAATCGCGCCGCCGGCGGAGAACAGGGCGATGTCGACGCCGGCAAAATCGAAGCTCGCCAGGTCGCGGACGGTGTAGTCGCGCCGGCCACAGCGCACCAAGTCGCCGGCCGAGCGCTCGCTGGCCAGCGGGATCAGGTCGGCAAACGGGAACTCGCGCTCGTCGAGCAGTTCAAGCAGGGTCTGTCCGACGGCGCCGGTGGCACCGACCACGGCCAGTACGGGCGGTCGTTTCATGGGAGACATGGCTCAGAAGCTAAGTGGGGTCGGGGCCGGGGTTGGCCGCGGCAGGAATGCGCGGCGACACCGGGCCGACCTCGCCGCATTGCGCGCGATGGCGCAGCGCCTGGTCGATCAGCACCAGGGCCACCATCGCCTCGGCAATCGGCGTGGCGCGGATGCCGACGCAGGGATCGTGGCGGCCGGTGGTGACCACCTCGACCGGCACGCCGTCGACATCCACGCTGCGGCCGGGCAGGCGCAGGCTGGAAGTCGGCTTGAACGCCGTCGTGCAGATGATCGGCTGGCCGCTGGAAATGCCGCCGAGCACGCCGCCGGCCTGGTTGCCGAGAAAGCCCTGCGGGCTGATCTCGTCGCGGTGCCGGCTGCCAAGCTGGGCGGCGGCGGCGAAGCCGGCACCGATTTCCACGCCCTTGACCGCGTTGATGCTCATCAGCGCGCCGGCCAATTCGGCGTCCAGCTTGCCGTAGACCGGCTCGCCCCAGCCCGACGGCACGCCCTCGGCGACCACGCGCACGCAGGCACCGACCGAGTCGCCGGATTTGCGCAGCGCGTCCATGTACGCCTCCAGTTCCGCCACCTGCGCGGCGTCGGGCCAGAAAAACGGATTGTCCTCGACCGCGTCCCAATCGAAGGCGTGCGGGGTGATCGTGCCCAGTTGCGAGAGATGCCCGCGCACCTGCACGCCGCGCTGCGCCAGCCATTTCTTCGCCACCACGCCGGCGGCGACGCGCATCGTCGTCTCGCGGGCGGAACTGCGGCCGCCGCCGCGCGGATCGCGGATGCCGTATTTCTGCCAATAGGTGTAATCGGCATGGGCCGGACGGAACTGTCGGGCGATGCTGCCGTAGTCCTTGCTGCGCTGGTCGGTGTTGCGGATCAGCAGCGCGATCGGCGTGCCGGTGGTTTTTCCTTCGTAGACGCCGGAGAGGATTTCGATCTCATCGGCTTCGCGCCGCTGCGAGGTGTGCCGCGAGCGGCCGGTGGCACGGCGCGCCAGGTCGGCATGGAAATCCTCGCTCGCCAGTTCCAGCCCCGGCGGGCAGCCGTCGATCACGCAGCCGATGGCCGGTCCGTGCGATTCGCCGAAGGTGGTGACGGCGAAACTCTGCCCGAAGGTGTTGCCGGCCATCGCAATCAGGCTTCCCGGCTGGCCGCCAGCGCGCGGATCGACTCGGCGTGCTGGACCAGTGCTTCGCGGCGGATGGCGAACACGCCCATCTGGCCGACCTGGAACTCGATCCACTCGAACGGCACGTCGGGCAGCAGCCGGACCAGCGCCCGCTCGCTTTCGCCGACCTCGACCACCAGCAGGCCGCCGGCCACCAGATGATCGGGCGCATCGCGGAGGATGCGCAGGGCCAGGTCGAGGCCATCCTCGCCGGCGATCAGGCCCAGTTCCGGCTCGTGGCGATATTCGTCGGGCAACGCAGCCACCTCATCGCGGGTGACATAGGGCGGATTGCTGACGATCAACTCGTAGGACTCGCCGCGCACGGCGTCGAACAGGTCCGAACGCAGCAGGCGCACGCGCTCGGCCACGTGCAGGGCGCGGGCGTTCTCGCGCGCCAGCGCCAGCGCCTGGTCGGACAGGTCGACGCCATCGACGCGCCAATGCGGATGGTGATGCGCCATGGCGATGGCGATGCAGCCCGATCCGGTACACAGATCCAGCGCCCGACTCACCTCCAGCGCGCCGATCCAGGGCTCGAAACCGGACGGGATCAGCTCGGCAATCGGCGAGCGCGGCACCAGGGCGCGAGCGTCGCTCTTGAAGCACAGGCCGGCGAACCAGGCCTCGCCGGTCAGGTAGCAGGCCGGGATGCGCTCGGCGACGCGGCGCTCGATCAGAGCCAGCACCTCGGCGCGCTCCTGCGCGGTGACCCGCGACTGGCCGTACAGCGGGTTGAGGTCGTGCGGCAGGTGCAGGGCGTGCAGCACCAACTGCGTCGCCTCGTCGAGGGCGTTGTCGAAACTGTGCCCGAAGCACAGGCCGGCCGCGTTGAAGCGGCTGCCGCCATAACGGATCAGGTCGATGATGGTGTGCAGGGAATCGGTCATGGCGCGGAAAGGCTGGCGAATGATGCAGCGCGGCAATCCAGTATAGGGCCAAGCCCGCGACAATGGCGGCCGGCGGCGAGGGCCGCCCGGCGCGCTGATGGCAACGCCTATAATGCCGGCCATGATCCGATCCCGCTCCGGCGCCGCGCGCCTGCCGCTCATCCTCGTCCTCGCCGCCGCGCTGGCGGCCGGCCTCGGCCTCTGGGCCGGTGCCCGCTTCACGCAGAAGGGCGAGGGCAGCGCCCCCGCCATGCAGGCCGCCCTGCTGTTCCCGGCCCCGCGCGAGGTGCCGCCGTTCTCGCTCGACCTGCCCGGCGGCGAGCAACTCGACGCCGCCCGCCTGCAAGGCCGCTGGAGCCTGGTCTTCGTCGGCTTCACCCACTGCCCGGACATCTGCCCGGTGACCCTGGCCCTGCTCGGCGAGGTGGAAAAGCAGCTCGCCGACCTGCCGCTGCAAATCGTGTTCGTCTCGGTCGATCCGGAACGCGACAGCGCCGAGCGGACCAGCGAATACGCCGGCTATTTCAGCGCCAACGCGCTCGGCGCGACCGCCGACCACGCCCGCCTGACGCCATTCGCGCGCAGCCTCGGCATGGTCTACATGCAGTCCGAGCTGGACAATGGCGATTACACGGTGGACCACTCCGCCAGCATCGCCATCCTCGATCCGCAGACGCGCTGGGTCGGCCTGTTCCGCCCGCCGCTGGACGCCGCGCGGATCGCCGCCGACCTGAAAACACTGGCCGAGCGAGGCTGACCCGCGCATGTCCCCGTCCGTCCTGCTGCAGTACCTGCTGCCGCACCGCCTGCTGTCGCGGCTGGTGCTGTGGGCCACGCGCTGGCCGTTGCGACCGTGGAAAAACCTGCTGATCGGGCAGATCAGCCGGCGCTTCCAGGTCGACCTCGACGAGGCGCTGGAGGCCGATCCGAACGCCTATCCGCACTTCAACGCCTTTTTCACCCGCGCACTGAAACCCGAGGCGCGGCTGCCCGATGCCGACCCGGACACCCTGTTGATGCCGGCCGACGGACGCATCAGCCAGGTCGGCCGGATCCGCGCCGGGCGCATCTTCCAGGCCAAGGGCCAGGACTTCAGCGCTGCCGAACTGCTCGGCGACGAAGCCGCCGCCGCGCCCTATGCCGAGGGCTGGTTCGCCAACGTCTATCTGTCGCCGCGCGACTACCACCGCGTCCACATGTGCTGGGGCGGCCGACTGCTGCATACCCTGCACGTGCCCGGTCGTTTGTTCAGCGTCGCGCCGTGGGCGGTCGCGGCGATCCCGCGCCTGTTCGCCCGCAACGAGCGCCTGGTCTGCCACTTCCAGACCGACTTCGGCCCGATGTGCGCGGTGATGGTCGGCGCGATGCTGGTGTCCGGCGTGGAAACGGTCTGGAACGGCGTCGAAATACCCGCCTACGCCAGCCGCCCGCTGGCCCGCGACTGGCGCGACCAGGACATCACCCTGGCCCGCTTCGCCGAGATGGCACGCTTCAACATGGGCTCGACGGTGATCCTGCTGTTTCCCGCCGATGGCGTGCAACTGGACGACTTCGCCCACACCCAGGCGGTGCGCGTCGGCCAGCGCCTGGGCCGCGTGTTGCAACGCAACCAAACCTGAGCGGCAGCGCTGCTATAGTCCCGCCGCTGCGCGCCGCCCCCGTGCCGCGCGGCAGCGCCCCGCCATCTGGAGTTCCAAACCGATGAATGTGCCCTTCCTCCCGCGCCTGAGCGCCGCCTGCGCGTTGCTCGCGCTGACCGCCCCGGTGCCCGTGTTGGCCGCCGACACCCCGGAGCCGACCGCCAGCCAGCCCGTGATGAGCGGCATGGTGGTGAGCCGCGACCCGCAGACCGGCAAGCTGCGCATGCCGACCCAGGCCGAACGCCACGCGCTTGGCATCGACCTGCAGCAAGCGCTGCGCCGCGATACTGCCGGCCTGCGCGAAGTAACCCTTCCCGACGGCACGGTGATGCTCGACCTGCAAGGCCGCTTCCAGAGCATGTCGGTCGTCACGCTGTCCGAAGACGGCGAACTGCACATGCACTGCTCGGACAACGCCGATCACCTGCACCACGCGATGGAGCACGGTGCCCCGGCCGGCAAGCAGGAGACCCGCGATGAGCGTTGATCGTCCGCTGCACCTGTCGGCGCTGGCCCTGGCCACCGCCCTGCTTGTTCCGGGCCTCGCCTCCGGCGCCCAGATCACCATCAACAACATCAATGCTCCCGGCGTCGGCTTCAATGATCCGACGGTCGTCGCAGCGCTGCCGGACAACCCGGGCACGACCCGCGGCGAGCAGCGCCTCAACGTGTTCCAGCGCGCGGCGGAGATCCTCGGCGAGCGACTGCAAAGCGATGTCGAGATCATCGTCAATGCCCAGTTCACCGAGCAGACCTGCACCGCGACCTCGGCCGTGCTCGGCTCCGCCGGTGCCGCGAGCATCTTCCGCGACTTCAACAACGCACCGATTTCCGGCACCTGGTATTCGGGGGCACTGGCCGACTCCCTGGCCGAGACGAATCTGGCCCCGGGCGCGCAGGACATCAACGCCAACTTCAACGCCAACATCGACGATGTGCCGACCTGCCTCGGCGGCGCCGGCTGGTATTACGGCCTCGATCACGAGGAAGGCACGAAGATCGACCTGCTGGCCGTGGTGATGCACGAGCTGTCGCACGGGCTGGGCTTCCAGACCTTCGTCAGCAACGGCACCGGCGCGCTCAACGGCGGCTTCCCCGACACCTACATGCGCAACCTGTTCGACATGGAAACCGGCAAGGCCTGGACTGCCATGACCAATGCCGAGCGGCGCAACTCCGCCATCAACGATCCCGACCTGGTCTGGACCGGGCCGGCGGTCACCGCACGCCTCGGCGACGTGCTGTCGCGCCCGCCGGCGCTGACCATCAACAGCCCTCCGGCCATCGCCGGCATCAACACCGATGTCGCCGGCGCGACGTTCGGGCCGTTGCCCAGCGTCACCGGCGTCACCGGCAACGTGGTGCTGGTCAACGACGGCAGCGGCAACCCCGCCCAGGGTTGCAGTGCGCTGACCAATGCCGCGGCGGTAAACGGCAACATCGCCCTGGTCGACCGCGGCACGTGCAACTTCACCGTCAAGGTGGCCAACGCGCAGGCCGCCGGGGCCATCGGCGTGGTGGTCGCCAACAACGAGGCCAGCGGCCTGCCCGGCATGGGTGGCGTCGACCCCAGCATCACCATTCCATCGCTGGGCATCTCGCAGGCACTGGGCAACTCGATCAAGGCCAACCTGCCCGGCGTCAACGCCACCATCGCCCAGAATGCCGGCGCGCCGTTCGCCGGCACCAACGGCGGCTACATGCGTCTGT
The DNA here is from genome assembly GCA_041675805.1 of Lysobacteraceae bacterium. Taxonomy (GTDB): domain Bacteria; phylum Pseudomonadota; class Gammaproteobacteria; order Xanthomonadales; family Xanthomonadaceae; genus JANNWF01. The sequence goes on from JBAYTD010000063.1 coordinate 9,930, forward strand.
ACGCACCCAATCCGCTGGAACAAGGCTCCTCGGTGTCGCACTTCACCATCGAAGCCAACCCGAACCTGCTGATGGAGCCCGCCATCAACCCCGACCTGACCGACGACATCGACCTCACCATCGACCTGTTCAAGGACATCGGCTGGCGGCTGTTCGACCCCGAAGAGATCTTCGCCGACGGCTTCGAGTAAGCCCGACCCGCCCCGCAGTCCTGGCTGCGGGGCAATGTCCACGAGCGCCCGCCCTCGGCGGGCGTTTTCTTTCGATCAGCCGCGACAGCCTTGCAGACTCAGACTCTGCCCGGGCCGGATCAGGTAGCGCGGCGGCGCGATGTTGTTGGCGCGCGCCAGCGCCGCCGGGCTGCCGCAACCGTAGCGCCGGGCGATGCCGGCCAGGGTGTCGCCGCGACGGACCACGTGGCGGGCGGCCGAGACCACGCGCGGCTGCGCTACCCGGGCCTGGGAAATTTCCGCCGCCAGCGCCACTCGCGGGCCGTCCTGGCAATGTTGCTGGTAGGCATCGACCAGGCTCTGCGGCGCATCCAGCCGCGTGCCCTCGGCCAGCACCTGCTGCGGATCGTATTGCGGATTGAGGTTGCGCAAGGTGCGGAACCAGCCGCTGCGCGTGCCCTCGCCGCCGAGACAGATCGCCAGCGCGTTGAGGCTGGCCGGATGATGCAGGGCCAGTTCGGCCGGCGCGGAGCCGTGGCGGAAGTCGAGACCGTATTGCTGCGGGTGCAAAAACAGCCAGGCCGCGGCCAGCACCATCGGCACGTAGTCGCGGGTTTCCGCCGGCAACTGGCCCTGCACCTCGCTGCTCCAGAAGCTGCGCCCGCCGCTTTGCCGGTACAGCCGCCCCACCCTGCCCTCGCCGCCGTTGTAGGCGGCCAGCGCCAGTGCCAGATCGGCGTTGAACTCGGCGAAGCGCTCGTTGAGGTAGGCGACGTTGGCGCGCGTGGACAGGGCCGGGTCGAAACGGGTGTCGAAACCGTCATCGCGCCGGCCCAGGCCGAAGCGCCGGCCGGTGGCCGGCATGAACTGCAACGGGCCGGAGGCACCGGCGCGCGACACCGCATGCACGCGGCCGCCGGATTCCTTCGCCAGGATGCCGAACAACAGCGCCTCCGGCAGGCCGGCGCGCTCGTATTCCGGCCACATCCGGTGCCGCATGTGCTGGTAGTTGTCCCAACTGTCCAGCAGTTGCGGGCGCATCCAGGTCAGCCACTCGTTGAGCGCCGCCTTGAGCTGCGGATTGAAGGCGATCAGTTCGCGCAGATCGCGGCCGTTGAGCAGGTCCAGGCTGCGCCCGGCCTCGGGAAGATCGTCGACCAGCGGCGAGGCCGCCGGCACCTGTGCCATGCCCTCGTCCTGCCCGGCCGCGGCGGACTCGTCGTCGTCCGGTGCGGCGTCGCGGCGCGCCAGCAGCGCAGCGTAGGCGTCGATGAAGCGCGCCGCATCGCATCCAGGCAGCGCCGTGCATTGCATGGCGGCATCGTGCAGGGCGGCCAGCGCGCGGTCGCGCTGTTCGCCGCCGAGCGCCGCATCGCCGTGGCGCATCGCCTCCTGCGCGGTCTCGAAAAGCTCGGATTGCAGGGCGATCTGCGCGTACAGCGGCTCGAAGGCTTCGGCGCGATCCGCGCCCGCCGCCGGCCCCGGCGTGCTGGCGCAGGCAGACAACAAAAGAACGCAGAGGATCGAGGCGGTCAACAGGGCATGACGGAAGGCGGGCATGGCAACGGGACGGACGGACGGCCCGCTATTGTGCCGCCGATCCGTCGTCGTCGGGCTAGAATCGGCCCTCCCTCCGTGATCCGAACACCTTCATGACCGACATTTTCCTCGGCAAGGGCGACATCCCCGTCCACCTGCTGGCCCGTTACGGCAACCGCCACGGCCTGGTCGCCGGTGCCACCGGCACCGGCAAGTCCGTCACCCTGATGCTGATGGCCGAGGGCTTCTCGCGCATGGGCACGCCGGTGTTCATGGCCGACGTGAAGGGCGACATCGCCGGCCTCGCCACGCCCGGCGCGCTGAACGACGGCCTGAAGAAACGCGTCGACCTGCTCGGCATCGAGGACTACCGCAACGAGCCCAGCCCGGTGGTGTTCTGGGACTTGTACGGCAAGCTCGGCCACCCGGTGCGCACCACGGTGTCGCAAATGGGGCCGAACCTGCTCTCGCGCATCCTCGAACTCAACGACACCCAGTCCGGCGTGCTCGACATCGTGTTCAAACTGGCCGACGACGAGGGCCTCCTGCTGCTCGACCTCGACGACCTGCGCGCCCTGCTCGGCTTCACCGCCGAAAACGCCAAGCGCATCTCGCAGTCCCACGGATTGATCAGCCCCAACTCCGTCGCCGCCATCCAGCGCGCCCTGCTGCGCCTGGAACAGGCCGGCGGCAAGGAGTTCTTCGGCGAACCGGCGCTGGACCTGGCCGACCTGATGCGCCAGGACATGAGCGGGCGCGGCATCATCAATCTTCTCGCCGCCGACCGGCTGATCCTCAGCCCGCGCCTGTATTCCAGCTTCCTGCTCTGGCTGCTGTCGGAACTGTTCGAGACCCTGCCCGAAGTCGGCGACCTGGCCCAGCCCAAGCTGGTGTTCTTCTTCGACGAGGCGCACCTCTTGTTCGACGACTGCCCGCCGGCGCTGCGTCAGCGCGTCGAACAGGTGGTCCGGCTGATCCGCTCCAAGGGCGTCGGCGTGTATTTCTGCTCGCAGAACCCGGACGACATCCCCAACGAAATCCTCGGCCAGCTCGGCAACCGCGTGCAGCACGCCCTGCGCGCCTACACCCCGCGCGACCAGAAGGCAGTGCGCGTGGCGGCGGAAACCTTCGTCCCCAACCCGGGGCTGGACGTGGTAGCGGCAATCTCCCAGCTCGGCGTCGGCGAGGCACTGGTGTCCACCTTGCAGGAAAAGGGCGTGCCGATGCCGGTGCAACGCACCCTGATCGCCCCGCCGCGCTGCCGGATGGGTGCCATCGACGACGCCGAACGCGCCACCGTGCGCCATCGCAGCCCGGTCGGCGCGCGTTACGACACCCCGCTCAACCGTGAATCGGCTTACGAAATCCTCAGCCGCCGCGCCGAACAAGCCGCCGCCGAAAGCGAAGCGGAAAAGGCCCGCGCCGAAGCCGAACGCAGCGCCCGCCAATCAGCCAAGACCAGCGAGCCCGAGGAGCGCAGCTGGCTGCGCGACATGCTGTTCGGCACCGGCCGCCGCCAAGGCGCCATCGAAGCCACCGCCAAATCCGCCATGCGCACCGTCGGCAACCAGCTAGGACGGCAGATCCTGCGCGGCGTGCTGGGCGGGATGACGGGAAAGAAATAAGAGCCGGGAGTCGAGAATCGGGAATGGGGAATCGGTAAAAGCAAAAGGCCGGTCGCTGTGAGGCGACCGGCCTTTTTCATTTCTCGGAATGTGGCGAGAGCCCTTGGCGTAGCGAAACCTTGAGGCTGCCGGATTCGCTCTTGCGATTCCCCATTCCCGATTCTCGATTCCCGGCTTTTGCTTTTGCTCCTACCAATTCCCGATTCCCGATTCCCGATTCCCGATTCCCGATTCCCGATTCCCGGCTCTCAAGGCCTCCTGGCCAGTTCGGCTTCGTCGCGGGTCTTTGGAATCAGGTCCTGCTTGCTGGTGCCGAGCCAGTACAGGATCGGGCAGGCGACGAAGATCGAGGACAGGGTGCCGAGGATGATGCCGAAGATCTGCGATTCGGCCATGCCTTCCAGCGAGGAGCCGCCGTAGATGTAGAGCGCGGTCACCGTCAACAGGGCGACCACCGAGGTCAGGATGGTGCGCGACAGGGTCTGGTTGACCGAGCGGTTGAGGATTTCCATCGAGCTGAACTTGTTGGCGGCGCGGAAGTTCTCGCGCACGCGGTCGAACACGACGATGGTGTCGTTGATCGAAAAGCCCATCACCGACATGATGCCGGCCATCACGGTGAGGTCGAACTCGCGCTGGGTCAGGGCGAACAGGGCCGTGGTCACCACCACGTCGAAGGCAGTGGTGACGATGGCGGCGACGGCGAACTTCCACTCGAAGCGGATCGAGATGTAGACGACGAAGCCGATCAGCACGAACAGCACGGCGAGGATGCCGTTCTGCGCCAGTTCCTTGCCGACCTGCGGGCCGACGAAGTCGCTGCTGATGACCTGGCCGGGATTGTCCGGGGTCGTCACCGCTTCCAGGATCGCGCCGCCGGTCTGCTCGGCATTGGCCTGGTCGGCGCGCGGCTGCAGACGGATCACCACGTCGTTCTCGGAGCCGAAATTCTGCACCGTCGCGCCCTGGTAGCCGGCCTCGTCGAGCTTGGCGCGGATCTCTTCCAGGTCCACCGGTTTCTCGAACAGCAGTTCCGCCGAGGTGCCGCCGGTGAAGTCGAGCGCATAGTTGAGCCCGCGCGTGGCGAGCAGGGCGATCGAGCCGATCAGCAACAGGATGCTGACCACCAGCGCCACGTTGCGCATGCGCAGGAAATCGACATTGGTGTTGAAGGGGATGATGTGAAACACGGCGATGTTCCTCAGATCGAGAGGCGCGTGAGCTTGCGACGGCCGCCATAAATCAGGGTGGCGACGCCACGCGAGATCGACACGGCGGTGTACATGGAGGTGATGATGCCCAGGCACATCGACACGGCGAAGCCCTTCACCGGGCCGGTGCCGAAGGAGAACAGCGCGATGCCGGCGAGCAGGGCGGTGATGTTGGCATCCCAGATGGTGCCGGAGGCCTTGTCGTAACCGGTGGCGATGCTGTTCAGCGGCGAATTGCCGGCGCGCAGTTCCTCGCGGATGCGTTCGTTGATCAGCACGTTGGCGTCCACCGACAGCGCCACAGTAAGGGCGATGCCGGCGAGACCGGGCAAGGTCAGGGTGGCACCCAGGATCGACATCACCGCCACCACCAGCAGCATGTTCAGCAGCAGCGCGATGTTGGTGATCAAGCCGAACACGCGGTAATAGACGATGAAAAAGATCAGCACGAAGATGAAGGAGTAGGCCACCGCCTTCCAGCCGCTCTCGATGTTGGCCGCGCCCAGGCTGGGGCCGACGATGCGCTCGGAGACGATGTCGACCGGTGCCGCCAGCGAGCCGGCGCGCAGCAGCAGGGCAAGGTCGGAAGCTTCCTTGGTGCCGGACAGGCCGGTGGTGGAGAAGCGGTTGCTGAACACGCCGCGGATGTTCGCCACCGAGATCACCTCCTCGGTGATCTTCACCGTGCGCACTTCCTCGCCGTCCACCATGCGCGTTTCCGGCGTGCGCTCGATGAACACCACCGCCATGCCGCGACCGACGTTCTCGGTAGTGAAGTCGAGCATGCGCTTGCCGCCGACCGCGTTCAGCCGCACCGACACCATCGGCGAGCCGTCCTGCGGGTCGAAGCCGGAACGGGCGTCGATCAACTGGTCACCGGAGGCGATGACACGGCGCGACAGCAGCACCGGGACCGGCTTGCCGTCGGCACCGACCTCGCGGCGGTTGTACAGACGCGCATCCGGCGGCACACGGCCGGTGCGCTGTGCCTCGTAGGCATCGGTGAGGCCATCGCCGACCACGGCGCGGTATTCCAGCGTGGCGGTGGCACCGAGGATTTTCTTCGCCTGGGCGGTGTCCTGCACGCCCGGCAACTGCACCACGATGCGGCTCTCGCCCTGGCGCTGGATCACCGGCTCGGCAACGCCCAACTCGTTGATGCGGTTGCGCAGGGTGCCGATGTTCTGTTCCAGCGCGTTGTCGAGGATGGTCTTCAGTTCGGCCTCGCGGATGCGCGCCTGCAAGGTGTCCGGCGTCGGGCCGTTGGCGACCGTCAGCTCCGGCAGTTCGCGGCCGATCAGCATGGCGGCGCGGTTGCGGTCCTCGCGGTTGCTCAGGCGGATGTCGATGCCGCTGGTTCCGCGATCCACCTGGGCGTAGCCGATGCTGTTGTCGCGCAGCAGCACGCGGATGTCCTCGGCGAAGGCGTTCTCGCGCTTCTCCAGCGCACCGGCCTGGTCGACCTCCATCAGGAAATGCACGCCGCCTTGCAGGTCGAGGCCGAGCACCATCGGGTAGGCACCGATGGCTTCCAGCCAGGCCGGCACGGTGGAGGCCAGGTTCAGGGCGACCACGTAGTTGTTGCCCAAGGCCTCGCGGACGCGGTCGGCGGCGCGGATCTGGGTGTTGGGATCCTGCAGGCGGACCAGCAGGTTGCCGTCCTCCAGGGCAATCGACTTGTAGCCGACATCGGCCTCGTCGAGCACGGCGGAAACGCGCGAGGTCAGCGCATCGTTGACCGATCCGCCGCGCGCCGCGGTGATCTGCAGCGCGGTGTCCTGCGGGTACAGGTTGGGCAGTGAATAGAGGATGCCGACGACGAAGATCAGCGCCGCCAGCACGTACTTCCAGCGTGCAAATTCAAGCATGGGGATGCCTACCGCGATGAGGCCGGCATCGCGGCGATGCCGGCGGAAAAGAAGCTGGACCGGCCC
>JBAYTD010000064.1:0-16206 GCA_041675805.1 Lysobacteraceae bacterium
GAGGAGACGCCGTTCCAGGTGATTTCCACCTTCAGCGACATCAGCGCCCTGATCCGCGACCGCGAACTGTTCCGCCAGACGCAGACCCTGGCCCGCATCGGCGGCTGGGACTGGACGCCCTCGCACGACGCGCTCTACGTCACCGACACCCTGCTCGGCCTGTTCGACCTGCCGGGCGGCGTGCGCTATCGCCTGTCCGACCTGCTGGCGCGCATCGACGAGGCGCAGCGCCTGCGCGTCGAGGCCGCCTTCCAGGACGCCGCTGCGCAGGGCGCCGGCTTCGACATCGAGTGCCGGCTGACCCGCGGCTGCCCGTGGATCCGGCTGATCGGCAGCGGTCGCCACCGCGACGGCCAGGCATTCCGCGTCACCGGCACCGCGCAGGACATCAGCGAGCAGAAACAGACCGCCGAGCGCCTCACCCGCCAGGCACTGTCCGATCCGCTGACCGGCCTGCACAACCGCGACGCGCTGCTGGCGCGGATCGGCGAAGCGCTCGACGCCTGCCGCCGCGACAGCCCGCCCAGCCTGCTGCACGTCGACCTCGACCGCTTCAAGGTGGTCAACGACCTGCTCGGCCATCCGTCCGGCGACCGCCTGCTGCGCCTCGCCGGCGAGCGCCTGCGCGGCAGCCTGCGCGACGACGCCATCGCCGGCCGGCTGGGGGCCGACGAGTTCCTCGTGCTGGTTCCGCACGGCGGCCACGAGCGCGCCCGGCAACTGGCCGAACGCATCATCGCCGACTTCGTCCGGCCGTTTTCGCTGGACCGCGAAGACCTCACCGTGACCGCCTCGCTGGGCATCGCCAGCTACCCGGACGCCGGCACCACCGTGCAGCAACTGCTGCAAAGCGCAGATGTCGCGGTGCGCGAGGCCAAGCGCCGTGGCCGTGGCGGCTGGAAGACCTTCGACCCGGCGCTGGCCGCCACCGTATCGCGCCAACTGCTGCTGGAAACGCAACTGCGCCGCGCGCTGGAACAGGACGAGCTCAGCCTCGTCTACCAGCCCCAGGTCGACCTCGGCAGCGGCCGGCTGCGCGCCGTCGAGGCCCTGCTGCGCTGGCGCAACCGCCTGCTCGGCGAGGTTTCCCCCAACGACTTCATCCCGCACGCGGAAAACACCGGCGACATCGTGCGCATCGGCAACTGGGTGGTGCGCGAGGCCTGCCGCCAGTTCGCCCGCTGGCAGCGTGACGGCGTCGCCATCGAGCGCGTCGCCGTCAACGTCAGCCCGCGACAACTGCTGAACGAGGACTTCGACGCCATCGTCGGCATGGCGCTGGAGGAATCCGGCCTGCCCGGCCAGGCGCTGGAGGTGGAGATCACCGAGCGCGTGGTGATCGACGAAGCGCCCGAGGCATTGCGCACCCTGCGCGCACTGAAGGCGCGCGGCGTCACCATCACCATCGACGATTTCGGCGAGGGCTACAGCGCCCTGAGCTACCTGCGCCGGCTGCCGCTGGACAACCTGAAGATCAGCCACACCTTCATTCGCGGCATCCCCGACAACCCGGCCGACGTGGCGATCTGCCGCTCCATCCTGCTGATCGCCCGCAGCCTCGGCTTGCAGGTGATCGGCGAAGGCGTCGAGTCCGACCAACAGCGCCGTTTCCTGATCGAGCACGGCACCGACCTCGCCCAGGGCTTTCTTTACGCCCAGCCACTGGATGCCGACGGCATCGCCGATTATCGCGCGCCGGATTGAGGCCAAACCGGATTTTCCCGCCGGGGCGACTGGATTCGCCATGGTTTCTCGGATATACCTGCGGACCTGAGCGCCCGGCCTGCGCCATCAACAGCCGCGAGGGTCGTCGTCAATCCACCAGCGCGCTGGTTCTGGTGCGCCGATTCGGAGCCAATGTCATGAAACCCCGCCGTTTCACCGCAACGCTTCCCGCCGCCCTGTTCGCCCTGTCGCTGGCCGGCGGCGCGCTGGCCGAATCCGAACCGCCCTTGCCGCCGCCCGGCATCGTCGAAACCGGCCACAGCGCGCTGTGGTTTTCTCCCGAGCGCGATGGTGAAGGCTGGGTGCTGGAAATCCTCGATGACCAGCGCGCCGTCATTGCCTGGTTCACTTACGACGAGGCAGGCGAGCAGCGCTGGTTGTATGGCGTCGGCAATATCGTTGCCGATGCGGAAAACGGCCAGTCCATCGTCTTTCCGGAACTCTTCGCCACCGAAGGCGGGCGCTTCGGGCCGGATTTCGATCCCGAGGCGGTGCAATACGAAGTCGTCGGCCAGCTTTCGCTGCGTTTCGAGGACTGCAACGCCGGTCAGCTTGATTACAGTGCCTACGGCCAGGCGCAGAGTTTCCCGATCCAGCGCATCGCCCGCACCATGGCTGCCGGCTGCGCGCCGATCCACGGCGTCACCGGCGAGCCGATCCATGAGCTGGCCGGCCAAAGCGGTAGCTGGTCCGACCCGGCCCGCGATGGCGAAGGTCTGCAACTGCAATGGACCGCCGATGGCCTTGCCCTGCTCGGCTGGTACACCTACGACGACGCCGGCAAGCCGTACTGGCTGACCGGTCTGGGCCAGTGGCAGGGCGACGGCGAGGACGCCCGCATCGTGTTCCCGGAACTGGTCACCACCCGTGGCGGCCGCTTTGGCGAAGCTTTCGATCCCGACCAGGTGGAACGGCTGCCCTGGGGCAACCTGGAACTGGCCATCGGCTGCGACGCCGGCCTTGCCAGCTTCCAGTCCAGCCTGCCGGAGTTCGGCAGCGGCAGCCGCGAACTGCGGCGGGTGACCCGCGCCACCCCGGCGGCGTGTCCGTGGGTGGCACCGAAGCTGACGGATTTGTATGAACTGGAGTTCGAACTGCTGACCGCCTACGGGACACCACAGGTCCAGCCCCAAGCGATTACCGACGACGGTGAAGTTTTCCTCACCAACTCCAACGGAACGCCGCCCGGCCAGAAGCTGCTGATCCGCCAGAGTCTGGAAACCGGCGACATCACCCCCTTGCTCGATGAGAACATCCGGGTCTCGGCACCGCCTTTCACGGCGTTGCGGATCGCTCCGGATGGCAAACACGCGGTCGTCGACAACCCCACCGGCACTTCCCTGGAAGCAGCGATGCCGCTGCTCTGGACCGAGGAAAACGGTGTTTCCGAGATTGCCGTCAGCTCCTTTGAAACGTCCCGCCTGCTTGGCGCTTCGCCATCGTTGTCGCATTTCGTCGGCGTCGGCTGGACCCGGTCCGACATGGCCGAGAGCGAACTGGAGGCAATCCCCTATGTCTCCGACGCGCTCGGCAATCACCGCATCTTGGCATCAAGCCCCGACCTGGAGCGCTTGCAGCCGCTCGCCGCATCCGGCGATGGCCAGAAAATCGTCGGAACCCGTCTCTCACTCCGGCTGGGCCGGCAGATCACGCCGCCTCCAGGCTACCTTCCGCCACCGATTGCAGGCTTGTGGGCAGGAGACAATATGCCCGCCGCACTGCGCGACAGCGCGGGCAACCTGTTGGCGAATGCGAAGCTCATCAGCGACGATGGCCGCGTGGTGCTTGGCCATCACACTCAGGAGAACCCGGACGCCGGGCCGTGGTACTGGATCAGCGAGGAGCGATCCGGCTACCTGACGCAGCAAGACCCGGAGGTCACTGCGGCGGTGCGCCACTCTCTCTCCGCTGCCACGGCGGACGGCAATCTCTTGATCGGCAATGCCACGGATCGCCCCGAGGGCGCACTCATGGATCGAATCGAGGCATTCGTCTGGACCCAGAATACTGGCCTGACACCGTTGCGCGATACGCTGGCGGAACAGGGAATCAATTTGCCATGGGGGAACGGCGTCAGCGCCGCGAGCATCAGTGCCTCGGGAGCGCGGATCGTGTTGACCAGCAGCGGCATGAACCCCGGCACGCCGCCCCCACCGCTGATCGGTGTGCTCACGCTCACTCCCAAACCGCAACGCGACCCGCGCGTGCCGGTCGAGACGGCGGAAGAGTGAGCGCTGCCTGCCGGCCGGCTGCCGCCGGTCGGTTGGCGGTCGGGTAAGATGCGCGCCTGAATCCGTTCAGGAGCCATCATGCGACTTTCCGATGTCCGCGCCGTCATCAGCGGCGGCGCTTCCGGCCTTGGCCTTGCCACCGCGCGCCATCTGCTGGCGCAGGGCGCGCGCGTGGCGCTGTTCGATCTGGATGCCGACAAGGGCCGCGCTGCGGTGGCCGAGCTTGGCGCGGGTGCGGGCTTTCACCAGGTCGACGTGACCGACGAGGCCGCGGTCGCCGCCGCCGTGGCCGCCGCGCAGGAGGCGATGCAGGGCCTGAACGTCGCCGTGTCCTGCGCCGGCATCCTCGGTGCCGGCCGCGCGCTCGGGCGCGATGGCGCGATGCCGCTGGCCCGCTTCGAAGCGACCATCCGGGTCAACCTGATCGGCTCCTTCAATCTTCTCAAGGCCGCCGCCGAGCGCATGCAGCACAACGCGCCGGGCGAGGACGGCGAGCGCGGGGTAATCGTCAACACCGCCTCGATTGCCGGCTACGAGGGCCAGATCGGCCAGGCCGCCTATTCCGCCTCCAAGGCCGGGGTGATCGGCATGACCCTGCCGCTGGCGCGCGAGTTCGCCCGCATCGGCATCCGCGTCAACACCATCGCCCCCGGCGTGTTCCATACGCCGATGGTCGACGGCATGCCGCAGGACGTGTACGACTCGCTGTGCGCCCAGGTGCCCTATCCCTCGCGCCTGGGCAAGCCGGAGGAGTTCGCCGAGGCGGTCGCCTTCGCCCTGACCAGCCGCTATCTGAACGGCGAGACGTTGCGCCTGGACGGCGCGATCCGCCTGCAGCCCAAGTAAGTCATCCGAGAAATCTCATGAAGGCTTCCGACGCCCGTCGCGGCAACGTCATCGAACACAACGGCACGGTCTACCAGATCCGCGACATCGAGCGCAGTGCGCCGACCGCGCGCGGCGGCAACGTCACCTTCCGTTTCACCCTCTACAGCATCCCCGGCGGCGACAAGTACGACCTCAGCCTGCGCGCCGACGACGACATGAAGGAGATCGAGCTCAGCCGCCGCGCGGCGACCTTCTCCTACAAGGACGGCGAGGCTTTCGTGTTCATGGACGCCGAGGACTACACGCCCTACATGCTCGACCCGGACGTGATCGGCGACGCCGCCGGCTACATCACCGACGGCCTGGAAGGCTGCCACGTGCAATTGATCGACGACCAGCCGGTGGCCCTGCAACTGCCGGCCAGCGTGACGCTGGAAGTGATCGAGACGGCCCCCGAAATGAAGGGCGCGACCGCCACCAAGCGGCCCAAGCCGGCCCGCCTGTCCACCGGTATCGAAGTGCAGGTGCCGGAATACATCGGCGTCGGCGAGCGCATCCACATCAACACCCTGACCGGCGAGTTCGCCGGACGGGCCTGATGGCAGATGATTCACCCCCGTTTGCGCCCCACCGCAGCAGGCCCCGACCATGACTGACGCCATTCCCGACAGCGCCGCCCTGCTGGCCCAGGCCGAAGCCCTCGGCCAGGCGCTGAAGGCCCGTCACCTGATGCTGGTGACGGCGGAAAGCTGCACCGGCGGCTGGATCGCCAAGACGGTCAGCGACGTGCCCGGCTGCTCGGACTGGTTCGACTGCGGCATGGTCGCCTACAGCTACGAGGCCAAGCAGGCGCTGCTCGGCGTGCATGCGGAAACACTGATGGAACACGGCGCGGTCAGCCAGGAAACCTGCATCGAGATGGTCTCCGGCGCGCTGATCAACTCAGGTGCCAGCATCGCCGTCGCGGTCACCGGCATCGCCGGCCCCGGCGGCGGCACGCCGGACAAGCCGGTCGGCACGGTATGGATCGGCTGGAAGCGGCGCGGCGGCTACCCGCACGCGGAGCTGTTCCGCTTTGACGGCGACCGCGACGCGGTGCGCCGGCAAACCGTCGCCAAGGCGCTCGACGGCCTGCTGAAAACCCTTACCCCCGTGGCCTGACTTCGCCGACGGCGTCCGCGCGCCCTGTGGGATACTGTGTCTTTCGACCGGCGCTCCCCGGTCCGACTCGCTGAACGATCCGATCCGGCGGTCTGCCCGCATCTCAATCGCTGAGACGACCGGCTGGCAGACTGCGCCCATCCCAACGCAAGGACACTCCATGGACGACAACAAGAAGCGCGCCCTGACTGCGGCTCTGACCCAGATCGAACGCCAGTTCGGCAAGGGCACGGTCATGCGCATGGGCGACAAGGTGGCCGAGGCCGCCGAGGTCATCGGCACCGGCTCGCTGATGCTGGACATCGCGCTCGGCATCGGCGGTTTGCCGAAAGGCCGCGTAGTGGAAATCTACGGCCCGGAATCCTCCGGCAAGACCACGCTGACCCTGCAGGTGATCGCCGAGTGCCAGAAGGCCGGCGGCACCGCCGCCTTCATCGACGCCGAGCACGCACTCGACCCGGGTTACGCGGCCAAGCTGGGCGTCAAGGTCGACGACCTGCTGCTGTCGCAGCCCGATACCGGCGAGCAGGCGCTGGAGATCGCCGACATGCTGGTGCGCTCCAACGCCGTGGATGTTGTCGTCATCGACTCGGTGGCCGCGCTGACGCCGAAGGCGGAAATCGAAGGCGAAATGGGCGACCAGTTGCCCGGCCTGCAGGCACGCCTGATGAGCCAGGCGCTGCGCAAGCTGACCGGCAACATCAAGCGCAGCAACTGCATGGTGATCTTCATCAACCAGTTGCGCCACAAGATCGGCATCATGATGCCCGGCCAGAGCCCGGAAACCACCACCGGCGGCAACGCGCTGAAGTTCTACGCCTCGGTACGCCTGGACATCCGACGCATCGGCGCGGTGAAGAAGGGCGACGAGATCATCGGCAACCAGACCCGCATCAAGGTGGTGAAGAACAAGATGGCACCGCCGTTCAAGCAGGTGGTCACCGAAATCCTCTACGGCGAGGGCATCAGCCGCGAGGGTGAACTGATCGACATGGGCGTCGACGCCAAGCTGGTCGACAAGGCCGGTGCCTGGTACAGCCTGGGCAGCGAGCGCATCGGCCAGGGCAAGGAAAACGCCCGCCAGTGGCTGCGCGAGCACCCGGACAAGGCCGCGGAGCTGGAAGGCAAGCTGCGCGAACTCTACGTGCCGCAGGAAGCCTCGCGCGAAGAAGGCGACGGCGGCGACGCTTGATGCGCGGGTGAACACCCGATCCAGCCGTCATCCGCAATGACCGTTGGCCCTGAGCACAATGACCGTTCGCCCTGAGGTATCGAAGGGCGATTACCGAAGATCTCCCGGCCTGCAAGCCGTTCATGCTTGGATACCTCGGCACGAACGGCTTGCCTCGCAATTGATTGCCCAGCGGCAATGGACAAGCTCCGCATGACCACCCGCCAACCGCCATCGCCCCTGCATCGTGCCGTCGGCCTGCTGTCGCGGCGCGAGCACTCGCGCCGCGAGTTGCGGCAGAAGCTGATCCAGCGCGGCGTCGAGGCCGACGAGGCCGAGGCCGCCGTCGAGCGGCTCGGCGAAAGCGGCCTGCAGGATGACGGCCGCTTCGCGCAGAGCCTGATCCGCCAGCGCAGCGCCGCCGGCTACGGCCCGCGCTACATCGAAGCCGAACTCGCCACCCACCACATCGGCGATGCCGAAGCGGCTGCGGCGCTGGAGGAACTCGCGCCGGACTGGACCGAAATCGCCGCCGACCTGCTGCAACGTCGTTTCCCGGCCGGCCTCGACGATCCCAGGGCACGACGCCGGGCGCAGGCGCTGCTGATCCGCCGCGGCTTCGACGGCGAGTGCATCCGCGCGGCGATGGCGCGCTGCGGCTGAAGCCGGCCGCACCACGGCGACGAACGGCGGACGTGAAAACCGGCCGCATCTGCTAAGGTCGGCGGTCGTCCCAGCCGCCATCATTTCGCATGTCCTCCATCAGCGTCGCCGACCTGCCCCATGCCGCCGAACTGGCTCCGCGATTCGCCCGCCGCGAGCCGTTCCGGCACTTGGTCATCGACGATTTCCTGCCGCGCCCTTTCGCCGATGCACTGCTGGCGCAGTTCCCCGATTTCGCCCGCGGCAACGCGCGCAACGAGACCGGCGAGTTGGGCGGCAAGTCGGTGGTGGAACGCATCCGCGAACTGGGCCCGGCCTACGTCGCGCTGGACGATCTGATCCAGACCCGCGGCTTCCTCGACTGGCTGTCCGCCGCCACCGGGATTCCCGATCTGCTCTACGATCCCTGGTACTTCGGCGGCGGCACCCACGACAACCGCCACGGCCAGGACCTCGATCCGCACGTCGACTTCAACCGCCATCCGGAAAACGGCTGGCATCGCCGGCTCAACCTGATCGTCTACCTCAACCACGAGTGGGAGGACGCCTGGGGCGGCTCGCTGGAGTTGCACACCGACCCGCGCACGGCCAACGACGTGGTCACGCTGGTGACGCCGCTGTTCAATCGCTGCGTGGTGTTCGAGACCACGGAATGGAGCTGGCACGGCTTCTCGCGCATCGACCTGCCGGCGGATCGGCGCGATCTGAGCCGCCGGTCGGTGGCGCTGTATTTCTACACCCGCCAACGGCCAGAGGAAGAACTGGCGCCGACCCACTCGACCATCTATGTCGACCGTCCGTTGCCGGCGCACCTCCAGGCCGGGCACACGCTGACCGGGGACGACATGGCGGCCCTGCACACCCTGCTGACGCGCCGCGACATGCACAACCAGCGCTTGTACGAGGAGGTCAAGCAACTCCAGGCGCGACTCGGCACGCCCGGCGAAGGGCATCTGCGCCGGCTCGCCAACGGCCTGCGCGAGATCGCCCGGCAGCGCCGTGCCGACGGTCTGTCGGCGGCCGGCATCAAGACCGCCATGCTGCCCTTCGTCCACCATCTGCCGGCCCTGCTGCGCAACCCTGCGCGCAGGCTCTGGCGAGCGCTGAACACACGCGGATGATCGACCTGTCGACCCGCTTGCGGCATCTCGCCCAGCGCGCGCGGCGCTTCACTGCGCGCCTGCTGCGCGGCAGCTACGGGGCGCGACTGGAGCAGGAACTGGCCATCTTCGCCGATCAGGTCGACGTCAACGCGCTGCCGGACATCTTCCACTACTGGTCCAACAAGTACCTGCGGCCGATGCAGGAGGAATACGGCTATTCCAACCCGGACCAGTTCTTCGCCCATTACCTCGGCCGGGCGATCAGCGCCGACGCACGGCCGCAGCGCGTCATCTACAGCCTTGGTGCCGGCAATTGCGACACCGAAGTGCGGGTGGCGAAACTGCTGCGCGAGGCCGGTCATTCCCGCTTCCGCCTGATCTGTCTGGACGCCAATCCGGCGATGCTCGAACGCGGCCGGCAACTGGCGGCCGGCGAGGGACTGGCCGATTGCGTGATCCCGACCCGGGCCGACCTCAACCGCTGGCAACCGGACACGCCGGCCACGGCGGTGATGGCCAATCAGTCGCTGCACCACTTCGTCGAACTGGAAACCATCTTCGACGCGGTGCAACGCGCCCTGCCGCCGGGCGCGCCCTTCGTCATCAGCGACATGATCGGCCGCAACGGCCACCAGCGCTGGCCGGAGGCGCTGGTCCACGTGCAGCGCTTCTGGCAGGAACTGCCCGCTGCGTACCGCTACAACCTGCAACTGCGACGGCAGGAGAACACGTTCAAGGACTGGGACTGCTCGGTGGCCGGCTTCGAGGGCATCCGCGCCCAGGACATCCTGCCGCTGCTGCGCGAGCGCTTCCATTTCCACACCTTCATCGGCTTCGCCAACCTGGTCGATCCGTTCATCGACCGCAGTTTCGGCCATCACTTCGATGCCCAGGCAGACTGGGATCGCGACTTCATCGACCGTGTCCACGCGCTGGACGAATCCCTGCTGCTGGCCGGCGAAATCACCCCCACGCACATGATGGCGGTGGTCGCCAACCAACCCTGCGCCGGGCCGCCGCAATTCTCCCGTGGACTGGACCCGGCGCGCTGCGTGCGCGTCGCGCCAGGGTGAGCGCAGGGTGAGCGCGATGCCCGCCGACCAAGCCCCGCCTGCCGCGTCGCCGGCGGACCGTGCGCCGGTCCCGCCCTCGCGCTGGGCCTGGCTGCTGGCGTTGCCGGCCTTGGCCTCCACGCTGGCCGTTCCGTGGCTCCTGTTCCGTCCCGACGATGCCTTCAACTGGCCGCTGGCCGTCGCCACCAGCTTTCCCTGGCTCTTGGCCGGCATCACGGCGCTGGCGCTGACCCGCCGGCCGCTGCTGTCGGCTGCCCTGGTCTGGTCGCTCGGCCATGCGCTGGATGCGATCAACGACATCAAGCTGCGCCAGCTCGGCCTGCCGATCATGCCCGGCGACACCCACGCGCTGGCGCAGGTGGTGCAGACGCCGCTGCTGTATCTGCGCTATGTCCAGTTCGATGCGCTGGTCGTCGCCTGGCTGGCCGCGCTGGCGCTGCTCTGGCGGCTGGAGCGGCCGCTGCTGCGGCCGCTGGGCGCGCCGCGCCTGCTGCTGATCGCTGTGTCGGCATTGCTGTTGGCCGGCATGCCGCTGCGCTGGCAACCCTGGCAGCACGTCTACCAGCAAAAACATCTGCGCATCATGGTCTGGCGGCCGGACCAGGCGGCCAGCCATGCCGGCTGGACGGCGTTCTTCTTCCACCTGCAACAGTACGCCCGACCGCTGATCCCGCCGCCCGACCCGGCGGCGCTGCGCGATCACGCGCAGTTGCCGCAGGACGCCGGCTGGACGGCGCAGGACGCGCCGCTGGCCGGTGCCGACGTGCTGGTGATCCAGAGCGAGTCGTTCTTCGATCCCGGCCTGCTGCAAGGTGTCGAGGGTGGCGACTACATCCCCAATTTCCATCGGCTGGCGGCGCAATCCAGCCACGGCCGGCTGCGCGTGCCGACCTTCGGCGGCCTGACCACGCGCACCGAGTTCGAGTTCCTCACCGCCTATCCGCTGGCCGGAGCCGAGGACTTCCAATATCCCTATCAGGCGCTGCTCAACCGCCGCATCCACGCGCTGCCCTGGAGTTTTCGCCGGCAAGGCTACGCGGCGCGGGCGATGCACCCTTACGACCGCCGCTTCTACAGCCGCGACATCGCCTATCCGCACCTGGGCTTCATGAGCTTCCATGGCGTGTCCGAATTCACCGGCCGCGACCACCACGGTTTCTACGTCTCCGACGCGGCGATGACCCGGCGCATCATCGAGATCGCCGAGGCCGGCATCGACGCGCCGCTGTTCCTGTTCGCCGTGTCGATGGAAAACCACGGACCGTGGACCGAGCGCCGCCCGCTCGACGAGGCGGCGCTGCCGCCGCTGCCGCAAGGCCATCCGCTGGACGACGCGGAGGACGCGCTGGTCATGCGCCGCTTCCTCCATCACCTGCAACGCAGCGACGCCGCGCTCGGCGAGCTGGCCGACTGGGTGATGGCGCGGCAACGACCGACTGCGGTGCTGTTCTTCGGCGACCATCTGCCGCAACTGGAGGGCGTGATCGACCGCTGGCCCTTCGTCAACGGCGACAGCGCCGGCCGCCAGCGCCCGCCCTGGCTGCTGTTCGCCAACCGGCCATTGGCGGATGTCTCCGCCGACCTCGACAGCTCGCAACTCGGTGCCCTGCTGGCCCGCCTCGCCGGACTCGACGATCCCTTGTTCGACGCGGTGGAACGCCTGCGCCATTCGCCGGTCGCGGCACGTCGCGCCGACCGCCTGCGGCTGCAGTCGGCACTGGCCGCGCAGCACCTGTCGACGCCGCCGGACGACATCGAGGAGACGCCCTGGCAGACCGCGCAACTGGTGCAACTGCTCGACTGGTGGCCACAGGGCGCGGAGCAGTCGCACCAGCGCGACGGCAAGCTGGTCCTGCGCCTGACCTTCGCCGAACCGCCGCCGCGCGATGCCTTCCTGACCCTGGGCGGGCACCGTCTGCGCGTGCATCGTCACGGCCAGCGCTGGCACGGCGAACTGGAGGCCGCGCTCGCCCATGGCCTGCGCGCGCGGCCGGGCGGTTTCGATCTCGTGCTGAAGGATGCCCTGAGCCGCCAGCAACAGATCCTTGGCCAGTTCCTCGTGCGACCGCGCGCGCCGCGCGTGGCGCTGGGCGACGGTCGCGGCGAGAGCCCGTTCTGCGCCATCGAGGAATGGGGACCGGCCCGGACATCGCTGGCCGCGCCGGCCAATCCGCAGCCCGATGGCGGTCTCGGCCTGTGGCTGCTGGCCGCCTGCCTGCCGCCGTCGGCCAGCCTGTCCATCGACGGCCAGCCGCTGGACACCTTCGTCAACGACCGCAAGGCCACCGCCATCGTCCCCGCCGGCCTGCTGCGCGCCGGACGCAACTATCCGCTGCGCCTGCTCGATGCCGACCAGGCGTTCGACATCGGCGTCATCCAGGTGACCGAGTGAAGCCGTCGCCGGCGCGCGGCTCGCCGCTCACGCCGGCCGGCCAATCCCCGCGGCACGCAGCGCGGCGAGGATGCGTCGCGCCCAGTCGCGCTGCCCGCTGGCCTCGCTGACCAGGTCCTGGCGCACCTCGAACATCAGGTGCCGCAGGCCGCGACCGATGCCATGCCGGTTCAGCGTATAGCCCATCGCGCTGGCACCGTAGGGCTGGTTGTCGCCGATGTCGATACCGCCGGCGCGAAACCAGTCGAGCAGGCGCTGATTGGCCGGATCGGCCTGTTTCCAGACCAGACCGATCGGCCAGGGACGCCTCTGGCCGTCCATTTCCGGCGAGAAGGTATGGATGGCGATCAGGATCGGCGACCGGCCGCGCCGCGCGCAGGCGTCCAGATGGCGCGTAATGGCGGCGTGGTAGGGATGGAAGTGGGCATCGAGGCGCTGCGCACGCGCCGCCGCGTCGAGGTCGACATTGCCCGGCACGGCGCGGCCGTCGTTGTGGGCGACGATCAGGTCGGCGGCGTCCGGAGCGCGGTTCAAATCGACCAGCAGACGCGAGGCGGCACCGAAAAACGCCGGGCAGCGCAGGCGCTCGGCCAACTGCCGGGCGATGCCGGCGGCACCCGGATCCCAGGCGATGTGGCTGGCACGCGCCGCCGCGTCCAGACCCAGCCCGCCCAGCGCTGGCGGGATGCGGTTGCTGGCGTGATCGCACAGGATCAAGAGATCGCGGCGGCGGCCGGGGCGGTAATGGAAGGCCGGAAAGGCGTCATCAACAGACATGGCGCAACAGTCTGCCCGATCCGCCCGCGCCGTTCATCCCGACAGGCGGCGGCCGGCTGGTATTCTTGTCGATTGGACCGCCGCCGGAGCCGACCCACCGATGCGCATCATCCTCGCCCTCGCCCTGCTTGGCCTGCTGACCGCCTGCGCCGGCCCGCCCAAGCCGCGCATGTTCCCGCCCAGCGCCAGCGTGCAGGAGTTGCGGGTGCTCGACGACGGCCGCTGGGAAGTCGCCCTGCGCATCCAGAACCAGGCACGGCTGAACATCCGCGTCGCCGAGGCGGCGCTGACCCTGTACGTCGACGGACACGAGGCCGGACGCATCGAACTGAGCGTCGACCGCGCCATCCCCTCGACCAGTGCCGAGCGCGTGCCGGCAATCATTTCTCCCGCCGCGCGCGCCGCCGACGCGGTGAACCTGGCCCTGTCCGAAGGCCGCAGCATCAGCTACCGCCTGCAAGGCCGCCTGCGCAGCAGCGAGCCGGAGCGCCGCGACGATCCGCTTTCCTTCGACAGCCGCCTCAACCCCGCGCCCGGCCTGCCCGGCGTGCTGCGCTGACGCCTTTTCTTCTTCGCCTTCCTCATCCGGAGACACGATGAACAGCTACACCGCCCCGCTCAAGGACATGAAGTTCGCCCTCTACAACGTCATCGGCGCCGAGGATCTGTATCGCCGGCTGGGCATCGAGGCCGCCCAGCGCGACGTGCTCGACGCGGTGCTGGAGGAAGCGGCGCGATTCAACGAAACCGTGCTCGCCCCGCTGAACCAGAGCGGCGACATCGAAGGCTGCGCCTACGACAAGGCGACCGGCGAAGTGACCGCGCCAAAGGGATTCAAGGAGGCCTACCGGCAGTTCGTCGAAGGCGGCTGGCCCGCCCTCACCGGCCCGGAAGAGCATGGCGGCCAGGGGCTGCCGGAATCCTTCGGCGTCGTGCTCAAGGAAATGATCGACGCCGCCAACCTCGCCTGGGGCAACTACCCGCTGCTTTCCCACGGTGCCACCGAGGCGCTCAAGCAGCATGGCGCGGACTGGCAGAAGACGGTCTTCCTCGACAAGATCGTCAGCGGCGAGTGGACCGGCACCATGTGCCTGACCGAACCGCACTGCGGCTCCGACCTCGGCCTGCTCAAGACCCGCGCCGAACCCGATGCCGACGGCAGCCATGCCATCACCGGCACCAAGATCTTCATCACCGCCGGCGAGCACGACTTCACCGACAACATCGTGCATCTGGTGCTGGCCCGTCTGCCCGACGCCCCGGCCGGCACCAAGGGCATCTCGCTGTTCATCGTGCCGAAGATCAAGACCGCCCGCGACGGCAGCCTCGGCGAGCGCAACGCGGTGCGCTGCGGTGCCATCGAACACAAGATGGGCATCCACGGCTCGGCCACCTGCGTGATGAACTTCGACGCTGCCCAGGGCTGGCTGATCGGCCAGCCCAACAAGGGCCTCAATGCCATGTTCACGATGATGAACACGGCCCGCCTCGCCGTCGGCATCCAGGGCCTGGGGCTGATCGACCGCGCCCTGCAGAACGCCGTGCGCTACAGCCGCGAACGTCTGCAGATGCGCTCGCTGTCCGGTCCCAAGGCACCGGACAAGCCGGCCGATCCGCTGATCGTGCATCCGGACATCCGCCGCATGCTGCTGACCTGCAAGGCGCTGGCGGAAGGTTCGCGCGTGCTGGCCTACCACGCCGCCACCCTGGTCGACATCGCCGAGCGCGCCAGCGACGCCGATGAACGCCAGGGTGCCGAGGAACTGCTCGGCTTCCTCACCCCGATCGTCAAGGCCTGCCTCACCGAATGGTCCATCGAGGGCACCTACAACGCCCTGCAATGCTTCGGCGGCCACGGCTACATCCGCGAGTCGGGCATGGATCAACTGGCCCGCGACGCCCGCATCACCACCATCTACGAAGGCACCACCGGCATCCAGGCACTGGATCTGCTCGGCCGCAAGGTGATCCAGCAACAAGGTGCCGGGCTGAAGCGCTTCCTCGGCATGATCGTCGAGTTCTGCACCGCGCACACGCACAACGCCGAACTTGCCGAGTTCGTCGCGCCGCTGGCGCAGGCCGCCCAGGACTGGCAGAAACTGACCCTGGAAATCGGCAAGCGGACGATGGAAAACCCCGAGGAACTCGGTGCCGCCTCGGTCGATTACCTGTTCCACTCCGGCTACGTCACCCTCGCCTACTGGTGGGCGCGCTCGGTGGAAACCGCCGAGCGCAGCGAGCCGGGCAGCGCGTTCGCCCGCGCCAAGCGGGAAACCGCGCGCTTCTACTTCCAGCGCATCCTGCCGCGCACCCAGGCCCACGCGGCGGCCATCCTCAGCGGTGCCGGCACCCTGATGGCGATGCCGGAGGAAGCGTTCTAGGACGCCTCACTCGAAGCCGTCCGTGAACACCTCGGACGGCTGTCGATGCATGACGATCAGATTGTCCACCTGGAACGGCTCCTCGTTGCCGCCGACGGGGAAGCCGATCAACACCGAGCCGACCCCGCGCGCCGCCGCGACACCGTGGGCACGGTCGAGATAGAGCGGGTCGCGAAGGGTGCTGACCCAGGCGCTGCCGGTACGCGCGTCCATGTCGAACTGCAAGGTGATCTCGATGGTCTCGCCGGCGTCGTAGGCATCCTCTGCGACGGCATGATAGTTCCCCCCGCTTGCCGCGTCGCGCGCGCTGATCGAGCCATCGGCGCCCAGTACCAGAGTGAGGAAAATCCCGGTCGACGACTGCGCCTCGCGGATCACCACGGCGTGCGAACTGCGCGCCCGTGGCCTCAGTTCGAGACTGATGGTGACGACGCCGCGGCGGATCTCGATGTTGTCGAGGAACTGGAAGCGCACATACACCCCGCCGGTCATCGACAGGCGCGTCAGGCGCAACGCATTGTTGTCGCCCCCCGCCTGCACCACCTGCGCCTCCAAGACGTGGGACAGGGGAACCTGGATCGGCTCGCCGACCGCCGCGCCGCCGGTGCCGATGGGCTGGCCCGGCGTCTTGTCATCGAAACCGGCAAACAACACCACCCGCTCCTCGGCCATCGCCTGCCGCATGTCGGCCAGCGGCCACA
>JBAYTD010000065.1:0-16091 GCA_041675805.1 Lysobacteraceae bacterium
CGCTCAGCGCTCGTCCAGTGGCACGAACTTCCGATCCTCCGGCCCGGTGTAGTTGGCGCTGGGGCGGATGATCTTGCCGTCGATGCGCTGCTCGATCACGTGCGCGCTCCAGCCACTGGTGCGCGAGATCACGAACAGCGGCGTGAACATGTCGGTGGGCACGCCCATGACGTGGTAGCTGACGGCGCTGAACCAGTCCAGGTTGGGGAACATCTTCTTGATGTCCCACATCACCGACTCCAGGCGCTCGGCGATGTCGTACATCTTCGTGCTGCCGGCTTCCTCCGACAGTTCCTTCGCCACCTGCTTGATGACCTTGTTGCGCGGGTCGGACACGGTATAGACCGGATGCCCGAAACCGATGACCACTTCCTTGCGGCCGACGCGCTCGCGGATGTCGGCCTCGGCCTCGTCCGGGGTTTCGTAGCGCTTCTGGATCTCGAACGCGACCTCGTTGGCACCGCCATGCTTGGGCCCGCGCAGTGCGCCGATGCCGCCGGCGATCGCGCTGTACATGTCGCTGCCGGTGCCGGCGATGACGCGGCAGGTGAAGGTGGACGCATTGAACTCGTGCTCGGCGTAGAGGATCAGCGAGGTGTGCATGGCACGCACCCAGCTTTCCGACGGCTTCACGCCATGCAGCAGGTGCAGGAAGTGCCCGCCGATGGAATCGTCATCGGTTTCCACATCGATGCACTTGCCGTTGTAGGCGTAGTGGTACCAGTACAGCAGCATCGAACCGAGACAGGCCATCAGCTTGTCGGCGATGTCGCGCGCGCCGGGATGGTTGTGGTCGTCCTTCTCCGGCTTGACGCAGCCAAGCACCGAGACGCCGGTGCGCATCACGTCCATCGGATGGGCCGAGGGCGGCAGTTCTTCCAGCGCGGATTTCACCGCTGCCGGCAGGCCGCGCAGCGACTTCAGCTTGCTCTTGTACGCGGCCAGTTCGGCGCGGTTGGGCAGCTTTCCATGCACCAGCAGATGGGCGATTTCCTCGAACTCGCTGGTGGTGGCCAGATCGAGGATGTCGTAGCCGCGATAGGCCAGGTCATTGCCGCTGCGGCCGACCGTGCACAGCGCGGTGTTGCCGGCGGCGGTGCCGGACAGGGCGACGGATTTCTTCGGCTTGAAGCCCGGCATCGGCGTGGCGTCGTCGGTGCTGCTCATGCTGTGTTCTCCTTTCATTTGCTCGATGCGAACAGGGCGTCGAGCTTGTTTTCGTAATCGTGGTAACCGAGGAAATCGTACAGATCGGCGCGGGTCTGCAAGGTGTCGATGATGTTCTTCTGCGTGCCTTCGCGGCGCACCGTCTCGTAGAAGTTGAGCGCGGCCTTGTTCATCGCCCGATACGCGCCGCAGCAGTAGAGCGCGATGTCCACGCCAGCCTCGCGCAGCTCGTCGGTGGTGAAGAACGGGGTGGAGCCGAACTCCGTCAGGTTGGCGAGGATCGGAACCTTCACGGCGGCCTTGAAGCGGCGGTAATCGTCCAGGGTTTTCATCGCTTCGGGAAAGATCATGTCGGCACCGGCCTCGACGTAGGCCACGGCGCGTTCGATCGCGCTGTCGATACCTTCCGCTGCCGCCGCATCGGTGCGCGCCATGATGACGAAGCCCTCGTCGCCGCGCGCATCCACGGCGGCCTTGACCCGGTCGACCATTTCTTCCTTCGGCACCACTTCCTTGCCCGGACGATGGCCGCAGCGCTTCTGGCCGACCTGGTCTTCCATGTGTACCGCCGCCACGCCGACGCGCTCGAACGAACGGATGGTGCGGGCGATGTTGAAGGCACCGCCCCAGCCGGTGTCGATGTCGACCAGCAGCGGCAGCCCGGTGGCATCGACGATGCGGCGCGCGTCGGTGAGCACGTCTTCCATGGTGCTGATGCCGAGGTCGGGAATGCCGAGCGAATTGGCCGCCACGCCGCCGCCGGAGAGATACAGCGCCCGGTAGCCGACGCGTCGGGCCATCAGACCGGCGTAGGCGGTGATCGCGCCCATCACCTGCAGCGGGGATTCTTCGGCGAGTGCGGCACGGAAGCGCGCGCCGGCGGAGGAAGGTTGCGACATGGCAGTGTCCTGATCGGGCCGGCCGGAGTGGACCAGCGGGTGAAGGTTCTCATGATGGGCGAGGCGGGCGGCCCGACCGGCAAATCCTCGTGCAGGCTGCTTCAAACCCGGTCCCAAGCCTGTCGCCCGGGGCCGCCGAGACAGCGGTCGACAGCTTGGGTCTGGCCGAACAGGGTCTGCGGTGTCGCCCGCCGTGCGGGTGCAGAATGATAGGCAGCGGCCTGAACAATAGGCAAAAGAAAAGGGCCTGCATCGCTGCAAGCCCTTGAAGTGTCTGGCGCCCGAAGTTGGACTCGAACCAACGACCCCCTGATTAACAGTCAAGTGCTCTAACCGGCTGAGCTATTCGGGCGGGGTGTCGCGAGCCGCGTATCTTGCTTGCTCCGCCGGTTGGAGTCAACTGCGCGGAGGCCGGCGGCGGCTACCAATTGTAGCCAAGGGTCAGGTAGGTTTCGCCGCGGTTGCGACCGCGAAAGCCGGAGTTGGACAGGTGGCGCAGGGTCAGGCTGGCGCGGCCGAACTGGACGCCGCCGGTGGTGGCGAACTGATACCAACTGCTGAGGGCTTCGGTGGTGTTGTCCACGGCGACGATGCCGCCGCCGAGGAACCAGTGCTTGCGGAAGTAGGTGCGCGTGCCGTAGCCCAGGTAGCGGACATCGCGGTTCAGGAACGGCAGCGGGCGGGACTCGATGTGGCCGGCGAGGATTTCATGCTGATGGATGAAGCTGAAGCGGGTGTTGGCCTTCCAGCGCAGGCTGAGGTCGATGACGTGGGCGGATTCGCCGTCATGCGAGTCGGCGACGCCATAACCGAGGGTGCCATGCAGATCGCCGGCGGACGCCGGCAGGGCGGCGGCCAGCAGGAAGAAGAAAGCCAGAAGAAGGCGCGGAAGGCTGGACACGGTGGCCGGCTGTTGAGGGAAAGGGCGGCAACTATACGGCTTTTGACTGCGATTGCAGCGCCTGCAATGCCTGCTCCAACGCCTCGACGCGGGCTTCCAGGTCGGCCAGCCGCTGTGCGGTGTCGCCGCGCGTCGGCTCGCTGCGGACGCTGGCGGCCAGGGCTTCCAGGTCGATGTCGCCGCTGAGCAGATGGGCGTAGCGGTCCTCGCGTTGCCCCGGCAGGCGCGGCAGCTTGGCGATCAGGGCCGGTTCGCGCTGGATCAGGCGGGCGAGGCAATGCGTCATGTCCTCGGCGTCGGCGAAATTGGCCAGGCGCTCGCTGCGGGCGAGCAATTCGCCGGCAGTCTGCGCGCCGCGCAGCAGCAACAGGGCGATCACCGCCTGTTGTTGCCGGGTCAGCCCGTAGGCCTGAGTGGCGAGGTGCTCGTAACGCTGCGCGCGGGCGGCGTGGATGCTGCGGACAAGGCGGCGCTGTTCCATCTGCCGCAGGGCGTGGCCGACTTCGCCCGGTTGCAGGTTCATCACTGGCTCGCGGCTGGTCTTCTGGTTGCAGGCCAGTTGCACGGCGTTCTGCGTCAGCGGGTATTGCTCGGGCGTGGTCGCTTCCTTCTCGATCAGGCTGCCGAGAATGCGCGCCTCGGTGGCGGACAGGCGCAGCGGATCGTCGTGGTCGGTCATGGCGCGGGCGGTCGAGACGGCTGGACAAGATAGCAGGGCGCGATGCCGATCAGGCCGGCGTCGTGCCGGCGCGGCCGTGGACATCGCCTACAATGCGCGGTTTTCTCCGCCGCCTGCCCGCCGATGATTTCCTTTCGCAACTTCGCCCTGCGACGCGGCCCGCGCCTGCTGCTGTCCGGCGTCGACCTGGCCTTGCACGCAGGCTGGCGGGTGGGCGTGGTGGGGCGCAATGGTGCCGGCAAGTCGAGTCTGTTCGCGGCGTTGATGGGCGAGGTGGAGGCGGATGCCGGCGAACTGGACCTGCCGGCCAAGGTGCGCATCGCCAGCGTGGCGCAGGAAACGCCGGGCCTGCCCGAGGCGGCGCTGGATTTCGTCCTGCAGGGCGATGCCGATGTAATGCGCGCGCTGACCGACGAGGCGCAGGCCAGCGCCCGCCAGGACTGGGAGACGGTGGCCGCCGCGCACCAGCGACTGGAAGCCCTGGGCGGCTACGATGCCGCCGCCCGCGCCGGTCGCCTGCTGCACGGTCTGGGCTTTCCCGCCGACACCCATCGCAAGCCGGTGGCGGCGTTTTCCGGCGGCTGGCGCGGACGGCTGAACCTGGGTCGCGCGCTGATGACGCCGAGCGATCTGCTGCTGCTCGACGAGCCGACCAACCACCTCGACCTCGACGCCGTGCTGTGGCTGGAGCAATGGCTGCTCAAGTACGCCGGCACGCTGCTGCTGATCTCGCACGACCGAGAATTCCTCGACGGCGTCTGCACCCACATCCTGCACCTGCACGACGGCCGGGCGAAGCTGTACGTCGGCGATTACACCGCCTTCGAACGCCAGCGCGCCGAACAACTCCGCCAGCAGCAGATCGCGCACGACAAGGAGCAGGTCGAGCGCGCCCATCTGCAAAAGTTCATCGACCGTTTCAAGGCCAAGGCGAGCAAGGCCAAACAGGCACAGAGCCGGATGAAGCGGCTGGAAAAGCTGACCGGCACCGAGGCGGTACGCGCCGAACGCGCGTTGCGACTGCAATTCGCCGAGCCGGCCAAACTGCCCGATTCGCTGATCCGCCTGAACCAGGTCGAGGCTGGCTACGCACTGGCCGATGGCGGCCAGGCGCGCATCCTCGGCGCGGTCGGCTTTGGCCTGGAGTCGGGTGATCGCATCGGCCTGTTGGGACCGAACGGTGCCGGCAAATCGACCCTGGTCAAGACCCTGGTCGGCGAGTTGCCGCCGCTGGCCGGCGAGCGGCTGGCGCATCCCGACCTCCACATCGGTTACTTCGCCCAGCACACGGTGGAAAGCCTGCACGCCGGACAGAGCCCGGTCGACCACCTGCGCGCCATCGCCCCGGCCGCTTCGATGCAGGATTTCCGCAACTATCTCGGCCAGTGGAACTTCCCCGGCGAGCGCGCCTTCGAGTCCATCGACGGCTTTTCCGGCGGCGAGCGGGCGCGGCTGGCACTGGCGCTGATCGCCTGGAGCCGGCCCAACGTGCTGCTGCTGGACGAGCCGACCAACCATCTCGACCTCGACATGCGCGAGGCGCTGGCCGAGGCGCTCAGCGATTTCCCCGGTGCCATCGTGCTGGTCTCCCACGACCGCCACCTGATCGGCCTGGTCTGCGACGTGTTCTGGCGCGTCGCCGATGGCCGCGTCGAAGCCTTCGACGGCGACCTCGATGCCTACGCCGCCTGGCTGCGCGGACGCGGCGCGCGGCAGGAGGACGGCCCGGCCAAGCCGGCACCGCCCGTCGCCAAGCCGTCGTCGGCCGGCAAACCCGGCGGCACCGGCCGCCAGCGCCATCGTTTCGGCCAGGTGGAGGCGCGGATCGCCGTGATCGAGGCGGAAAAGGCGCAGGTGGAAGCGCAGTTGTCGGACCCGGAGGTCTGCGCCGACGTTGCCCGGCTGACGCAACTGGGCCAGCACCAGGTCGCGTTGGCCGAGGAGCACGCCGACCTGGAGCGCGAGTGGCTGCAACTCTACGAGCAGATCGAAGGCGGCTGAGCGGCGGCGGGCGGCATTGAAGTCGGATTTTTCATCCCCATCTGGCCGGCCAAGCGTTCCTTTCGCCGGATAGAAACCATGCCCATCTATGCCTACGTCTGCGATGCCTGCGGTGACGATTTCGACCGCCTGCAGAAGCTTTCCGACCCCGATCCCGTCGATTGCACGGCCTGCGGCAAGCCGGCGCTGCGGCGCAAGCTGAGCGCGCCCGCCTTCCGCCTCGCCGGCAGCGGCTGGTACGAGACCGACTTCAAGAAGGACGGCGACAAGAAGCGCAACCTCGTCGACAGCGGCGAGGCCAAGCCGTCGACGGAAGCCGCACCCGCCGCCGCTGCGCCGACCGGCGGCGACACCAAACCGGCTGCGCCGGCCCCGGCGCCCGCCGCACCCGCGGACGGTTGAACCGCGCGGTTGTCCGACCCGCAGCCAAACTCTGCTAAGGTCGCGCCCATGAAAACCATCATCGCGCCGGCGAGCGTTCTCGCCACCGCCATCCTGCTCGCCGCCTGCGGCCCGCAGCCCGCCAACCAGAACACCGCACCGGCGGCCGACAGCGCGCCGCCGGCCGCCGCCGAGCCCGCCCCGGCTCCCGCTGCTGTGGACGAGTTCATGGCCAACATCGCGCGCCATTGCTGGAAGGCCTACGCCGGCCGCATCGTCGCCAACGAACCTGCCGTCGACGACGACCCGTTCGAAGGCAAGCCGCTGGTGATGCACGTGCGCGAATGCGGCGAAGGCGAGATCAAGATTCCCTTCCACGTCGGCGACGACCACTCCCGCACCTGGGTGCTGACCCGCACCGATGCCGGTCTGCGCCTCAAGCACGACCATCGCCACGAGGATGGCAGCGATGACGCCACCACCATGTACGGCGGCGACACCGCCAGCGAAGGCAGCGCACAGCGCCAGGAATTCCCGGTCGACGCCTACTCCATCGAGATGTTCGAGCGCGAAGGACTGAACGTCTCGGTGACCAACGTCTGGGCGATGGAAATCGAACCCGGCCAGCGCTTCCTCTACGAACTCGCCCGCCCCGGCGGCCGCCTGTTCCAGGTCGAATTCGACCTCACCACCGAAGTCGAAACCCCGCCGACGCCCTGGGGCCACCAGTAAGCAACGCCCCGGCCGGCGAACACCGGCGTCATTGCGGAAAACGACAACGGCTTGCAGCGATGCAAGCCGTTGTGGGTTATTCGGTGGCGGATTGCAGCGCAGCTTCCGCTTCTTGGCTCAATCGCCAAGCCTGGCTCGGGTTGTTGCTCCAGCCAAGGTCACCCAAGTTTGACACTTAAACGACCTAGATGATTGATTCGTAACGCTTCATGGAAGCGTTTTTGCCACTACATCGCCGCGATGTCGTCGCCTACAGGCGGCTCGGATCGGGCAGCGGCAGGTCCAGTTGGTTGAAGATGTGGCGGGTGTCGTCGTCGTGGCGGGTCAGGCCACTGACCGTCTTGCCGGCAACGGTGAGGCGGTGCAGCTGCACGCGCTTGAGCTTGCGCAACGCGGCGCTGGGGCTTTGGTCGGTCAGCTTGGGACGCATCACCCGGTGCAGCAGCAGGGCGAGAAAGCAGATCAGGCCGTGCGCGCGGATGCGTTCCGGTAGACGGTGATGCAGCGGCGCCAGCGCGATGTCTTGCTTCAGCACGCGAAATCCGCGCTCGATGTCGGCCAGCCTCTTGTAACGCTCAACGATCTCTTCTGCGGTCAGGTCGCGCACGGTGGTGAGCAGAATGAGCTTGCCGTCAAAGGCTTCCTGGCGTGCGAGTGCAACGCTGTCCAGGCGCCAGATGAAACGCTCAGCGGTCATGTCAGCGATCAGGATTTTCGACAGGTGGGCGGCTTTGACGGCTTCGACAAACCGAAGAAAAGCGCCGCGATCCGTGGCCTTGCGGCCACGCGTCTTCTCGCCGGCGTCTTGGCGATCCAGCTTCTCCACCGCGGCCTGCGCAGCCGCTTCAATCTCAGCGATCGTGGCACGCCGCGCGGCCGTCTTCTCGGCGGCGACCATCGGATCATGCGCGACCACCAGACGATGTCGCCGTGCGTGGTTTCAGTGATGCTGGTCACCGTTGTCGGCGCCAGCGTGCTCGCCAGCTCGACCACCGGGTCCATGAACTCGCCGCCGAGCAGCAACGCGCACAGGAGCACCGCTTGGGGATCTGGCAGGGCGACATGGTCTTGCCCGAAGAGTGGCGCCGAGCTACGCAGCGCCGATAGTCGTGGACAGGCCAAAGCACGTAAGCAATTGACGCCGTGCCGCAAATGCCTGCCCAGACTGCCCATTGCTCATCGCAGGTCAGTGTACCGATTAGGGCATCGAAGCCAAGGCCGATCCCGCGAGCCAAGGCAGATCGCTGCTGCACGTGTTGGAATCGCTGCCCGCCTGACCGTCGCATCCCACACCGTCCGGTTATTGGCCTGCCAGCTCGTAGCCGGTACTGCGCCCGCCACCGGGCGACCTCTTCAAGATGCCCAGTTCCAGCAACTGCGTGATGTCGCGCAGTGCGGTGTCGGGTGAGCACTTGGCAATCGCCGCCCATTTGCTGCTGGTGAGCTTGCCCTCGAAGCCGTCAAGAAGGCGGTTCAGCAGTTTCACCTGCCGTTCGTTCAACGGTGTTCCGGCCCGGCGTTGCCAGAAGCGCGCCTTGACCAGCAAGGCGTCCAGCGTGCCTTGCGCGCTCGTGAGGGCGCGGCCCAGCGCGCCGAGGAACCACGACAGCCAGCCGGTCACCTCGAGCGTACCTGTCTGCGTGCATTCCAGCACGTCGTAGTAGCCCTTGCGGTCACGCTGGATTTGCGCCGACAGGCTGTAGAAGCGTTGCGGGCTGCCGTCGGCGCGGGCGAGGAACAGGTCGCCCACGGCGCGCGCGATGCGTCCATTGCCGTCGTCGAACGGGTGCAGCGTCACGAACCACAGGTGCGCAAGGCCCGCCTTCACGAGCGTCGGTTCGCCGGTTTCCTCGTTCGCCCACGACAGGAACTTCGCCGTTTCAACAGGCAGCACTTCGTCCGGTGGTGCCTGGTAGTGAACCTTGCGCCGACCCACCGGGCCCGACACGACCTGCATCGGCCCGTCGCTGTCGTTGCGCCACTGGCCGATGGAGATTCTGCTCATGCCCGAATATCCGGTCGGGAACAGCGCCGCGTGCCAGCCGAACAGCCGCTCGGCGGTCAACGGGGAAGATGCGCGCGAGGCGGGCATCTCGAGGAACACCCGTGTGATGGCGCGACGCTGCGGGTCTACAGCGCGGCCAGGACGGTTGTTGACTGCTTCAAGCACCGCAACAAGATCGGTCGGATGTGGCGATGGAGTCGCTGGAGGATGCATGGCGGATGCGGAAGGCGTCGGCGGATGACCTGTGGCGCTTCGCCAAGGCTTGTCGGGTCGCCAACGTGATGCGGCCCTGTATGGAAGCGGAACAGGGGGCGAGAACCGGGCGCGTGGTGGCGGTCGGGCGACCGGCTGCCGGCACCCGCAGAACGGGCGGGAACTCCGCGTGGTGTGCGGATTCCGCAAATGAAAACGCCCAACCGAGAACGGTCGGGCGCTGGATAGTGGTGGCCAAGGACGGAATCGAACCGCCGACACGGGGATTTTCAATCCCCTGCTCTACCAACTGAGCTACTTGGCCTGAGGGTGGCGCGGGCCGTGGCCGGCGCGAGCCGCGCATTAAAGCCCGGGGCGGGCCGCGCGTCAAGGGCGGCGCTGGCGTTGCGGCCGTGTCGGGCGTCGGATGGGGTGACAGGGCGCTGAACGGGAGGGCGGTCGCGCGCGCCGTGCGGGCGGGGTTGGCGCAAGATGTCGGCATCGCTCTGCTCTGCAAGGAGGTGTGCCATGAAAGGGTCGATGATCGGAACGTCGGCGATGCGCGTGGGGTTGTCGGGGCTGCTGGTTCTGGCCTTGGCGGCCTGTGCGTCGGTGACGCCGCGCGAGCGGTTGGCGGATCGGCTGGCCGAGTACGAGGCGGTGGCAGGTGCGCCGGTGGACAGTTTCCATTTCCTGTCGATGCACAGTTGGGAACTGCTGGGGCCGCAGGAGGTGGCGGTATGGACGCGGATCAACGATGCCTGGCTGATCCGGGTGGATCGTCCCTGCAACGGGCTGGAGTTCACCGCGGCCATCGGTGTCAGCTCGACGGCTTCACGGGTGACCCGTCGCTTCGATTACGTCGAGTTCGAGAACCAGCGCTGCCGGATCGACGAGATCCGACCGGTGGACGGCAAGGCGCTCAAGGCGCTGCGTCGGGAGAGGCGCGCTCAACCAGCCTGATCAGCAGGGCCTCGCCGGCACCGTCCAGCAACAGGCGGCGGTTGCCGGCGATGGCCTGGTCGATGATCAGGCTGTCGCCCTGGGCCAGCGCGACGGTATCGCCGCGCAGCGAGCCGGCGATCAGGTAGATCAGCCAGGTTTCCCGCTCATCCGGGAACAGTGTCAGCGTGCCCACCAGCGGGCGGTGGAGCACTTTGGCCGACATCCTCTCCGGGTCGTGCATCAGGTTGAAGGCGGTGACCGGGCCGTCCAGCAGGTCGCAACGCGGCGCGGCGTCGCCATCGAAGGCGATGCCCTGGTGTGGCGGCAGCAGGGCCTGCTCGCGGCCATCGGCAAAGCGCAGACGCAGGCCGTTGCCGCTCAGCAGTCGGTGATGGCGATGCAGGCCGGGCCAGGGCGAGTACTCGCAAGCCTCGTCGATGTCGGCGATCGAGGCGCGCCAGAGCAGCCTTTCGTCGGCGGCGTGTTCGACGGCGATTTCGCGCGTCCAGCCGGCCTGGTTGCGCCAGCGTGCGCGGACGTAGTCGGCGGCGGGGAGCAGGCGCAGACGCACGGGACTAGCCGAGCACGGTGCTCAGGCTGGCCAGTGAGCGGCGCAGGCTTTCGCGGCCGCTCCAGCCGATGATCGCGGTGCCGGTCAGGGCGTCGACGAAGGCTTCCGCCTGGCCTTCGGGGAGCAGGTGGCGGTAGTCGATGGTCAGTTCCTCGCCCGCTGCCAGCGCGCGGGCGGCGAACACGAAGCCGAGATGCCACAGGCCGTTCGGCTGGAAGCTGTGGTTGAGGTAACACTCGTCCGGCCAGTCCAGGCTGACGGTGTAGCGCTCGTCGAACCAGCGCACGCTGGCGGCGCGGGCGGCGTCCGGGTCGGGCAGGGCATCGAGTTCGCTCCAGCGATAGGTCTGGCCGATGCCGTCCGGGGCGATCAGGGTGGTGCCGGCGGCGACGGCCTGGTCGAGAAAGACGCCTTGGCCGGCACCGGGGATGCGTGAGGGAGCAACGTGGTAGCGCGCGAGGATCATGCGGGGGCTCTGGCGGGTTGTCCGTTGCCCGACGAAGGGGGCGGACGGAGCGCCGGCGACGCCGGCTGCGCGCCAAGATAATGAAAGACCGGACCCGGAGCCACCTGGCGGTGCTCCGGGTCCGGCGCTTGCGGGTGACGCTTACGGGGTGGCGGGCTTGGCCGGTGCGTTGACGATGATCACTTCGCGGTTCTTCTCCACCGTCTTCAGGCCGATGCCCTTGACCTCGGCGAGCTGGTCGGCGCTGCGGAACGGGCCGTTCTTCTCGCGGTGGGCGACGATGGCCTCGGCCTTGGCCTGGCCGACGCCGTGCAGGGCGGCGGCCAGCGTGGGGGCGTCGGCGCGGTTGATGTCGACCTTGCCGCTGGCGAGGGCGCTCAGGCTCATGACCAGGGACAGGACGAGGGCGGCAAACAGGCGGGTGATGGTGTTCATGGCGTTCTCCTTGGGTTGCATCGAGTCGGGTTGTTTCGTGGTGGCTGGCGTCGGCGTGGTGTCGGGCCAGTGGAGACAGTTTCGCGATCCGGCCCGCCGCGCGGCATCGGCCCTTGCCGGCCGCGGGCGCGGGATTTGTGCGCGCTGCGCGGTAGGCGTTTTCCTACCCGCTCCGGCGGCGGCGTAGAATCGTCGGTTCGTGTACTCGCAAGGATTCCACGCATGGACAGCAAAGCCATCGACCGTTTCGTTTCGACGCTGTGGGACGACGAGATCGTTCCGCAACTGGTCGAATACATCCGCATCCCCAACAAGTCGCCGATGTTCGACGCCGACTGGGAGAAGCACGGCTACATGGACGATGCCGTGAAGTTGATGGCGGGCTGGGCGCAGCGCCAGAACATCGATGGCATGCGGCTGGAAGTGGTGCGTCTGCCCGGCCGCACGCCGCTGATCTACATCGAGATCGACGGCGAGGGCGACGATTGCGTGCTGCTCTACGGCCATCTCGACAAGCAGCCGGAAATGACCGGCTGGGCCGACGACCTCGGCCCGTGGAAGCCGGTCATCAAGGGCGACCGCCTGTACGGTCGCGGCGGTGCCGACGATGGCTATGCGCTGTACGGCTCGCTGGCGGCGATCATGGCGCTGCGCGAGCAGGGCATCGCGCACAGCCGCTGCGTGGTGCTGATCGAGGCCTGCGAGGAGTCCGGCAGCTACGACCTGCCGTACTACGTCGACCACCTGGCCGAGCGCATCGGCAAGCCCTCACTGGTGGTCTGTCTCGATTCCGGCTGCGGCAACTACGACCAGCTCTGGTGCACCACCAGCCTGCGTGGCCTGGCCGGCGGCAACCTGAAGGTCAGCGTGCTGGAGGAAGGCGTCCACTCCGGCGACGCCTCCGGCATCGTGCCGTCCAGTTTCCGCGTGCTGCGGCAATTGCTTTCGCGGCTGGAGGACGAGGCCAGCGGGCGCATCATCGTCGATGCCCTGCACGTCGACATTCCCGAGGAGCGCCAGACCCAGGCGCTGCGCGCCGCCGAGGTGCTCGGCGATGCGGTGTTCGACAAGTTCCCGTTCCTGCCCGGCATGACGCCGATGGACGCCTCGCTGTCCGAGCTGGTGCTCAACCGCACTTGGCGGCCGGCGCTGTCGGTGACCGGCGTCGACGGCCTGCCTTCGCTGGACAGCGCCGGCAACGTGCTGCGCCCGCACACCGCGGTGAAGCTGAGCCTGCGCCTGCCGCCGACGCTCGATGGCGAGCGGGCCGGCAAGGTGCTGAAGGATCTGCTGCTGCGCGATCCGCCGTATGGTGCGCGGGTCGAGTTCAACCTGGAAAAATCCTCCAGCGGCTGGAACGCGCCGCCGTCCTCGGCGTGGCTGACGCAGGCGCTGGACGATGCCAGCCAGGCCTTCTTCGGCGCACCGGCGATGTACATGGGCGAGGGCGGCACGATTCCCTTCATGGGCATGCTGGGCGAGAAGTTTCCCGGCGCGCAGTTCGCCATCACCGGCGTGCTGGGACCGCATTCCAACGCCCATGGTCCGAACGAGTTCCTGCACATTCCCACCGGCAAGCGGGTCACCGCCGTGGTCGCCAAGGTCATCGCCGATCATCATCAGGCCAGCCTAAAGGGGCTGACCCGTGGCGTCGGGGTGGCTGCCGGCGGCGCGCGTTTCGGGCATGATCACGGCTGCTGCTGACCCCTCCTTTCACTGCTACCCGGAGTAAACCATGTCGATCATCTGGACCATCCTGATTGGCCTCGTCGTTGGAATCGTGGCCCGCTTCATCAAGCCCGGCAAGGACGCGATGGGCTGGATCATGACCATCCTGCTCGGCATCGGCGGCTCGTTCGTCGGTACCTACATCGGTCGCGCGCTGAACCTGTACGCCGAGGGCCAGGCGGCCGGTTTCATCATGTCGGTGATCGGCGCGATCATCCTGCTGCTGATCTGGGGCCTGGTCACCAAGAAGAAATGAATGGGCCTGCGCGCCATGGTGAGCGGCCCGCCAGGCGCAGCGCGCTGCGCCGGCGCGGCGCGCTCGCGCTCGTTCTGGCAGCGCTGCTGATGAGCGCTGGCTGCACCGGCTCGCTCTCGCAGACGGCGGCCGGGCAGCGCCTGAGCGCCCTGCCGGAACCATCGGACTGGACGCTGTCCGCCTCCGACGTGCCCGGCCTGGACCGCCCCGAGGCGGCCGACATCCGCCTGCATATCGACGCCGGGCGGCTCGGCGGCAGCAGCGGCTGCAACAACTTTTCCGCCGCCTATTCGTTCGTCGGCGAGACGCTGCGGGTCGGCGCGCCGGCGGCGACCAAGCGCGGCTGTCCACCGCCGCGCGCGGAGATCGAAAGCGCGCTGTTCCGCCTGCTGCCCGCGCTGACCGGCGCGCGCCGCGATGGCGAGGCACTGGTGCTGGAAACCGCCGCCGGGCAGGCGTTGCGTTTCCTGCCGGCGGCCGCCGGGGGAACGCCTTGAGTCGGCGCGCATGGCACGTCGTCTGATCGTTCGACGCTCCGCCATCCACGGCACCGGCGTGTTCGCCGGCACGGCGCTGGACGCCGAGGTCGAGCTGATCGAGTACAAGGGGCGACTGATCAGCCACGCCGAGGCCGACCGCCGCTACGGCGACAGCGCGGAGGGCGG
This sequence comes from Lysobacteraceae bacterium, assembly GCA_041675805.1. Classification (GTDB taxonomy): domain Bacteria; phylum Pseudomonadota; class Gammaproteobacteria; order Xanthomonadales; family Xanthomonadaceae; genus JANNWF01. Next base: position 14,024 of record JBAYTD010000065.1, read on the forward strand.
CCACACCTTTCTGTTCACGCTCAATGATCGCTTCATCATCGACGGCAACCGTGAGGCCAATTCGGCGCGCTGGTTCAACCACAGTTGCGATCCCAACTGCATCGCGGTGATCGTCGAAAATGCCGATGGCGATCCGCGCCGCGACAAGGTGGTGATCGAAACCCTGCGCGCGGTCGAGGCGGGCGACGAGCTGACCTACGACTACGGCATCGTGCTCGAACAGCCGCATACCGCGCGCATGAAGCGCATCTGGGCCTGCCGCTGCGGTGCGCCCGGCTGCACCGGCACGATGCTCAAGCCGAAGCCGAGGCGGCGGGGCTGAGCGATGACCACGCCGGCAGCGCAGCCGCCGGAAGGCATCGATACGGTCCCGGCCGGGGATGACGCCTGCGCCAACTGCAACGCCGTGCTGGTCGGCGAATATTGCGCCGCCTGCGGCCAGCGGCGCTTTCGCGACAGCGACCGTCGGCTTGGCCATCTGCTCGGCGAGGCGTTCGAGCAACTGACCGATCTCGACGGCCGCTTCCTGCGCAGCCTGCGCGGGCTGATGCTGCGGCCCGGACGCATCGCGCGCGACTGGTTCGACGGCCGCAAGGCGCGCTGGATGTCGCCGCTGACGCTGTTCCTGTTCGCCAACGTGCTGTTCTTCTTTGCGCCGGGGCTGACCGACCTCACCCTGGGCCTGTCCATGCAGGTGCCCGAACCGGTGTTGCGCGAGTTCCGCACCCCGGCGCAGAACGAGGCCAACCGCGTGCTCGGCGGACAGTTCCACAGCCCGGTCACCGCGCCGCTGGCGCAGCGCGCGCTGGCCCGGGCGCGCGAGGCGGCCGACGCGGCCGGCCGCCAGTTCGACCTCGACCGCTTCGCCATCGAGTATCACGCCCGCTCCGATGCGATCGGCAAGGCGCTGGTGATCGTGCATGTGCCTTTGGTGGCGCTGGCACTGATGCTGACGGCCTGGCGCAGCCGGCGCTATTTCGCCGAGCACATGCTGCTGGCGCTGACCCTGGTCGCCTTCACCCTGCTGTTCATCCAACTGGTGCTGATGCCGACCGCCTGGGTCTACCTGTGGGCGATGAACCATCTCGGCCCCGGCGGCACGCAGAGCATGCCGACCTTCGCCCGATTGGGGCTGGTCGGCATCAATGTCGGCTATTTCGCCTTCGCCTGCCGGCGCTGCTACGACAGTGGCTGGCTGCTGGCCGTGGTGCAGGGTTTGCTGGCCTTCGTCGCGCTGGCCTTCGGCAACCTGGTCGTCTATCGCGGGCTGCAACTGCTGATCACGCTGTGGACCATGTAGCCGCTGCGGCCGGGCGGAAAGGCGCGGGGCGCGCGACAATGCCGGCATGCGCAAGATCGTCCACGTCGACATGGATGCCTTCTACGCCTCGGTGGAGCAGCGCGACGACCCGGCGCTGCGCGGTCGGCCGGTGGTGGTGGCCTGGCGCGGCGCGCGCTCGGTGGTGTGCGCGGCATCTTACGAAGCGCGCCGTTTCGGCGTGCGTTCGGCGATGCCGGCCCTGCGGGCGGAGCGCCTGTGCCCGCAGGCGGTGTTCGTGCCACCCGATTTCGTCCGTTACAAGGCGGTTTCCCGGCAGGTGCGGGAAATCTTCCTAGCCCATACCGACCTGGTGGAGCCACTGTCGCTGGACGAGGCCTATCTGGATGTCAGTGCCAACAAGGGCGGTCTGCCCAGTGCCACCGAGGTGGCGCGGACGATCCGCGCGCAGATCCGCGAGGCGACCGGGCTGACCGCCTCCGCCGGCGTCGCGCCCAACAAATTCCTCGCCAAGATCGCCTCGGACTGGCGCAAGCCCGATGGCCTGTTCGTGATCAGGCCCTCGCAGGTGGAAGCCTTCCTGCCGCCGTTGCCGGTAGGCAGCATTCCCGGCGTCGGCAAGGTGATGGCGGCCAGGCTGGAGCGGCTGGGCGTGCGCACGGTGGGCGACTTGCGCGCCCTCGGCGGCACCGAGCTGCGCCGGCGCTTCGGCGCCTGGGGCCAGCGGCTGGACGAGTATTCGCGCGGCATCGACGAGCGCCCGGTCAGCCCGAGCCAGCCGACGCAGTC
>JBAYTD010000066.1:0-16005 GCA_041675805.1 Lysobacteraceae bacterium
GTTGTCGCAGGGGTTTCGTCCGCCTCGGCGGCGGCCGAGTCACTTTCTCTTGAGTGGCCAAGAGAAAGTAACCAAAGAGAAGGCCACCCCGGCACCGCGCATCGCTTGCGGAGCAAGCGATGTTCCCTGCGTTGCTCGGCGCGGTGCAGGGGATTTGAACGTCAAGAGCCACAGCCAAAGCCAAAGCCAGTGGTCACAGGGTGTCCCGCTTCTGAAGCGCCGGAATCCTCCTCACCCGTTCGCGCTGAGGTATCGAAGCGTATGCCTGAACGCTTCAGTACACCGCATGCGTACTTGCCTGGAACTTACTCAAGGATCAGCGCGTCGGGGAACGCGCTTCGATACCTCAGCGCGAACGGGTGTGGGGGATTTCAAGCATCTGTCGGCTCCACCGCTTCGCGGCTTGAGCCGACCTACACGGGCTTCGGCTGTGGCTCTTCGCTTTCCCACCCGTCATCCGCGCCGAGCAACGCAGCCGGCTTCGGGGAAAAGGCGCGAATGTTCGAGCGCATGGATGCGCGAGTCCGTGCCGGCCCGAAGGCGGCGAGTAGCGCAGGGCACCGTTGCCGCTGTGCGGCAACGGCGCGATGCCCGGGTCGCCATCTCTTTGCCTCCTTTCTCTTGGCGACTCAAGAGAAAGGAGGTCGGCCGCCGCCGAGGCGGACGAAACCCGGCGACAACACAACAGCCAGGCGAGTGAAGCAACAACGCCCCCAGTAAAAGACGCCCAAAAGGACGCCAATGTCCACCATCTTCCAATTCCTCAACCTCCCCCGCCGCCTCCCCCGCGAGTTGCCGGTTGCGGTGCGGCTGGACGGCTGGAGCGAGATCTACGGCCATTTCGAGCAATCCGAGGCGGTGGCGCAGGCGGAGCGTTGTCTGGATTGCGGCAATCCTTATTGCGAGTGGAAGTGTCCGGTACACAACTACATCCCGAACTGGCTGAAGCTGGTGCAGGAAGGCCGTTTGTTCGAGGCGGCAACGCTGGCGCACGAGACCAACCCGCTGCCGGAAATCTGCGGCCGGGTGTGTCCGCAGGATCGGTTGTGCGAGGGCGATTGCACGCTCAATGACGGCTTTGGCGCGGTCACCATCGGGGCGGTGGAGAAGTACATCGTCGATGAGGCGTTCCGCCAGGGCTGGCGTCCGGATCTGTCCGGGGTGCGGCCGAGCGGCAAGCGGGTCGCGGTGATCGGGGCCGGGCCGGCCGGGCTGTCGGCGGCGGATCGGCTGGCGCGGCGCGGCATCGCGGCGCAGGTGTTCGACCGCTACGAGGAGATCGGCGGCCTGCTCAGCTTCGGCATCCCGCCGTTCAAGCTGGAGAAGGAAGTGATCGCGACGCGGCGGCAGGTGCTGGAGGCGATGGGCGTGCGCTTCCATCTTGGCGTCGAGGTCGGCCGCGATGTCGCCTTCGCCGGGCTGCTGCGCGATTTCGACGCCGTGTTCGTCGCCACCGGGGCCTACGCTTTCGTCGATGGCGGCCTGCCGGGGCAGGATCTGCCTGGCGTGATGGCGGCGTTGCCGTTCCTGGTCGCCAACGCGCGCCGCCTGCTCGGCAGCGGGCCGGCCGATGATCCGGCGCTGGACCTGCGCGGCCGCCACGTGGTGGTGCTGGGCGGCGGCGACACGGCGATGGACTGCGTGCGCACGGCGCGGCGGCTGGGCGCTGCGACGGTGCGCTGCGTCTATCGTCGCGACGAGGCCAGCATGCCGGGCTCGCGGCGCGAGGCGAAGAATGCCCGCGACGAGGGCGTCGAGTTCCTGTTCAACCGGCAGCCGCTGGCCATCGTCGGCGAGGGCGCGGCGCGCGGCGTGCGGGTGGTCGAAACCCGGCTCGGCGCGGCCGACGGCAGCGGCCGGCGGGCGGCGCAGGCGATTGCGGGCAGCGAGCAGGTGATCGACGCCGACGTGGTGATCCTGGCGTTCGGCTTTCGCCCCAGCCCGCCTGCCTGGCTGGCCGAGCAGGGCGTCGAACTGGAAGCCGACGGCCGCGTCCGGGTTGGCGTGGCGCGGCCGTACCAGACCTCGCAGCCGAAGATCTTTGCCGGCGGCGACAACGTGCGCGGTGCCGATCTCGTGGTCACCGCCGTGCACGATGGCCGCGAGGCCGGCGAGTCGATTGCGCGGATGCTGCTCGAACCGGCCTGATCAGCCTGCGGGCGCGGTTCAACCCCTCGTCGCGGGTTTCCGCGATAATCCATGCGCGCAGCCGGCCTCGTCGCCGGACGCGTCGCCCCCTCACCGGCAGCAAGGCAGGCATGACCGACTCTAGCGCCGTCCACTTCGACCGCGTCACCCTCAAGCGCGGCCATCGCACGATCCTCGCCGACGCCACGATGCGCCTGCCGCAGGGCAAGGTGACCGCCGTGGTCGGCCCCAGCGGTGCCGGCAAATCGACCCTGCTCTACGCACTGAGCGGCGAGCTGGCACCCAGCGACGGCGTGCTGACCGTGCTCGGCCAGCGCATGCCGCGACCGAGCGCGCGCGAGCTGTTCGCCCTGCGCCGCCGGATGGGCGTGCTGTTGCAGGGCAACGGCCTGCTCACCGACCTCGACGTGTTCGAGAACGTCGCCCTGCCGGTGCGCATGCACACCGATCTGCCGGAGCCGGTGCTGCGCGAACTGGTGTCGATGAAGCTCAACGCGGTCGGCCTCGCCGAAGCCGCCGAACTGATGCCGCAGGAGTTGTCCGGCGGCATGGCGCGACGGGTGGCGATTGCCCGCGCGCTGGCGCTCGACCCGCCGCTGATGCTGTATGACGAGCCGCTGTCCGGCCTCGATCCGATTGCCTGCGGCGTCATCCTCGACCTGATCCGTCGCCTCAACGACAGTCTCGGCCTGACCAGCATGGTGATCACCCACCACGTCACCGAGACGCTGGCGATGGCCGACCACGCCGTCGTCGTGGCCAACCACGGCATCGCCTACGAGGGCCCGCCGACCGGGCTGGCCGAGGCCACCGATCCGCTGCTGCGGCAGTTCCTCGACGGCCAGCCCGACGGCCCCATCGGTTTCGACTATCGGCGTCAGCGCCAGGGAGGCCAGCGTGGCTAAGTGGCTTGCTTCGCTGGGCCGCATCGGCCTGTTCCAGTGGCGCGTGCTGCGGGCGACCGATCTGCGTCGCGGCCAGTTGGGCGACATCGCCCGCCAGCTCTACACCGTCGGCGCGCGCTCGCTGCCGATCGTCGCCGTCGGCGGGCTGTTCGTCGGCCTGGTGATCTCCCTGCAGGGCTACCGCGCGCTGGAAACCATCGGTGCCGGCAGCGCGCTCGGCACCGCCATCGGCATCCCGCTGTATCGCGAGCTCGGCCCGGTGCTGGCGGCGATCCTGTTCTGCGGCCGCGCCGGGTCGTCGATGGCGGCGGAACTGGGCCTGATGCGCGCCACCGACCAGATCACCGCGCTGTCGATGATGGCCATCGATCCCATCGGCAAGGTGGTCGCGCCGCGCTGGCTGGCCGCCTTCATCAGCGTGCCCCTGCTGACCGCCGTGTTCTGCGCCTTCGCCATCCTCGGCGGCTACCTGCAGGCGGTCTGGGCGCTGGGCATCGACGCCGGCTTCTTCTGGAGCTCGCTGCAGAACTCGGTCGACCTCGCCGAGGACTTCGGCCAGTGCTTCGTCAAGGCCGGTTTCTTCGGCGTCGCCACCGCCCTGGTCTCCACCTATGTCGGCTACCACGCCGAACCGACCATCGAAGGCACCTCCATCGCCACCACGCGCTCGGTGGTACACGGCTCGCTGATGGTGCTGTTCCTCGACTTTTTGCTGACCGCAACACTCTATTAGTGATTGGGATTCGGGATGGGTGATTGAGAAGCGCTTCGAATCACCAATAACGAATAACGAATAACCGCCCGGAGGGCTCCATGAACTTCAAACTCGAACTGACCGTCGGTGCCTTCATCGTGATGGGGTTTGCCTGCGCGCTGGTGCTGGCGTTTGCGTCGACCAATTCCGCCGACCGGCTCGGCTTCGGCGGCGGCACCTACGAGGTGGTGGCGCGCTTTTCCAACACCGGCGAGCTGAAGCCGCGGGCGCCAGTGAAGATCGCCGGGGTGAAGGTCGGCGAGGTGTCCGAGCTGACGCTGGACCCGGATCGCTTCGAGGCGGTCGCCAAGCTGCGCATCAGCCATGAGGCCGGCGAGCTGCCGGCCGACACCTCCGCCGGCATCTTCACCTCCGGTTTGCTCGGCGAGCGCTATATCGGTCTGATGCCGGGCGGCGATCCGCAAGCGCTGGCGGATGGCGACGAGATCGTGCTGACCCAATCCGCCGTGGTGCTGGAGCAACTGATCGGCAAGTACCTGTTCGGCGGCGCCGAAGGCGGCGCTGGCAGCAATCCCTGAACCACCGGAGATCCTCCATGCTGATCCGCTTCGTTCTCGCATCGCTGCTCGCCGGGCTGGCGCTGTCCGCCACGGCGCAGGACACGCCGGGCGCCCTGGTCGAGGCGCGCACCAAGGCGGTGGTCTCGACGCTGGCCGCGCAGCGCGCCGAGTTCCGCGCCGACCCGGCCAAGCTGTCGGCCTATGTCCGCGAACAGCTCGAAACCCTGTTCGACCGCGAATATTCCGCCCGCCTGGTGCTGGCCCGCCACGCCCGCAGCGCCAGCGAGGCGCAGATCACCGCCTTCGCCGATGCGCTGACCGAAAACCTGCTGCGCCGCTACGGCGACGCCCTGCTCGAAGTGGAGGGCGACCTCGGCGTCAGGATCCGCGCCGAAACGCCGCTGCGCGACGGCAAGATGATGCGGGTCAGCTCGGAAATCACCCGCCCCGGCCAGCCCTCGGTGCCGATCGACTACCTGTTCGCGCGCTCGGCCGACGGCTGGCGCGTGTTCGACGTGATCGTCGAGGGCGTCTCCTACGTGCAGACCTACCGCGCCCAGTTCGACGCCCTGCTGCGCACGCGGACGCTGGACGAGGTGACCCGCGGCCTGGTCGAGGGGACGGTCAGTGTCGACGAGTGAGGACACGCTGCGCCTGAGCGGCGCGCTGGACGCCGCCGGTGCCGCCGCCGCCTGGCCGCAACTGGCCGCGCGCGCGCGCCACGCCGCGCGCATCGACCTGTCCGAAGTGACCGGCATCGACTCCTCCGGCGTAGCCCTGGTGCGCTGTCTGCGCGAACTGGTGCGGGCCGCCACCGGCACCGCACCGCCGGTGGTGGGCATGCCGGCACGCTATGCGCAGATCTGTCTTGCCCATCGTCTCGACGCCGGCGGAGACCTGCCCGCATGAAGCCACTGATCCGCCCGAGCCTGTCGGCCCTGCTGCTGGCACTGTGCGTCGCCTGCGGCGCGGCGCTGGCGCAGACCGAAACCGAGCCTGTCGACGCCGGCGTCGAATCCGCCGGGCGCAGCATCGAAGAGATCCTCCCCGCCGCCGACGACAACGATCCCTGGGAGCGCTTCAACCGCCCCATGTTCCGCCTCAACAGCACCCTGGACCGCATCCTGCTGCGCCCTTCGGCGGTGGTCTATACGCGCGTCACGCCGCGCATCGTGCGGCGCGGGGTGAGCAACTTCTTCGACAACCTGCGCGAGCCGCTGACCTCGGTCAACCTGCTGTTGCAGGGCCGCCCGGGCCGGGCCGCCGGATCGCTGGGCCGGTTCCTGCTGAACTCCACGCTCGGCGTCGCCGGCATCCTCGATCCGGCCACCCATGCCGGCATTCCCGACCACGACCAGGACTTCGGCCAGACCCTGCACCGCTGGGGCTGGAAGCGCTCGCGCTACGTGGTGCTGCCGCTGTTCGGGCCGGCCACGGTGCGCGACGGAATCGGCAAGGGCATCGCCAGCCGCGCCAGCCCGGTGTCCTGGCTGGCCGAGGAACACGGCGCGGAATACAGCGTGCTGTACGGCCTCGACGCCCGCGCGCGCGGGCTGTCGGCGGACAGCTTCCTGCGCGGCGGTGGCGACGAGTACCTGCTGATGCGCGAAGCCTACCTGCAATACCGGCGCTGCCAGTTGATCGACTGCTCGGACATGCTGCCCGACTACCTGCTGCCGGACTACGAGTTCGAGTTGCCCGACATCGACGCCCTGCGCAACCGCTGAGCGTGTACCCTGCCCGGCGGTCGACCGCGTTCGGAGAGTCAACAATGAATACCACGCCGCCGGTGAGCCGCGAACAGGCCGAAGAGGCCGTCCGCACCCTGTTGCGCTGGGCCGGCGAGGATGTCGGCCGGGAAGGTCTGCTGGACACCCCGCGCCGCGTCGTCGACGCCTATGGCGACTGGTTTTCCGGCTACGCCGAAGACCCGGCCGAGTACCTGCGCCGCACCTTCGAGGAAGTCGCCGGCTACGACGAGATGATCGTGCTGCGCGACATCGAGTTCGAGTCGCACTGCGAGCACCACATGGCACCGATCATCGGCCGTGCCCACGTCGGCTACCTGCCGGAGGGCAAGGTAGTCGGCATCAGCAAGCTGGCCCGCGTGGTGGAAGCCTACGCCCGCCGCTTCCAGGTGCAGGAAAAGATGACCGCGCAGATCGCCCATTGCATCGGCGAAGTGCTGCACCCGCGCGGCGTCGCCGTGGTCGTCGAGGCCGTGCATCAGTGCATGACCACGCGCGGCGTGCACAAGACCGGCGTCAGCATGGTCACCAGCCAGATGCTCGGTCTGTTCCGCGAGGACGCGCGCACCCGCAGCGAGTTCCTCGAACTGGTGCGCGGCCAGCGCTGACGGCCGGGCGACTGGCCCAAGCGCTGCTCCCGACAGGAAGGAAAGCCGCCAAGCTGTGACGCGGCGCAATGCCGGACCCGGCGGCGGCTGTCGTATCATCGCGCGTTCGGTCGCCCACTGGCCGGCACTCCTGGAGTCCCCCGCGATGAAGAACCTGTGGCGCTTTTCCCTGCTGTCGGCCCTCTCCCTGGCCGCCGCGACGACGCTGGCGGCGACGCCCGACCGCTATTCGCCGCCGGATGCCGAGGCCGAGGCGGTCGAACAGATCTGGACCGTCGATGGCGGCGAGATGCGCCTGCGCTTCAACGACAGCCTGCTCGACCTGTTCGGCGTGCGCGCCGAGTTCAGCACCGCCGTGCGTGACACCACGCTCAGCGAACACTACGCGGTATTCCCGGTGCTGCTGTCCGAAGGCCTGCGCTTCAACGCGCCGGAGGCCAGCTTCGACCGCTTCACCGACGGCGGCCTGCGCCTGCGCGGCGGCTTCACCCTGCATCTGCCGGACGGCGCGCGGATCGACCTGCGCGACGCCCTGCTGCGCCCCAATGCCGACAACCCGGTGCGCCTGGACGTGATCGGTGCCGACGGCCAGACCTGGGTCTACATCGACCACCTGATGTACAAATTCGTCGACGACCATCAGGGCTTCCACGTCCGCACCGCCGACCTGCGCGCCAGCGCCGCGCTGGGCAAGCGCCTGGATGCGAAGGAAATCGTCGACGCCTACATCGGCGAACTGCGCATGGACCTCGCGGTGCGCGGCAAGAGCCGCGAGTTCACGGTGGATCCGAAGAGCGTCCTCGGCGGCCCCAACTTCCATGGCGACGCCCATCCCGCCGGCGGCACCTACATCGCCGACGTGCTGATGGAAAGCTACAGCATGTCGTTCAGCCGTTGCCGCCGTTCCAACGGCACCACCAATGGCTGCGACGGTGCCGGGCCGGACGATGGCGAAGTGGTGTTCACGCCCTCGGCGACGCTGCGCAACAGCGACACCGACCGCACCGCCGACGTCCCCTGGTACCAGAAGTTCACCACCAGCCCGCACAGCTATCCCTATCCGGGCAACGACCAGCATCCCTACCTGATCTGGAACCTGTACCGGATCGTCGACGATCAGCTCGAACAGATTGCCGCTTCCGGCGTCAAACACGCCTTCCTGACCATCAATTCCGGTTGCGCGCCGGGCGCCTACACCGGCAACGGCCACATCCTCGGCCGCCGCTGCGGCGATACCTACGGCACCGGCAACAACGACGCCGTCGGCGACCTCGGCCCGCGCCACGAAATCCTGCCCGGCGGCGGCATCTGGGGCCGCTGCCGCTCGATCTTCGACACCAACTGTGACGGCAACGCCAACAGCGTGCCGAGCTGCTCCGGCGCGTCCCCCGGCTGCTACGCCAACCGCCTGGTGGTGCGCGAGTCGCAGATGCTGGTACCGGGTGCGACGTTCTGGTCCGAGTCCTGGTACATCGTCCAGGACGACGTCGACATCTACAACACGATGGGCCGCCGCAGCATGTCCCCGGCACCCGGCGGCACCGGCTGGACGACGGGTTCGCAGAGCGCGATGGCGCGCGGACCGGTGATCAATGCCTGGGTCGACCCGGTCGCCCATCCGGCGCGCAACATCGAGCTGGTGGATCGCTACGACGTGGCGGTCGACGGCAGCAGCCCGCCGGTGTCGGTGACCGGCCACGTCCGCGTCGCGGTCAAGGTGAAGCCGCTGGCCGCCTGCCCGGCCGGCCTCTCCGGCGTCTGCCATCGCTACGACTACGCGGTCAACAATTTCGACTACGCCCGCTCGCAGCTCAGCGGCCAGCGGCCCAACCTCGAAGTGACCCATGCGCGCGGCTTCGACCGTTTCCGCATCGCCCTGCCGGCCGGTGCCCAGGCGGTCGCCGAGGCCGGCGTCCACTTCGCCGACATCGACCTCGACCCGAGCAACGACTGGGCCGTGTCGATCAGCGCCGACCACATCGAATGGAGCGCCGACCGCACCTCCACCATGCTCGACTGGGGCAAGCTGTACCGCTTCAGTTTCGTCAGCAACAGCGCGCCCGGCACGGATGCGACGGTGACGGTGGAACTGCGTCCGGTGGACAGCACCGCGCCGGCCCTGATCGGCAACATGGTCGGCCCCGGCAGCGACCCACGGGTCATTTACCTCAACGGCTTCGAAGGCTGAGGCCATGCAGCGACTGACCGCCACCAGTCTGCTGCTCGTCCTCGGTCTCGCGCTGGGCCTGTCTGCCGCCTCCCGTGCCGACATCAGCGGCAGCGTGGTCGACGATGTCGACGGCGCGCCGCTGGCCGGTGCCCTGGTCAGCGTCCGCGCCCGCCCGGACATCGCGCCGGTGTTCAGCGCCGGCGACGGCAGTTTCGTGCTGCCGATGGCGGAGAAGGACATCTTCGAGGTCGCCGCCGCCATCGCCTACGACCCCGACGCGACAGTCAACTACCTGACCCAGGCGCAGCAGGCCTTCGACGGGATGAGCGGCATCGAACTGCGCCTGCCGCGCCTGCCGAGCGCGCAGAACGCCAGCTACCAGCCGCCCGCCGCCGGCGATTTCTGCGTCGCCTGCCACAGCGACTACTACAACCGCTGGTCCAGCTCGCGCCATGCCGGTGCCGGCATCAACCCCTGGGTGCTGGACCTGTATTCCGGCGACGGCACGCCCAGCGGCAGCGCCGGCTACGTTTTCCTCGATACCCACGACGCCGACGACAGCGGCTTCTGCGCCACCTGCCACACCCCGCTGGAAGACGTCTTCACGCCCGGCCAGCTCAAGCTCAATGAAGCGGTGACGCCGGCCGGCCTGGATGGCGTGACCTGCCTCGCCTGCCATCAGATGTCGCACGTCAACGAGGATGTCACCGCCCTGCATCATCTGGGCAATACGCAGTACCGGTTTCCCGACGGTTTCGCGCAGACCTCGTTCCACGTCTTCGGCCCGCTGCCGGACCTCGACAACCTGCCGATGCAGAACGTCTACCAGCCGCAGTTCGAGGAATCGCGCTTCTGCGCCAGTTGCCACGAGTACGAGAACCCGACCACCGGCGCGCCGGGCCAGACCACCTATTCCGAATGGGCCGCCTCGCCCTACGCCCAGCCCGGCCCCGACCACAAGACCTGCCAGAACTGCCACATGCCGGCGCTGGACGCGCCCGGTCGCATCGGCACCGGGGGCCCGGAGCGCCCCGGCAGCCAGCGCCACGATCATCGCTTCATCGGTGCCACGCCGACGACGCTGAGCGAAAACATCTCCCTGCGCATGGACGTGGAGCGCAGCGGCGGCCTCATCACCGTGCAGGCGGAAGTGGAGAACCAGTGCGGCCACAACTTCCCCACCGGCATCTCCCTGCGCAACGCCCTGTTGGTGATCGACGCCCGCATCAACGGCGTGCCGCTGACCCAGACCCAGGGCCCGACCATTCCGTTCTGGGGCAGCGACGAAGTCCCCGGCGAACAGCCCGGCGACTACGCCGGCAAACCCGGCAAGGGCTACGCCAAGGTGCTCGAAGGCCGCATCAACGGCCAGGGTCCGGTGGTCCGCCCGGTGCTGTTCATCGATGCCGAAGGCGTGCACAGCGACACCGGCATCCCCTCCGGCGGCATCGACCTGACCCGGTACGGCTTCGCCGTCCCCGCCGGCACGCCGGAAAACGCCCAGGTCAGCATCGAAGCGCGTCTGCTCTACCGCCGCGCCTGGCGCGCCGTCGCCGTCACCAAGGGCTGGACGCAGACGCCCGGCGGCATGCCGGTCGAAATCGAGGTGCAGCGCAGCCAGCAAGCCGGCACGCTGGCCAGCTTCGGCCCCGGCGGCGGCGTCCCGGCCGTGCCCATCGCCGTCCCCGTGGGACCGCTGACGCCGTGGCTGCTGGGCGGATTGCTGGGGATGTTCGGCCTGATCGGCTGGCGGGTCAGCCGACGCGGGTAGCCGGACCCGGAACGGTCACGAGGCTTTGGTCCGCCGCTCCGCCACGCCGGCAGGGCGGCGATCAGAACACCTCGGCATACGGGTCATGCTCACCCGTCGCGCCTTCCGACAGCCGGATCTTCAACAGCAGGCCATCGCGCGAGTCGGCCTTGCGCAGCACTTCCTCCAGATCGCACTTGTCTTCCTTGTACAGCCGGTACAGCGCCTGGTCGAAGGTCTGCATGCCGTCCTGCAGCGACTTCTCCATCGCCTCCTTGATCTCGTGCGTCTGCCCACGGCGCATCAGGTCGCGGATCAGCGGGGTGTTGATCAGCACCTCGGTGGCCGGGATGCGCTTGCCGTCCTTGGCGATGACCAGGCGCTGGCTGACCACGGCGTGCAGGTTCAGCGACAGGTTCATCAGGATGTTCTTGTGCGCCGACTCGGGGAAGAAGTTGAGGATGCGCTCCAGCGTCTGGTCGGCGTTGTTGGAATGCAGGGTGGCCAGGCACAGATGGCCGGTCTCGGCGAAGGCGATGGCGGCTTCCATCGTCGCCTGATCGAGGATCTCGCCGATCAGGATCACGTCCGGGGCCTCGCGCATGGCGTTCTTCAGCGCGTTGTGGAAGCCGTGCGTGTCGAGGCCGACCTCGCGCTGGTTGACGATCGACTTCTTGTGCCGGTGCAGGAATTCGATCGGATCCTCGATGGTGAGGATGTGGCCGGTGGTGTGCTGGTTGCGATGGTCGATCATCGAGGCCAGGGTGGTGGACTTGCCGGAGCCGGTCGAACCGACCACCAGCACCAGGCCGCGCGGCTCCATGATGATCTCACGCAGCACCGGCGGCAGCTTCAGGTCGTCGATGCTGGGAATCTCGCTCTTGATGGCGCGGATCACCATGCCGACTTCGCCGCGCTGCTTGAACACGTTGACGCGGAAGCGGCCGGCGTCCTTGATGGCTATCGCCATGTTCATTTCCAGCTCGCGCTCGAACACCGGCACCTGGCCTTCGTCCATCAGCGAATAGGCGATGCGCTTGACCATGCCGGCCGGCAGGCCGGTGCTGCCGAGTGGATAGAGCTTGCCCTCCACCTTGATGTTCACGGGCGCGCCCGTGGTCAGGAACATGTCCGAGGCGTTCTTCTCGGCCATGAGTTTCAGGAAGTACCCGATGTCCATTGCGATCTCCCCCGATCAAGGCGTTGCGACGCAGGCGTTGCACGGATGGCGCGCGGTTCCCACAATTGGCCGATGCGCGGATCGCGCGTCGACGAGGCTGGAATGATATGACAGGCAACGGAAGAAATAATCGCCAGCGCGGCAAAGCCGGCCTGGCCGTGCTGATTGCGGCCGGATTGGTCGCCTGCGCCAGCACGCCGCCACCGACTTCTGCGCTGGATGCCGCCGACGCCGCCATCGTCCAGGCACGCTCGGCGCAGGCAGCCGACCACGCGCCGGTGGAACTGGGCTTTGCCGAGTCCAAGCGCGCCCAGGCAACGGCAGCGGTCAACAACCGCGACAACGCCCTGGCACGCACGCTGGCCCTGCAGGCCGAGGCCGACGCCGAGCTGGCGCTGGCCAAGAGTCGCGCCGCCACCGCACGCGCCGAAGTGCAGCGGCGCAGCAGCGAGAACACCAACCTGCGGCGCGAATTGCTCGGCGAAGGAGACTTGCCATGAACCGTCCGAGCGCCCTGCGCATCCTGCTGACCGCCCTGCTCTGCGGCCTCCTCGCCGCCTGCGCCAGCGCACCCAAGCGCGACCTGCAACACGAGCGCCTGCAAGCCTCGCTGGCGGCGCTGGAGTCCGACCCGGCGCTGGGTGAACTGGCCGGGGCCGAACGCCTGCGCGCGCGCCAGGCCATCGACCGGCTGGCGCTGAGCAAGGGCAGCGAGCGCAACGCCGATCTCTACCTCGCCGAGCGCCGGCTGGAAATCGCCCGCACCCTGGCCCAAGCGGAATTGGCACAGAAGCAGCTCGACCAGCTCGACCGCGAGCGCGACCGCATCCTGCTCGAAGCCACCCGCCGCGACGCCGAGATCGCCCGCCTGGAAGCGGAAAAGCTGCGCCTGCAAAGCCTGGCCCGCGCCGAGGAAGCGCAGCGCGCACAACTGGAGGCCGAGGAGGCGCGACGCGAAAGCGAGCTGTCCTCCGCCGAGGCCACTCAGGCACGCCGCCTGGCCGAAGCGCAGGCCACCGAAGCCGCGCTCGCCCGCCGCGAAGCGGAACTGGCCGGTGCCGCCGCCGACAGCCTGCGCCTGCAACTGGAGACGACGACCTCACGCCGCGACGCCCGCGGCGAAGTGATGACCCTGTCCGGCGACGCCTTCGCCAGCGGCTCGGCCAACCTTCGCACCGAAGCGCGCACCAACCTCGGCCGCATCGTCGCCTTCGTCCGCGACGCCGGTGCCGCCGCAGTGCTGATCGAAGGCCACACCGACAACCGCGGCGGCGACAACCTCAACCAGGCGCTGTCGCAACGCCGCGCCGAAGCGGTCCGCGACGCCCTGATCGAGGAGGGCATCGACGGCGCGCGGCTGACCGCCGTCGGCCAGGGCAAGAACCACCCGGTCGCCGACAACAACACCGCCGAAGGCCGCGCCCGCAACCGCCGCGTGGAAATCGTCATCAGCCGCTGAGTTGCGCTGCCCGGCATTACGCCGGGCAGTGGCGCGACGCCATGCCGCCCGGATCGGCGGGCTAAGATGCCCGGTCCGCCCGCCGAACCGAGGCCCGCATGCGCATCGCCACCTGGAACGTCAACTCGCTCAACGTCCGGCTGCCGTGCGACGAGTGATCCTCGGCGTGCGTGAAAAAAAGATGCGGCCCGTTATTGCTTGCGCTGCATCGCAATGACACGGGTTGCACCCTTGTCGTCCCGCACCATGACTTGATCGGCACTGACACAGACGATCTGTTCGCCGCCCACCTGCAAAGGATGCGCCTGCCCTTCCGGCCACTCGGCCACGACCGAGGCCGTCAGTGGATCGCGTAGACGGTACGGCGATACGCGATCCACCGCACCCTCGATAATCAGCCCGTCGTGTGAGAAACCTGCCACGCTGGCATAACCCTGGCCATGTTCCTCTTGCGCCAAGGCTTTCCCCGAAAGTGCAAAAACCTGATAGCCGCCCGGCCCGAACGCCAGAACCCGGCCACGTTCCAGATCGACGTCCAACCGTTCATGGCGGATTTGCGTGCCGGGTTTGCCGATGGACTCGATGCGCCCATGATCAATGCGGAAAACGCCGCCACGCGAGGTGAAGAATGCGGTGTCGCGGTCGATGACCACGACGTCGGATATCACTTCACCGTCCAAAGCGAACTCAAGGACAGGCCTGAAACTGCCGGGATCGTATAAAACGACTTTTCGCTCGTTGGACATGGCGGGGGCAGGCCGTGTGAACAGCACATCGCCTGTCGCACTGAACTGCTCGCCCAGATACGCTTCCGGCTCCCGTTCCAGTTTGCGCTCAGCCAGCTTGCGCCCATCGTTGGCGTAAACAGCTTGGATCTGGACGTAAGGTTCTCGTATCGGACCGGGAGCATAGCTGACGAACAGGCCATCCTTGCCGGAAGGTGCGAAGGAAGCCTGATGCAGCAATCCGTTTATCTGAACAGTATTGTGCCCCTCAAACCAGAGCACGAACGCCTGTTGCTGTGCTGGCGTCGCGTAGGACGCCACAATCGGGAAACCCTGACCTCCGGTACGAAGTGCGTTGCGCGCATTGAGCACGCCGACGATAGGCGGCGATGCGAGTCCTGTCGTACCTGTGCTGGATTCTCGAACAACCTGGAATTGGTTGCTGCTCGCCTTTACGGATGCGTGCGCCATTGTGCTTTCGTCAGAGGCGCATGCGGACGCTGCGCGTACGGGTGAAGCAATAAATGGAAGCAGGATGGACAGGGCAAAAATAATGGGATTCATCTTCATTTTATAGGCCCCTTTTAGTTGGTCGCATTGTAGCATGAACTGCTCTGGATAAAATGTGCGCGCTCCATCTCGATGGCGCTCCAGAGCAGGCGGCGCTCGCCCGCAACCACCGCGTGGAAATCATCATCAGCCGCTGAGTTGCGCTGCCCGGCATTGCGCCGGGCAGTGGCGCGAACCCATGCCGCCCGGATCGGCGGGCTAAGATGCCTGGTCCACCCGCCGAACCGAGGCCCGCATGCGCATCGCCACATGGAACGTCAACTCGCTCAACGTCCGGCTGCCGCACCTGCTCACCTGGCTGGAGGCGACCCGGCCCGACGTGGTCGGCATCCAGGAAACCAAGCTGGACGATGCCCGCTTTCCCGAGGATGCGCTGCTCGAGCGCGGCTATCGCAGCGTGTTCTCCGGGCAGAAGACCTACAACGGCGTGGCAATCCTGGCCCGTGCGCCGATCAGCGACGTGCAGATCGGCATTCCCGGCTTCGAGGATGAACAAAAGCGCGTCATCGCGGCGACGGTGGACGGCGTGCGCATCGTCAACCTGTACGTGGTCAACGGGCAGTCGGTCGGCAGCGAAAAATACGATTACAAACTGCGCTGGCTGGACGCCGTGCATGGCTGGCTGGTCGAGGAACGCCGCCGCCACGAGCAACTGGTGGTGCTGGGCGACTTCAACATCGCGCCGGATGATCGAGACGTGCACGACCCGGCGGTCTGGGGCGACGACAGCATCCTGACCTCCCGCGCCGAGCGCGCCGCCCTGCGCCGGCTGTTCGAGATCGGCCTGCACGACGGCTTCCGCCTGCACAACCAGGAGGCCGGCCACTTCAGTTGGTGGGATTACCGCGCCGCCGCGTTCCGCCGCAACCTCGGCCTGCGCATCGACCTGCTGCTGTTGTCCGATGCCGCCCGCGCCCGCTGCAGCGCCGCCGGCATCGACCGCGAACCACGCACCTGGGAACGCCCCAGCGACCACGCCCCGGCTTGGGTGGAGTTGGGCTGAGTTCTGCGGCGGCGCGAGCCGGTATGGCTCAGCCTGACCGATCCGGGTCGCGCAGCAGGCGTGCCAGCGAGGGCGGGCTGTCCTGGCGCGGCGGGGCGAGTTCGCGGGCGATGTCGACGAAGCCGCGCAGCACGGCGATGTCGTGCGGGCTGCGGCCGAGGGTGTCGCGGGCGTCGAGACTGGCTGCGGCGGAAATCAGCCGACGCACCACGCGCACCTGGCCGTGCAGGGCGGCGAGGTGCAGCGGGGTGTAGCCGCGAGCGTCGCGCGCATCCAGGGCCACGCCGCGCGCCAGCAGTTCCTCGAACTGCGCGGCGAGGGCGTCCTCGTCGGGAATCGGACCGGGCTCGATGCGCGAGCCGAGCAGCAACAGCAGTGGCGTCAGGCCGTCGTGGTTGACGGCGTCGACCGCCGCGCCGGCGGCCAGCAGCAGACGCCAGGCGGCGACGGCGCGGCTGCGATCA
>JBAYTD010000067.1:0-15610 GCA_041675805.1 Lysobacteraceae bacterium
ACTTCTACCTGTACGACGCCTACGGCCGCACCACGTACTTCCGTTACACGCAGACGTTCTAAGCTGTAACCGTCTGTTTCAAGCGCAACAAAGGAAGGGCCCCGTTCGGGGCCCTTCTCTTTATCCGTCGCAAGAAGATTTTGGCGTGAAGGATCCTGGTCGAGCCGGTGTCAGCGGCAGCTTTCCGGCCGCTGCGTCCAGACCACCGGCTCCCAGTACTCGTTGTTGCGGATGCTCTCGTTGTCCAGCTTGTCGGTCAAAAGCCGGGCACCGATCGAGTAACGGGTATCCGGCTGCACATCGACCATCAGCGCCTTGTACGCGCGCGCCAGCTCGCGCCGCTTCATCAGCCGGCGATGCTTGCGCTGCACCGGCGAGAAGCGGTGATCCTTGATGAACTCGCTGACCACCAGCACGTGCGAGCCGACGCCGAGCCGTTGCCGGTTGACCTCGTAAAGCGGCGTGCTGCGGCCGTCGATCATGGTGATCTCGGCGTCGAAGATGCCTTCGCTGACATCCGGCGTGGGATCGGTGGCGCTGACGTAGCCGCAGCCCTGCGCATCGCTTGCAGGCTGGGCCAGCGGCGTCGTCGCCATGGCGTCTAGGCTGCCCGACAGCGACAGCGGACGGCCGCCGCGAACGACCTCCAGACGCACCCGGCCGCCACCTTGTTCCAGCGCGTTGGCCAGCGTCGCCTCGACATTGGGCGCACCCAGCAGGGCGACGCCGTTGACGCGCTGCAGGCGGTCCTCGGCTTGCAGGCCGAGGCGCTCGGCGAAGCCGCCCGGCGTCACCGCCAGCACGACGTAGCCATCACGTGCCGGGGTGCGGGTATCGACCACGGCTTCGAGGGTCTGGAGGGCGGAGTGGGAGGTCGTCGCCTCCTCGGCATGGGCGGTCATCGCACCCAGACCGAGGGCGGCGACCAGTGACAGGGCAAGCAATGAGCGGCGCATGGCAGTTCTCCTTCAGGAAGGGTCGGGGGAGCGGTTGAGGGAAGCGGAAAGCTGGCCGCGCATCCGCCACAGCGGGGCCACTTCGTCGTCGGAGGCACCGCGCGCATAGGCGGTCTGCAGGGCGCGGTCGATGGCCTGCAGGGCCGGACCGGATGCCGGCGTTGCGACCAGCGTTGTCGATGAGCGACTGGCCTCGGGCGGGGCAGGCGCAAAGGTCGGCTGGTTGACTGGCCAGGCCAGCAGGGCGGCCAGCGCGAGGCTGCCCAGCGTGGCGGCAGCGACGCGCAGGCGGGTCTGCCGACGCTGCCGGGCACGCTCGATGGCCGGCCACAGATCGGGCGGCAGCGGCGGCTCGGGCAGCGATGCCAGCATGGTCCGCAACGGATCGTCATTCATGGTCGGTGCTCCGTGATTCCGCCTGGCGTCTGAGCAGCGCCAGGGCGCGGGAAACGATGGACTTGGACCAGCTCTCGCTGCGCCTGAAACGGGCGGCCAGTTCGCCGTGCGACCAGCCTTCGACCAAGTGCAGCCATACCAGGGTACGGGCGAGCGGGGGAAGCCGTCGCAACAGCTCGGCGACTTTGCTCGACTGCTCGATGTCGTCGATGCCGCGGTTCGCCGTCAGCACCAGCTCGCCGTCCTCCGGCAATGCCTGCTCGCGCCAGACGCGGCGCAGATGGTCGATTGCCAGGTTGCCGACGACGCGCTTGAGCCAGGGCCGCACCGGCAGCTCCGGGCGGATGCCGCCGATGAAGCGCAGCATGCGCAGGAAGGCTTCCTGCACCAGATCCTCGGCCAGCGTGGCGTCGCCGCTGAGCCGCCAGGCCAGCGCGTGAACGGCGCGGGCGTGGCGCTGGTACAGCGCGGCGAAGGCGGCGTGGTCGCCGCGTCGGGCGCGGCGTACCAGCAGGGCTTCGTCGACGGGCGGGTTTGAGGCGTCGGGCATGTCCAAGGGTACGCAGCACGCCGCCGGATCGTCGCAACGGATGGCCGACGCCGTTCAGCCTTGGCCGGGTGGCTCGTCCAGCACCTCCAGCAACGGGCCGAGCGCGGTGGCGTAATGTCGCCAGCGGCCGATGGAGCGGGTGTGTACCGGCTGACGCACCTGCCAGCGGCTGGGCGTCTGCACGCCGCGCTCGCTGGCGTGGAAGTCGAGGCAGGCCGGGTCCCAGGGCAGGTCGATGAAGCTCAGCAGCCGTCGTGCCTGGGTCTCCGGCTCGCTGGCCAACTCTTCGTAATGCAGTTCCAGCAGCGGATTGGGCAGGGTCGCCTGCCAGTGGCGCATCAGCCGGTTCTGCAGGTTGATGCAGTGGCCGATGGCGTCCAGACGGGTGGCGAAGCGCTCGCCCAGGGAGAAGTTTTCGCTGTAGATGGAGACGGCGACGTCGCGCGGGTCGCGTCGGCACCAGATGATGCGCGCGCGGGGAAACATCATCGCCACCAGGCCCAGCGCGTAGTAGTTCATCGGGGCCTTGTCGACCAGACGAAGCGCATCGGGTGGTGCATGGCGGGTGGCCGAACGCAGGTAACGGGCGATGGCACGCTGCAGCGTGGCGTCGTCGATGTCGTCGAACAGGATCGGCCAGTGCCCGCCGTCGTCCTGGCGCGAGGGCAGTTGATTGGCGATCAGGGCAATGTCCGGCAACTCGCCGCAGCCATGGGCGGCCGGATGGGCGGCGATGATCTGCTCGGTCAGCGTGGTGCCGCTGCGCGGCATGCCGACGATGAACACCGGCCGCTGGTCGGCGCTGCCGCCGCCTTGGGCGAAGGTTTCGCGGGTAAAGCGCGGCAGCATGCGCTCGACGCGGGCGTGCAGGGAGGCCGCATCGAACTCCCCGGTCATCCGCCGCCGCGCGGCGTTGGCCTCGTGCCAGTGTTGCATCGCGAGATCGTGTTCGCCGCGGGCGTCGAACACCTTGCCCAGCTCGTAGCCGATCAGGGCGCGGTCACGGTCGGTCGTGGCGGCCGCGTGCATCTGCCGCAGCGCCTCGTCGACCTGTGCCTGTGGTGCCTTGCCGCGCAGCAGGCCGAGCGCACCGGCCAGCGGAAAGGCCCAGCCGGGGCGCAGGGACAAGGCCTTGTCGTAAGCCTCCCGGGCGGCGCTGCGGTCGCCGGCGTCCTCGTGCATCTGCGCCAGCGCCATCCACAGGTCGGCGGATTCCGGCGTCCGCGCCAGGGCTTCGGTGCAGGTACGGACCGCCGCCGCCTGGTCACCGAGGCGGCTGTAGGTTTCCGCCAGCTTCATGCAGGCATCGGCGTCATCGGGGTTGTCGCGGACGCGGGCCTGCCACAGCGGCAGCGCGTCGTCAGGGAAGCCGGCGCGGAACTCCAGTTCGGCCAGCGCGTCGCGGCTGCGCGCGGCCGCGGGGGCGAGCGCGTGCGCGCGGCGCAGCGCCTGCAGCGCCTCGGCGTCGCGCTGCAGGCGATCCAGGGTGATGCCGAGGAAGTGGAAGGCGTCGGCGCGGGTCGGCATCAGGCGGGTGCTTTCGCGCAGCGGCGCGAGCGCCGCCTGGTACTGGCCGCCGTGGGCCAGCAGGCAGCCCCAGGCGAGCTGGATGACGCCGGAGTCCGGTGCCAGGGCGGCGGCCCGGCGCAGGTGTTCGAGGGCGATGTCGTGGCGGCCAAGCTGCCCCGCCTGTTGCGCCAGCGCATGATGCAGTGCGGCGGAATCGGGATAACGGTCGAGCAGGGCGCGCAGTTGGCGGCCGGCACCGGCGGCATCGCCGCGCTGCTGCAATGCCTGGGCCTGGCGCAGGCCACCGGCGAGGTCGTCGGAAAAAGTGCCCATCGCCGGCGCGCTCAACCGACCGGCAGTTCGGCGCGCTGCGCGCCTTCGAGCTGGAAGCGGGCGTTGAAGGCGACGGTGATGCGCGGGTCGTCGCCCTCGAACGGCATCACTTCGTGCAGCAGCCAGGACGGGAACAGCACCAGGTCGCCGGGGCTCAGGCGATAGCGGCGGTGCGCGTTGCCGTAGGGCGGCTTCAGTTGGGCGATGCCCATGTCGAGATAGGACGCGCTCAGCGCCAACGGGTTGAGCATCACCAGCTTGCCGCTTTCGCTGTTCGGGTCGTCGCTGCGGTGGCTGACGCAGTACACGCCGGACCAGGAATGCAGCGGATGGGTATGGGCACCGAAATAGCCGCCACGGCGAGCGATGTGGAACCAGGCTTCGGTCGCGACGTGCAGCCGCTTCAGGGTGTCGATGTCGTAGCCGTTCAGTTCACCGATGGCGCGATAGAGCATGCCCAGGCAGAACGTGCGCAGGCGCTGCACCGACTCCTGCGGCCACTCGAACAGGCGGAAATTGCTTTCGAACAGCGCCTCGTTGCGCTGTACCAGCGGCGTCGGATGGCGATAGCGGTCGTCCTCGGCGCGGGCGAGGAACAGTTCGCGCAATTCGGCGTTGAGCGCTTCGCAGTCCGGCATTTTCGCGAACACCAGCGGAACGGCAAAGGCGGGAACGACTTCGTACATCGGGCGATGGCTCGTTGGCGGTTGGGCTGACCCGTCAATCTAAACCAAACCGTCCAGCGCGTCGCGCAGCGGGCCGAGCTGGTCGGCGTAGCGCCGCCAGCCGTCGACGTTGCGTGCATGCACCGGCTCGCGCAATTGCACGCTGCTGGCGGTGGCGATGCCGCCCGGGCGGGCGTCGATGCGCACCACGTCGTCGTCCCAGCGCGCGCCGAGGAAGTCCAGCACCCGCCGCGCGCCGGCCGCCGGGTCGCGGACCAGGTCGGCGTAGCGCAGTTCGAGCAGGCGATCCGGCAGGCACTGTCGCCAATGCGCCATCAGCGCGTGGTAGCGGCGGTAATGGCAGGCCATGTCTTCCTGGTCGTAGCTGTGCGGATAGGCGTCGGCGAACAGTTCCTTGAGATTGGAGAAGCACACGTCCATCGGTGCCCGCGTCATGTGCAGGAAGCGCGCCTGCGGCAGTGCTCGGGCGATCAGGCCGAGCAGCAGGAAGTTGGTCGGCAGTTTGTCGGTGTAGAAGCGCCGACCCTGTGCCCGCCACTGCGTGCGGGCGAGGTAGCGCTCGCCGACCGCGCGCAGATCCAGCGCGCCGGCGCGTTCGATCAGATCGGCGTCGGGCTGCGGCGGGCCGACGCTGTCGCAGGCGTAACGCAGCTGGAAGCCGAAATCGCGCAGCTCGCCGGCGTCGCGGATGTCCGGCGAGCCGGACAGCAGGCGTTCCAGCAAGGTGGTGCCGGAGCGCGGCTGGCCGATGATGAAGACCGGCAGCGGACCGTCGGTGAGACAGCCCTGCGCGGTGCCGCGCGCGCCGTCGAAGGCATGCAGGCGCTCGAACAGCGCCGCCTCCGCCGCGCGGTCGTGGCGCAGTTGCGCGCGCCGGCGGCGCATGCCGGCGTCCAGTGCCTGCCAGGCCGCCGTGCGGTCGTCGAGGTCGTCCAGTTGCTTGAACAGGGCGTACAGCAGCGGCGGCGAATCCGGGTGCGACTCGCCCATCGCCGCCAGCGTCTGGCGCAGTCGCTGGACGTGGTTGTGCCCGGCGCTGGCACGACGCAGCCCGCTCAGTGCGCGATGGCAGGCTGCGTGCAGCGGTGCCCGCGCCAGGCAGGCCTCGAAGTCGCGCTCGGCGGCGTCGAGTTCGCCGCAATACAGCCGCGCGAGTCCGACCAGGTAATGCGCGCCGGCGTCGTCCAGCCCCAGCCGGCGGGCGCGCAACAGGAGGGGCAGGGCCTCTTCGGGCAGCGACTGGTCGATCAGCAGCTTGCCGATGCCGGCGAGGATCTGCGGATCGTCGGCGTCGGCCAGTGCTGGCGACCGGGTGATGGCCAGCGTCGCCTGGATCTCGCCCAGTTGGCAGAGCAGCCCGCACAGCGCCTCCAGCACCGCCGGCTCGGACTCCGCCGCCTGCGTCGCCGCCAGGGCATGGCCGGTGGCTGCCTGCAGGGAGCCTTCGCGCAGGGCGATCTGGGCCAGCCGCAGGCGTGCCGGTGCCACCCATTGCGGCAGCGCCAGCAACTGCTCGAAACCGGCCCGGGCCTGCGCAAGGCGTCCGGCCTGCAGGAGCCGCTGCGCCTGATGCCAATGCTGTGCTGCCATAATCGACCAGAGAACCTATCGGAAGTCGAGTATGCCGCAGACGATGCCGCCTGCTCCCGCGGCGACCGGGGACGAGCGCCTGTCCCGCGCCCGGGCGTGGAGCGATTACTGGGCCAGCGGCGCGCTGCATTCCTGCGTCGGCAGCTTCTCCGGCAATTATGCCGGGGCCATCGCCGCCTTCTGGCAGGCCGTGTTCGACCGCCTGCCGCAGTCGGCGCAGGTGCTCGACCTGTGCTGCGGCAATGCGCCGCTGAGCAAGCTGCTGCTGGATTCGCATGCCAAACAGGTGGCCGGCATCGTGGCGGCGGATCTGGCCGAGATCAGCCCGCCGTGGCTGGCCGGGATCGCGCCGGAACTCGCCGCGCGCGTGCGCGTGCACGCCGGCGTCGACGCGGCCGCATTGCCGCTGCCGGATGCCGCGTTCGATCTGTGCATGAGCCAGTACGGCATCGAATACGCCGGCGAAGACGCGTTCCGCGAGGCGGCGCGAGTGCTCAGGCCGGGCGCGCGACTGGCGGCGGTGATCCATCATGTCGACAGCCTGCCGGTGCGCATCGCCCGCGCCGAACTGACGCACCTCGACGCCCTGCTCGACGCCGATGGCCTGCTCGCCCGTGCCGCGGCGATGATCGAGCCGATGGAACGCGCCGCCAGCGAGGCCGGTCGCCGGCAACTGGCCCATGACGCCGCCGCCAACGCCGCACGCAGCGCCTTCAACCTTGCGCTGGGCGATGTCCAGGCGCGGATCGAGCGCGGTCCGTTTGCCGATGTGCTGATCGAACAGCGCGAGGCGCTGATGGCCTTGCTCGCCACCGTGCCGCGGATCGGCGTCGAGGCCGGACAGCGGGCCTGGGAGGTGCAGCGCGAGGCACTGCGGGCCGCCAGGCTGCGTCAGCGGGAGTTGCTGGAGTTCGCCTGCGATGCGCCGCGCCTGCAGGCGCTGGCGGCGCTGCTCGGCGATGCTGCGCCGAGCGTGGACGCGGTGCGTTTCGACAACGGGGAACTGGCCGGCTGGGGATTGCTCGCCACGCGCGTCGGCTGACCGACTGCGCCGCTACAGATCCTGGTGATAGCGGATGTAGGGCATGCGGGTGTCGGCGTCGGCGTGGCCGCGCGGCAGCGTCGGCAGCGGCCATTGGCTGGCGTCGGGCTGACCGAGCAGGTTGCGCGCGCCAACCGTCAGCCGGGCACGCCACGGCGTCCGCCAGGACACGCCGAGATCGACATCGACCCAGGACACCTGGGCCTCGCTGGGCACTTCGATCAGCCGGCCGGTGAGCACGCCGGAGAAGGAACCGTAACCGCCGCGCAGGCTCAGTGCGGTGCTGTCCCAGCGGACCGGCACGCCGAACAGCGGCGCGGCGAGGCCACGGCTGACATCGCCATCGATGCCCAGCCAGCCGCGCTGGCCGATCCGGCCCTGACCACTGAGGCCGACCTGGCGGACCTGGATGTCGAGCAGGGACAGCGAGGACGGCAGGCCACCGGGCTCGAGCGCCATCACCGGCGCGTCGGCCAGGCCGACGAAGCCGTGCGCGGCGGGACGCGGCGAAGCGTCCAGCCAGGCGAGGCCGAAACGGATGTCGAAATCGCCATCGGCGGACTGCCAGACGCCGTCGAGGCCGACGTGGCGGCTGGGTTGCGCCGACGGCATCAGCGGATCGGAGGCCGAGACTTCGGCCAGGAGGCAGTGTTCGCCCAGCGTGTCCAAGGCCGCCGCAAGGCCGATGTTGCCGCGGCAGAGCAGGGCGAGGCCGTTCTGCGCGTCGAACGACAGATCGGCACCGATGCGGGCACCGTTGTCCAGTTGCAGGCGCGGGCCGGAGGCCGGCTGCGCCGCCGACAGCGGCGAGGAGAAGACGCGATCCAGCGGATTGTCGCTGTGCGCGGGAACGGAGGTGTCGTCGAGCAGCAGCAGGGCTTCGACGCGGCCGCTTTCCTGGCTGAGCACCGGCAGCACGCGCGCGCTGCCGCTGGCCATTGCCTGCATGCAGGGCAGCAGCGCGAGGAGGGCGATCAGCGAGGCGCGACGCAGCGAAAGCACGGCGATGACTCCGGTCGGTAGGCCGGCCTTGGACGGCGCGACGGCCGGCCAAGTTCCCGGGCGAAATTGGGGATCCAGAATACTGGTTTTACAATCGTTTAACAAACAATTCGCAGTTGTGGCTGCAAGGCTTCGCGGTGGCGTCCGGATGCGCCTCGTGGGGTTCTCCCGGCGGGCGTCGGCTCGGCGCGGTTCGGCCCGGCCGGGCGCTGCTAAACTGCCGCCGACGACGATGCCTTGCGAAAGGGGCGGGCTGGCCATCCGGGTTCGCATCGTTCGCCGAGCGCTCTTTCGAGGTCCGCAGCGTTGACGGAAATTTCCCAAGACAGTCTCACGCACGAGGGCGCGGACGCGCCGGTGTCGCGCGGGCAACTGGTGCTGTCCGGCAGCACGGGCCAGGAGCTGATGCGCGCCCTGCACGCCTGGTGCGCCGCCCAGGCGCGCTGCGAAGCGGTGATGCTGTGGCTGCTCGACGAGGACGGGCCGACCCTGTTCGCCGCCGCCGGCGAGCGCGATCCGAACCCGGACGACGCCGCAGCCGTCGCCCGCCATCTGGCTGACGAATCCGCCGCTCACGACGCCGGCCGCTGGGCGCAGACGCTGGGCGAGGAGGGCGCGGCGATCCTGCTGCTGGCCTTCGCCCAACCACCCGCCGCCGAACTGCGCCAGCGTCTGCCGGCGGTCGCCGCCCTGCTGGCGCAGCGCCTGCCGGCGGCACTGGAGCTGGATCGCCTGCATCGCGCCGTGGAGCAACTGGCAGCGGCGGAAAAGCTGCAACGCGCGCTGTACGCCATCGCCGAACTGGCCAGCTCGGCGATGGACATGAACGCCGTGCTGGAGGGTCTGCACCGCATCGTCGGTGGCCTGATGTACGCGGAGAACTTCTTCATCGCCCTGCTCGACCGCGAACAGAGCAACCTCCACTTCGCCTATTTCCGCGACTCGGTCGACGACTCCCCGCCGCACCCGCGCACCGGCTATCCGCTGGAACAGTTCAGCGGCTCGCTGACCGCCCACGTGATCCTCACCGGACAGGATCTGATGGGCCCGTCGGAAAAGCTCGAGGCGCAGATCGGCAGCCCGATCCGTGGTTTCGGCCCGCCCAGTGTCGACTGGCTTGGCGTGCCGCTCAGCGTCGACGGCCAATCGCTTGGCGCCGTGGTGGTGCAGAGTTACCTGCCGACGCAGCGCTACAGCGAGGCCGACCGCGCGCTGCTGACCTTCGTCGCCCAGCACATCGCCACCACCCTGCTGCGCAAGCGCGCCTACGACGAACTGGAAGTACGCGTCGCCGAGCGCACCGACGAGCTGCGCGAGGCCAACCGCCTGCTGCGCATCGAGGTGGAAGAGCGCGAGCGCGGCGAGGCCCTGCAGGCGGCGCTGTTCCGCATCGCCGAACTGGGCTCGACCAGCGAATCGCTGGACGCCTTCTACGCCGCCGTGCACGCCATCGTCGGCCGCCTGCTGCATGCGGAGAACTTCTACATCGCCCTGCTCAGCGCCGATGGCAGCGAGATCGAATTCCCCTACTCGGTCGACGAGAAGAACCCCGACCGGCCGCCGCGCAAGCTCGGTGTCGGCATGACCGAGTACGTGCTGCGCACCGGCCGGCCGGTGCTGGCCGATGACGAGGTGCATCGCCAGTTGGCGGAATCCGGTGACGTCATCGCCCACGGCGTGGCGGCGCGCACCTGGCTCGGCGTGCCGCTGATCTGCGGCGCGGGAACGGTCGGCGTGCTCGCCGTGCAGTCCTACGACGACCTGCACCGCTACACCCGCCGCGATCAGGAGCTGCTGACCTTCGTCTCCTACCACATCGCCAACGCGCTGGAGCGCAAGCGCGCCGCCGACCGCCTGCGCAGCGTCAATGCGGAACTGGAGCGCCGCGTCGCCGAGCGCACCGAGGCGCTGTTCGCCGCCAACCGCGACCTGCGCCTGGAGATCGCCGAGCGCCAGCGTTTCGAGCGCCAGTTGCAGTTCGCCGCCAGCCACGATGCGCTGACCGGCCTGCCCAACCGGGCCAGCTTCCAGCAGCGTCTGGCCGAGGCGATGAACAACTATCGGCACGACAGCCAGCGCCGTTTCGCCGTGCTGTTCCTCGACCTCGACCGCTTCAAGGTGATCAACGACTCGGTCGGCCACCTGGTCGGCGATGACCTGCTCAAGGAAGCCGGCAATCGCATCGCCGCCGTGGTCGGCGAGGATGGCCTGGTGGCGCGGCTGGGCGGCGACGAGTTCGCCGTGCTGCTCGATCCCTTGCAGGAAGACGGCCAGGCGCTGGCCTTGGCCGACCGCATCATCGCCTCGCTGGACGCACCGATCCGCGTTGCCGGCAAGGAGCTGTTCACCTCGACCAGCATCGGCATCACCGTGGCGCGCTCGCACTACGGCAACCCGGACGAACTGCTGCGCGATGCCGATGTGGCGCTGTACCGCGCCAAGGCGCGCGGCCGGCGCTGCCACGAGATGTTCGACGAAGATCTGCGCCGCGAGGCGCTGCACCGGCTGGAAGTGGAGGGCAACCTGCGCCGGGCGCTGGCGCGCGACGAGTTCGAGCCGGTTTTCCAGCCGATCCTCGCCCTCGATGGCAGCCAGGTGGTCGGCTACGAGGCGCTGATGCGCTGGCGTCATCCGCAGCAGGGCTTGCTGGAGCCGGGTGTCTTCCTGCCGGTGGCCGAGGAGAGCGGCCTGGCCGAGGCGATCGACTGGCAGGTCTACGAACTGGTGCTGGCGCAGGACTGGAGTGCGCTCGGCGGACAGGCCTACGTCAGCATCAATGCCGGTGCCCGGCATTTCCGCAGCGCCAGCTTCGTGCCCGACCTGCTGCGCCTGCTGACGCGCTTCGAGTTTCCGCCCTCGCGCCTGTGCGTGGAGGTGACCGAGCGCACCCTGCTCGACGATCCCGCCCACTCGCGCGTCCTGATGCAGACCCTGCGCGGCCACGGCGTGCGGCTGGCGCTGGACGATTTCGGCACCGGCTATTCCTCGCTGAGCTACCTGCACCAGTTTCCGCTCGACGTGCTCAAGGTCGACCGTTCCTTCATCACCGCCCTGGGCGCGGAAAACGGTGGCAGTGCGCACGCGGTATTGCGCGCGGTGTGTTCGCTGGGCCGCGCGCTCGGCCTGCACGTGGTGGCCGAGGGCATCGAGACGCGCCGGCAGATGGAAACCCTGCGCCTGCTCGGCTGCGATTACGGCCAGGGCTACCTG
This sequence comes from Lysobacteraceae bacterium, assembly GCA_041675805.1. Taxonomy (GTDB): domain Bacteria; phylum Pseudomonadota; class Gammaproteobacteria; order Xanthomonadales; family Xanthomonadaceae; genus JANNWF01. The sequence goes on from JBAYTD010000067.1 coordinate 11,275, forward strand.
TTTTCGCCGCCACGGCCGTTTGCCGAGCTGGCGCAGGAAACGGCGCGCGCCTGCGGCTGACGAACGCCTCGGCGCGAAACTGCAACTCTGGGGTATCGAAAGTCAGCGCGAACGGACGGGGGATTCAGCGCTGAAGCAAACCTTCTTTCCTGGCCGCCTGCATGCGGACTTCAGTGCAGGGAAGTGGCCGACTCGGACCCGCCGCCGGCGAACAACTGGCCGATGTCGACTGCATCGAAGCGGTAGCGCTGGCCGCAGAACTCGCAGTCGACCTCGACCACGTCGTCCGGCGGCTGGATCGCCGCCAGTGCCTCGTCGCGACCCAGGCTCAGCAGCACCGCGCCGACCCGCTCACGCGAGCAGCGACACTGGAACGACAGCGGCTGCTCGGCGAGGATGCGCACGCCGTCCTCGTGGAACAGTCGATAGAGCAGGGTGTGGGCGTCGGTGGCCAGCAGTTCCTCGGCGGTCAAAGTCTCGAACAGCGCCTGCGCGCGCGGCCAGCCGTCGCCGTCCTGCGCCGCGCCCGGCAGTGGCTGCAACAGCAGGCCGACGGCGCTGCCGGCGTTGCAGGCCAGCAGCAGGCGGGTCGGCAATTGCTCGGAGACGGCGAAATAGGTCTCGAACGCCTGCGCCAGGTTGTCGGCGTCCAGCCCGACCAGTCCTTGGTGGCGATGCGGTTCGTCGTGGCCGGGAGACGGTATTTCCATGGTGATGGCGAGCAGGGCGTTGTCGCCGAAGTCACGCGGAGTGAGCTGCGCCGGCAGCGGTTCCTGCCACAACGCGATGCCGCGCAGCGCGCCACCGCTGGCGTACTCGGCGAACAGGGTGCGCAGCGCGCCGGCACCGCGCAACTGGATGCCGAGCCGGCCATCGATCTTGACGTGTCCGCCGAACAGCGCGGCGGCGGCCATCGTCTGGCCCAGGAGGTCGCGCACCGGCGTCGGGTAATCGACCCGCTCGCAGGTGGCGGCCCAGGTCGCGTCGAGGCGCACCAGCACGCCGCGGATGCCGCTGGCATCGAGCAGGAAGCGGGTCAGGCGGTCGTGGTGTGGCGGAACGTCGGTCATCGTCGCGGCGGTCTGGGGCGGGCCTGCATTATCGGCGGCGATGGGCGGCCTGTCCCGCCTCGGCTACCATGAACGGCCAATGGATCGGAAAACCGCGATGGGCGAAACGCTGGCCGTGGTGGCACCGGCCTACAACGAGGCCGAGGGACTGGCGGCCTTCCACGCCCGCCTTGCCGCCGTGCTCGACGGGCTGGATCTGGCCTGTCGCGTCATCTATGTCGACGATGGCAGCCGTGACGCCACCTGGCAGGTGATGCGCGATCTTGCCGCGGCCGACCCGCGCGTCGTCGCACTGCGCCTGAGCCGCAATTTCGGCAAGGAACTGGCGCTGACCGCCGGCCTCGACGCCGCCGATGCCGACGCAGTGATGGTGATCGACGCCGATCTGCAGGACCCGCCCGAACTGATCCCCGAGTTCGTCGCCCGCTGGCGCGACGGCTTCGACGTGGTCTACGGCACCCGTCTCGCCCGCGAGGGCGAAACCTGGCTCAAGCGTGCCACCGCCGCGATGTTCTATCGCCTGATGGGACGCCTGTCGGCGACGCCGATCCCGCGCGACACCGGCGATTTCCGCCTGATGTCGCGGCGCGCGGTCAGCGCCCTGCGCGGCCTGCGCGAGCGCCACCGCTTCATGAAGGGCCTGTTCGCCTGGGTCGGCTTCCGCCAGACCGCGCTGCCCTACCGGCGCGCGCCGCGCCAGGTCGGACACAGCAAGTTCAACTACTGGCGGCTGTGGAACTTCGCCCTCGAAGGCATCACTTCGTTCTCCACCGTGCCGCTGCGGCTGGCGACCTATGTCGGCCTCATCACCGCCACGCTGGCGTTCTCCTATGGCGTCTGGATCATGGCCAAGACCCTGCTCTGGGGCGACCCGGTGGCCGGCTATCCCTCGCTGATGTCGGTGATGCTGTTCCTCGGCGGCATGCAACTGGTCGCGCTGGGCATCATCGGCGAGTACCTGGGGCGGCTCTACGACGAGGTCAAGCAGCGCCCGCTGTACCTGATCGAGGACCGTGCCGGCGGTGGCCTGGAGTGGGCGGCGGGTCTATCATCGGCGGCGGGACGATCACCGGGAGTGGGCGATGCGCACGGTCAGCCAGTTGCTGGACGCCAAGGGTAGGCACGTTCTTTCCATCGCGCCGGAGCGCCCGGTGCTGGACGCCATCCGGCTGATGGCCGAGCACGGCGTCGGGGCGCTGCTGGTGATGCAGGGCGAGCGCCTGATCGGCATCGTTTCCGAGCGCGACTACGCCCGCAAGGTCATCCTGCTGGGCCGTTCCTCGGCGCAGACCCTGGTGTCCGAGATCATGGCCAGCGAGGTCATCACCGTCGGCCAGCAGCGCAGCGTGCACGGCTGCATGCGGACGATGACCGAGTCGCGCATCCGCCATCTGCCGGTGGTCGAGGACGGTGCCGTGGTCGGCATCCTGTCGATCGGTGATCTGGTCAAGGCGGTGATCGAGGACCAGCAGCAGGAAATCGCCCAGTTGCAGCAGTACATCGCCGGTTGACGGGGGCGGCGCGGCACAATCCGGGTTCGACATGAACGACTCTCCGCTGGAAGCGCTGCTCAGGCGCTTCACCGGCCGCGTTCGGGCGCAGATCGCCGCGCAGCGGCTGGACCGCTACGGCATCGACGCCGACGATGCTGAACAGGAAGTCCGCATCCGCCTGTGGAAAGCGCTGCAACGTGACCCGAATGCGCTGCTTCCCGCGTCTTATGTACAGAAGGTGGTCGCCAGCGTGCTGGTCGATGCCGTCCGCCACGCCAGCCTGCGGATGACCGAAGCGCTGCCCGAGGCGGACGAAACCGGTTCCGCTCCGGAACTTGCTTCGCCGCAGGCCGGCCCGGAACACTGGACGGCGGACGCCGGGCGGCTGGATCGCCTGGCCAGCGCCATCGCTGCCATCCCGGTGCGCCGGCGACGACCTTTGCAGCTTTACCTGGAAGGCTTCACCGTTCCCGAGGTGGCCGAGTTGTGCGAACTGACCTTCGATGCGGCGCGCAAACTGGTCTACCGGGGGCTGGCGGAAACCAAGCAACGCCTGCGCGACGCCGGCGAGGATGGCTTCGATGACTGAGATGCGCCACGACAACCCCGATCATGACCCGCAGGCCCCGGCCCTGGCCCGCGCCTATCGGCAATGGCTGGCCCGCCAAGCGTACGTCGATTCGGACCGCGACGCCGATCTGCTCGCCGAACTGGCGGCCGGTCGCAGCCTCGGCGAATCGCGCGACGATCAACTCGGGCGGATCGCCGAATCGCCCCGCAACGCCGATCTGCTGCGCAGCCTGATCGCCCTGCGCGAGGATGCCGACGAACTCGCCGCCGGCGTGGCGGGCCTGCGCCAACCCGCGCATCGTCGGCCGGCACCTGCACGCCTGCGCTGGCTGGCGCTGGCGGCCAGCGTCGGTCTGGCGGCGCTGCTGGCGTTGGCGCTGCGCTCGCCGGTCGGCCCGGAAATCGAAACCGGCATGGTGCAGCAGGCCGATGCGGCCTCCGCCGCGCCGGTCGAAGACGCCGTCCAGGTCGCCGCCACCATCATGTCCGAATCGTTTGAGCACGGCGGCGCAGCCGGCCGCAGCAGCATCTTTCTCGGCGATTTCGATTCCTGACTCGCAGCGCGGCGGCCACGCGGACCGCCTCGTGCTCAGCTCGCCGCGTGTTCGCGCGTTGCCGCGAAACGCACCTCCGGCGCGCGTTCCTGCGCCAGTTGCAGGTTGACCCGCGAGGGCGCGAGATAGACCAGCGCGTCGGCGGCATCCAGTGCCAGGTTCATCGCGTTCTTCTCGCGGAAGGCTTCCAGCGTGCGCTCGTCGGCGCAGTGAATCCAGCGCGCGGTGCTGATCTGCACCGGCTCGAAACTGGCATCGACGCCGTACTCGTCCTTCAGCCGATAGGCCACCACGTCGAACTGCAAGGTGCCGACCGCGCCGAGGATCAGGTCGTTGGACATCAGCGGGCGGAAGAACTGCGTCGCCCCCTCCTCCGACAACTGCGCCAGGCCCTTCTGCAACTGCTTGAGCTTGAGCGGGTCGCGCAGGCGCGCGCGACGGAACAGTTCCGGGGCGAAATAGGGGATGCCGGTGAAACCCAGCGCCTCGCCCTCGGTGAAGGTGTCGCCGATGGAGATGGTGCCGTGGTTGTGGATGCCGATCACGTCGCCGGGCCAGGCCGACTCGGCGATCTCGCGGTCGCTGGCCATGAAGGTCAGCGCGTTGGCCAGCTTCATGTCCTTGCCGCCGCGGACGTGGAAGGCCTTCA
>JBAYTD010000068.1:0-15339 GCA_041675805.1 Lysobacteraceae bacterium
CCGAAGGCGCAGTAGCCGGCGAAGGCGCGGCCCATCTCGACCCCGCGCAAGCCCAGCCACAAGGCCCGGCCGCACAGCACGACGAACATGCCGATCAGCAGCAGGATGCCGAAGAAACCGGTTTCCTCGGCGATCACCGCGAAAATGAAGTCGGTGTGCGCCTCGGGCAGGTAGAACAGCTTCTGCACGCTGCCGCCCAGACCGACGCCGAACCACTCGCCACGACCGATGGCGATCAGCGCCTGGGTGAGCTGGAAGCCGTTGTTGAACGGGTCTTCCCACGGATTGAGGAAGGACGTCAGACGGCGCACGCGGTAGGACTCGCTGAGCGCCGCCCAGGCCAGCACCGGGACCACCGCCAGCACCGGCACCGCAGCGTGGCTGACCCGCACCCCGCCCAGCCACAGCATGCCGCCGATGATGGCGCAGATCAGCAGGGCGGAGCCGAAGTCCGGCTGCGCCAGCAGCAGACCCACCATCAGGATGGCGACACCGAACGGCTTGAAGGCACCCATCCAATGCGTCTGCACCTGCTCGCGATAGCGCGCCAGATAGCTCGCCAGCCAGATGATCAGCAGCAGCTTCACCGCTTCCACCACCTGGAAGCCGACCAGGCCGAGATTGATCCAGCGCTGCGCGCCGTTGACGGTGCGCCCGAGGCCGGGCACGAACACCAGCATCAGCAGCACGAAGCCCGCCACCAGCAGGGCGCGGCTGTGCCGCTCCAGCAGCTTGAGTTCCAACCGCGCCACGGTCACCGCCACCGCGCAGCCCAGGGTCAGGAACACCGCGTGGCGGAAGAAATAGTGGTAGGCGCTGTCCATCAGCGCGATCGAACTGGACGCCACCATCAACAGGCCGCTGGCGGCCAGCAACAGCGAGACCAGGACCAGCACGCGGTCGTAGCGGCCCTTGATGTCCTCGCGTCGCAGCGCCTGCTGGCCGTATCCGGTCATCGTCAACGCACCTTCAACGTGGCCAGGCCGATCAGCACCAGCACCACGGTGATGATCCAGAAACGGACGATGACGCGCGGCTCGGGCCAGCCCTTGAGTTCGAAGTGGTGGTGGATCGGTGCCATGCGGAACACGCGGCGGCCGGTCAGCTTGAAACTGGCGACCTGGATCATCACCGACAGCGTCTCGACGACGAAGATGCCCCCCATCACCACCAGCACCAGTTCCTGGCGCACGATCACGGCGATGGTGCCGATTGCCGCGCCCAACGCCAGCGCACCGATGTCGCCCATGAACACCTGCGCCGGATAGGTGTTGAACCACAGGAAGCCGAGCCCGGCCCCGGCAATCGCCGCGCAGACGATGGCCAGTTCGCCGGCACCCGGCACCGCCGGGATTTGCAGATAGGAGGAGAACACCGCGTGGCCGGAAGCGTAGGCGAAGATGCCCAGTGCACCGGCCACCAGCACCGCCGGCATGATCGCCAGCCCATCCAGGCCGTCGGTCAGGTTGACCGCGTTGGAGAAGCCGACGATCCAGAAATAGGCGACGACGATGAAGCCGGCACCTAGCGGAATCGCTACGTCCTTGAAGAACGGCACGTGGAAGGCGGTCGCCGCCGGCGTGTCGGCGCTGGCATACAACGCCACGGCGGCAATCAGGCCGAACACCGACTGCAACAGATATTTCCAGCGCGACGGCAGACCCTTCGGATCGCGCCCCACCACCTTGCGCCAGTCGTCGTACCAGCCGATGCCGCCGAAGGCGACCAGCACGCCCAGCACCACCCAGACGTAGCGGTTGCCGAGGTCGGCCCAGAGGAGGGTCGACAGGCACACCGACATCAGGATCAGCGCGCCGCCCATGGTCGGCGTGCCGGCCTTGGCCAGGTGCGACTGCGGGCCGTCGCTGCGGATCGGCTGGCCGCCCTTCAGGCGCGACAGGTTGCGGATCATCCACGGGCCGAGCAGCAGGGAAATCAGCAGCGCGGTCAGCGCGCCGAGGATGGCGCGGAAGGTGATGTAGCCGAACAGGGCGAACACCCGGTCCATGCCTTCCAGCCATTTGCTCAGTTCAAGCAGCATGGCCGCCCTCCCCTGCGTGGCGGGCCAGCAGGGCGCTGGTCACCCGGTCCATGCGGCTGCCGCGCGAGCCCTTGACCAGGCAGCGCACATCGCTCCCGAGCGCGCCGTGCAACGCTGTCACCAGGGCATCCTGGCTGGCGAAATGGCGGCCCTGGGCACCGAACGCACGGCTCGCCTCGGCGGCCAATTCGCCCACCGTCCACAGCTCGGCAAGGCCGGCCGCACGCGCCTGCGCGCCGACTTCGGCATGCAGCGCGGCGGCGTCCGCGCCCAGTTCGCGCATGTCGCCAAGCACCAGCCAGGCGACACCGCCGGCCTGCGCCAGGGTGGCGATGGCGGCGGCCACCGACGCCGGGTTGGCGTTGTAGCTGTCGTCGATCAGTTCGGCACCATTGGCCAGCCGGTGGCGGGTCAGCCGGCCTTCGACCGGACGCGCCTCGGCCAAACCCTCGATGATCGCCGCCAGCGGCGCGTCCACAGCCAGCGCCATCGCCGCCGCCGCCAGCGCGTTGCGCAGGTTGTGGCGACCGGCCAGGGCCAGTTCCGCCAGCGCCTCGCCCTGCGGCGTCAGCAGGCGGAAGCGCTGCCCGGAAGAATCGTCGCGACAGTCGACGGCGCGCACGTCGGCATCGGCGTCGAGGCCGAAACGCAGGCAACGGCGTGCGCCCAGGCGCTGCGCGAACCACGTGCCGAAGGCATCGTCGGCGTTGACCACGCCGGTGCCGTCGGCGGGCAGGGCGTCGTAGATCGCCGCCTTGGTCTGCGCGATGCCGAGCAGGGAACCCATGCGCTCCAGGTGGGCCGGACCGATGTTGTTGACCAGGGCGACGCGCGGCCGGGCGATGGCGGCCAGCCATTCGATGTCGCCGGGCTGGCCGGCACCCATCTCGTAGATGGCAAAGCGGCTCTCGGCCGGAGTGTCGATCAGGGCCAGCGGCATGCCGATCTCGTTGTTGCGGTTGCCGGGGTTGGCGAAGGTCGGCGCGATGCGGCCGAGGATGCCGGCGAGCAGGGTCTTGACCGTGGTCTTGCCATTGCTGCCGGTCAGCGCCAGCACGCTGGCGGCCAGTTCGCCGCGCAGGGCGGAGGCGATGGCGGCCAGCGCCTGTACGCCGTCGTCGACCCGCAGTTGCGGCAAACCGACATCGGCGACGTGCCGCTGCACCAGCGCCGCCGCCGCGCCGCGCGCCGCCGCGTCGGCCAGATAATCGTGGCCATCGACGCGCTCGCCCGGCAGGGCGACGAACAGGTCGCCGGCGGCGATGGCGCGGGAGTCGGTTTCGACACCGCTGACCACGACCTCGGCAGCGACGTTCTCGACGCCGATCCAGGTCGCCAGTTCGGACAGCGGCAGCGGCCTCATGCCCGCGCCTCCAGCAAGGCATGCACGCAGGCGGCGTCATCGAACGGCAGGCGGCGGCCGGCGATTTCCTGATGCGTTTCGTGACCCTTGCCGGCGATCAGCACGATGTCGTCGCGGCCGGCGAGATCCAGCGCCAGGGCGATGGCGGCGGCGCGCTCGCGCTCGACGCGCACCGCCTGCGGCCGGGCGAAGCCGGCCTGGATGTCGGCGATGATGGCGTCGCCGTCCTCGCCACGCGGGTTGTCGTCGGTCAGCACGACGAGATCGGCGCGCGCCTCGGCGGCGGCGGCCATCTGCGGGCGCTTGCCGCGATCACGTTCGCCGCCGCAGCCGAACACGCAGACCAGCCGGCCGTCGACATGCGCGCGCAGGCTGTCCAGCGCCTGCGCCAGGGCGTCCGGCGTGTGCGCGTAATCGACTACCACCTGCGGTGTGCCGAGCGGGCCGTCGATGCGACTCATCCGGCCACGCACCGGGCGCAGGTCGGCGAGCGCCGCCGCAACCCGCGACAGCGACCAGCCCAGCGCACGCAGGCAGGCCGCCACGGCGAGCAGGTTGTCGACGTTGAAGCGACCGAACAACCGGCTCGTCAGCGTCTGCCGCTGGTCCGCCTCGACCAGTTCGAAGTGCAGGCCATCGGCCGCGCAGCGCAGCGCCTCGGCGCGCATGCGGGCGGTGGAATCGCCGGCGGCGCTGACGGTCCAGACATCGAGGCGTTCGGACAGTTTCGGCAGCAGCCGGCAACCGAATCCGTCATCGATGTTGACCACCGCCGCGCGCAGCCCCGGCGCATCGAACAGCCGCGCCTTTGCGGCTCCGTAGGCGTCCATGTCGCCGTGGTAATCCAGATGGTCGCGACTCAGATTGGCGAACACGGCGATGTCGAAAGCCACCGCATCGACGCGACCCTGATCGAGCGCATGCGAGGACACTTCCATCGCCACCGCGCGGGCACCGCGATCAGCCAGATCGGCCAGCGCAGCGTGGACGGCGAGCACGTCCGGCGTGGTGTGTTCGCCGGCGGTCCACTGGCCGCCGAAGCCGACACCGAGCGTGCCGAGGCTGCCGGCCGGGCCAAACTCGCTGCCCTCCAGCGCCTGCGCCAGCAGGTTGACGGTGGAAGTCTTGCCATTGGTGCCGGTGACGCCGATCACGGTCAGCCGCGCCGACGGCGAGCCGTGGAAGCGGTCGGCCAATGCGCCGAGTTGGCGACGCAACGCCGGCACCGGCAGTGCCGTCGCCGGCAGCGAGGCGGCGTCCGGCACCGGCGGCTCGAACAGCACGCAAGCGGCACCGCGCGCCAGCGCCTGCGCGGCATGATCGAGGCCATGGGTGGACGCGCCGGCCAGGGCGACGAAGGCATCGCCGGCAGCGACCCGGCGGCTGTCCAGGCTCAGCCCGCCGATGCGCAGCGCGGCCAGCGCCGGCGGCGCGTCGGCGACGCCGTGCAGCAATGCGCCCAGTGCCATCGTGCTCATCGCAGCGCTCCGCCGGCAAAGGCATCGGGCACCGCTTCGGCTTCCTGCGGCAAGTTGGCCTCGGCGCGCGCCGGCGGCGCACGCCTGGCATTGGCCGGCACGGCGGCGAGCAGGCCCTCGACATCATCGGGCGGCACGTCCATCACCCGCAGCGCGCCTTCCATCATCCGCGAGAACACCGGCGCGGCGACCAGGCCGCCGTAATAGTCGCGGCCGGTCGGATCATTGATGACGACAACCACGGAAAAACGCGGATCGCTGGCCGGCAACAGACCGGCGAAGACGCTGATGTAACGCTTCTCGTAGCCGCCGGCGCTGGCCATGCGCGAGGTGCCGGTCTTGCCGGCGGTGCGGAAGCCGACCACGTTGGCGCGCTGCGCCGTGCCCTCGGCCCCGGTCACCGTTTCCAGCATGCCGAGCAGGGTGCGCGCCAGTTGCGGGTCGATCACCTGACGCGGCGGATTGCGCGCGTCGCGAATGAAGGTCGGCGGTGCCAGCACGCCGTCGTTGCCGAGCACCGCATAGGCCTGCGCCAGTTGCAGGGCGGTGGAGGACAGGCCGTAGCCGTAGGAAATGGTCGCCTTGTGCAGCACGCCCCAGCCGCGCGGCGAGGGCAGCACGCCGGCCGACTCGCCGGGGAAGCCGATGCCGGTGGCCTCGCCGAAGCCGAACCGGCGCAGCACGTCGTGCAGGTGCTCGTTGGACATTTCCAGCGCCAGCTTGGTGGCGGCGACGTTGGAGGATTTGGTCAGCAGCCGGGTCAGATCGACGCGGCCGAAGTTGCGCACGTCGCGGATGACGTGGCCGGCCAGCGGCAGCGTGCCGGGCGTGGTGTCGATCACGCTGTCGGGGCGGAACTTTCCGGTTTCCAGCGCGGCAACGACGGTGAACGGCTTGATCACCGAGCCCGGCTCGAACACGTCGGTGACGGCGCGGTTGCGATAGGCACCCTGCTCCACCGCCTCGCGCGCATTGGGGTTGTATGAGGGCTGGTTGACCATCGCCAGCACCTCGCCGCTGGCAACGTCCAGCACCACCACCGAGCCGCTGCTGGCACCGTGTTCGAGCAGCGCGGTCTTCAGCTCGCGATTGGCCAGGTACTGGATGCGGCGGTCGATGGACAGCGTCAGGTCGCGGCCCGGCGCGGCCGGGCGGATCAGGTCGACGTTCTCGACGATGCGCCCGTGCAGGTCGCGGATCACCCGCTTGGCACCGGGCTTGCCGGTCAGCCATTCGTCAAAGGCCAGCTCCAGCCCTTCCTGGCCCTGGTCGTCGATGTTGGTGAAGCCGAGGATGTGCGCCATCGCCTCACCCATCGGGTAGAAGCGGCGGAACTCGCGCTGCGAGGCGACGCCGGGAATCTTCAGCGCCAGGATGTCGGCGGCGGCGTCCGGATTGAGGTGCCGGCGCAGGTAGACGAATTCCTTGTCGGCGCGCTGCGCCAGGCGCTGGGTCAGCGAATCCAGGCCGATGCCGAGCGCCTGCGCCAGCTCCGGCAGGCGCTCGGCGTGTTGCAGCAGTTCCTGCGGATTGGCCCAGATCGACTCCACCGGCGAGGACACCGCCAACGGCTCGCCGTGGCGGTCGAACACCGCCCCGCGCGAGGTGGCAATCGGCATCTCGCGGACGAAGCGGGCGTCGCCCTGCTGCTGGTAGAAGGCCTTGTCGATCAGTTGCAACTGCACCGCACGCGCCACCAAGGCGAAGGTCGCCAGCCCCATGACGACGACCACCACGTACAGCCGGCGGCGGGTATCCAGCCAGGCGCTGCGGCTGCGCGGCCGGGGATGGGCGCGGCGACGGGCGTTCATGGCCGCACCACGCGCAGTTCCGCCGGCTCGGGGAATTTCATGCCGAGATCGGTGCGGGCGATGCGCTCGACGCGGTGCGCTTCGGCCAAGGTCGCCTGTTCGAGCTGCAGGCGGCCGAATTCGATGTTCAGTTCGTCGCGCTCGCGCTCCAGCGCGGTCAGGGCGACGAACTGCTGGCGATGCGCATGGCGGGCGTGGACCACGGCGATGCCACTGGCAACGACCAGCGACAGCAGGGCGACGATGCCGAACAGGCGGACCATCAGGCGATCCTCTCGGCGACCCGCAGCACCGCGCTGCGTGCCCTGGGATTGCGCGCCAGCTCGGCCGCATCAGGTTTGATCGCCGCGCCGATCTCGCGCAGCGTCGGGCGGAACTCCGCCGCCACCGGCAGCCGGCGATTGCCCGGTGCCGGCCGCGCATGGGCGGCGATGAAGCGCTTGACCGCGCGGTCCTCCAGCGAATGGAAGCTGATCACCGCCAACCGCCCGCCCGGACGCAGCCGCGCATGGGCCGCCTGCAGGCCGGCCTCCAGATCATCCAGTTCGCGGTTCACATGGATGCGCAGGGCCTGGAAACTGCGCGTCGCCGGGTGCTTGCCCGGCTCGCGACGGCCGACCACGGCGGCGATCAGGTCGGCCAGTTCGGCGGTGCGGGTGATCGGCGCTTCGCGGCGGCGGGCGACGATGGCGCGGGCGATGCGCCGGCTCATCCGCTCCTCGCCAAGCCGCCACAGCACGTCGGCGATCTCGGCCTCGTCGGCACGCGCCAGCCACTGCGCCGCCGACTCGCCGGAGCCCGGGTCCATGCGCATGTCGAGCGGGCCATCGGCCTGGAAGCTGAAGCCGCGCTCGGCCTGGTCCAGTTGCGGCGAGGACACGCCAAGGTCGAACAGCACGCCATCCAGCCCGGCGGCGGTTTCCTCCCACTGCGCCAGCGCGGCGAAGCTGTCCTGGCGCAGACGCAGGCGCGCGTCCTCGGCCTGCAACTGCCGGGCCTCCGCCATCGCTTCGGGATCCTTGTCCATCGCCAGCAATCGACCCTCATCGCCCAGCCGCGCCAGAACGCCGCGCGCATGGCCGCCGCGCCCGAACGTCCCGTCCAGGTAACGTCCGTCCTCCCTTATCCGCAGCCCGTCCATGACCTGCTCGAACAACACCGGGACGTGCGCGGGTTCCTGCCTGGCAGGCCGCCCGGACATCGCCGCTACAGCCGCAGGTCGAGCATGTCCTCGCTCAGATCGTCCTCGCCGATGACCTGGCGGATCTGCGCGAGGTGCGCTTGCTCGCTCCACAATTCGAACTTGTTGCCCATACCGACCAGCACCGCCTTCTTCTCGATGTTCATCACGTGGCGATGACTGGACGGCAGCAGGATGCGGCCGTTGCCATCCATCTCGACGAAGATCGCCGCGCCGACCAGCTTCATCTGCAAATTGCGATGCACGCGCTTGGCGGTGGGCAGGCTGCTCACCTCGTCGCGCACCCGCTCCCATTCGGCGACCGGGAACAGCCACAAACAGCCTTCCTGCTCGAACGGGTTGTAGGTGACCACCAGACGCCCGCCACACTCGCGCACGACCTGCTCACGGTGCGCGGCGGGCACCGCGAGCCGTCCCTTGTCGTCGATGGTGATGGCAGTTTCGCCTTGGAAGATCATAGCCACGGGGAACCACTATTTCCCCTATTTCCCTACGTCTTCCCACAGTAGGCAGCAATTCCGCCCCTGTCAAGAAAAACCCCCGCGCTAAGCCCGTGTCAGGCAAGACAATTCAGCTTCAAGGCCGGGCTGGAGAGGCAATCCTTTTCATAACAGGAAGTTGCAGATTCTTTCTGATGAACAAGGCAGCTTTTCATGCAGAAACCGCAGGGCCTGAACAGCGAAAGCCGGACGCTGGCCCGGCAAACGGCGAATTGCACGATTCCCACCGGCATCGCCTGCCGGCAACGAGCCGGCTTCACCAGCCGACGCCCAGGCGAGGGAAAAAAAGTGGCGGAGCCGGCCGATAAGCCGGGTTCTGTCGTGGACAGTCATTCCTCTAGGCGCCGCGTCGCCGCGACGCTCAAGCAGCCTACCCGGAGACACCGCGGGTCGCGGCATGGTCTCCCTATTTGGCCTTGCTCCCGGTGGGGTTTGCCGTGCCGGTCCGTTGCCGGACTCGCGGTGCGCTCTTACCGCACCATTTCACCCTTGCCACGCACATCCTAAGACGCCGTTCGGCGGTGTCTTTCTGTTGCACTGTCCGTCGGCTCGCGCCGCCCAGGCGTTACCTGGCACCGTACCCTGTGGAGCCCGGACTTTCCTCGGCATCCAGTTGGATGACGCGACTGCCTGGCCGACTCCGCCGCCGCGCAGTGTACGCGCTCGCGCCCGGCCGAGGCCGACGAGCGGATGAATCAGTGCGCCGCCTTGCCGCGCAGCCGCGAGAAGGCGGCGACCACGGCAACGATCAACAGCCCGGCGACGATGCCGACCAGCGCATTGGCCAGCAGTTCGATCAGCATCGCCGTCCAGCCGCCGCCTGCGGCCAGGCCCTGCACCGCATGGTGCAGCGGCGGAATGCCGTGGACGAGGATGCCGCCGCCGACCAGGAACATCGCCGCCGTCCCGGCTAACGATAGCGTCTTCATCAATTTCGGTGCCGCGCCCAGCAGGCCGCGCCCGAGCCCGCGCCGCAGCGCGTCCCAGCCGCCATCGCCCGGCGTCCGGCGCAGGTACAGCCCGGCGTCGTCCATCTTGACGATGCCGGCGACCAGCCCGTAGACGCCGACCGTCATCAGCACCGCGATGCCGATCAAGGTCGCCACCTGCATGCCGAAACTGGCCGCCGCCACCGTGCCCAGCGCGATCACGATGATCTCTGCGGAAAGGATGAAATCGGTGCGCACCGCGCCCTTGATCTTGTCGCGTTCCAGCGCCACCAGGTCGACCTGCGGATCGGCCACCGCGCGCACGTGCGCATCCTTGGCAATTTGCGCGTCCTCCTTGTGGAACAGCTTGTGCAACACCTTTTCCGCGCCCTCGTAACTGAGGAACGAGCCGCCCAGCATCAACAACGGCGTGATCGCCCACGACGCCAGCGCACTGATCACCAGCGCCGCCGGCACCAGGATCGCCTTGTTCAGCATCGACCCCTTGGCCACCGCCCAGACCACCGGCAACTCGCGCTCCGCACGCACCCCGGAAACCTGCTCCGCGCTCAGCGCCAGATCATCCCCCAGCACCCCCGCCGTCTTCTTCGCCGCCACCTTGGTGAGCACCGCCACATCGTCCAGCACCGTGGCGATGTCATCGAGCAGGGTGAGCAGACTGGCACCGGCCATGAGCGTGATTCCGCAGGGAGTTGAGCGATTCTAGGGGGTGGGCGGGCGCGCCGGATAGCGGCAAGAAGCGTCAGTCCTGCCGTCTCAATCCGTGAGACGCGAAGGGAATAAGCTCATCAGTCCAGGCAGACGCAGAGCAACTCACATGCAAAGGGAAGCAAGCTGGGATCGCTACTGGGGGAAGGCAAAAGCCCTCTCGGGGACGCCGGACCACCCCCTCGTACTGCACTCTCTGGACGTGGCCGCCTGCGGGCAGGCTTACCTGGATCGAAACCCGGCGCTCATTGAGCAACTGGCTGTGTGGCTGGGATTGGACACCGAAACCGCCAAGCAGGTGATCACGTTCTTGTTGGCGGTTCATGACATCGGCAAGTTCGCGGAGAACTTCCAGAACAAGGCACCGGATGTGGTCGTGCTTCGTTTCGGCCATGCATTGGAGCCTTCCAACAGCCTCATGCATCACGACGAGGTGGGTGCCTGCTTCTTCGGCTGGATGATCGAGCAGCAGACGCTGCCGGAAAAAATGCAGGGCTGGCCTGCCGATGTATGGCAGGTGTTGTTGACTGCCAGCTTCGGTCACCACGGAACGGCACCGCCGCCGATTCCTACAGGCAGAAATGCCGCCTCCTCACGTCTCGGGTCGGCGATGTTTGCCGATAGCCGGGAGGACGCCAAGCGCTTCTTCACATGGTGCGCAGAGCGATTCCTCCCCATCGCCTTGCCTGCCTGCAGCGAGGAGCGGGCGCGACTGGCGAGCTGGTGGATTGCAGGCCTTGCCGTGCTGGCCGACTGGATCGGCTCGAACACGACGTGGTTCCCGTACGCGGAAGCAGCGCAACGCAGGATGTCGCTGGAGGAATACTGGCAGCACCATGCGCTGCCCCGGGCGCGAGGCGCCATCGACGAAGCGGGCGTCATTCCTGTGCTTCCCACGCCTTACATGCGTCCGGAAAGCCTGTTTTCAGAATTGCGGAATGCCGGGTTGCGACCTGCACAGGCGCTGGCGGCAGATCTTCCGATAGGCAGCGAGCCGCAAATCCTGTTTCTGGAAGACGCCACAGGCTCAGGGAAAACGGAAGCGGCCCTGATCCTTGCTGCCCGGCTGATCGACGCGGGTCTTGCCGATGGCCTGTTCTTCGGCCTGCCGACGCAGGCCACCGCCGATCAGATGTTCGATCGCGTCTCGGGAAACCTGCCCGGATGGTTCGACGACCCCACCCGCGGGGATGAACCGGTCAATCGCCCGTCGGTAAGCGGCGTTTCCGGGTGTTCCCCGCACCCGCGGGGATGAACCGGAGCAGCCAGTGGCGGTAAAGATGACGATCAAGTGTTCCCCGCACCCGCGGGGATGAACCGACATCATCAATGCCGATCAGGGACGCCTTTCAGTGTTCCCCGCACCCGCGGGGATAAACTGACCGATCCGGGCGATGCTTTCCTGCGCGACAAATTGGCCACAATCGCGGTAGAGATGACCGCCATCCAGTAGGTTGGCGAATGCAAGGCGTGGAGGTTTGATGCTGCCGAAGCCTTGCCCAGCCAAGGCATCATCGTCGGCAACCTGCGTCGCGCGCCGGCGGCTCAGCCATGAGTCGCCTGGCGCAGCACCTCGGTGGCCCACTGATTGAGGCTGGTGCCGGCCAATTCGGCAGCGCGCAAGGCATTTTGATGCACATCCGGGGGCACGCGCAGCATGAGCCTGCCGCTGGCGGGCTTGTTCGGCGCTTGCCCCAGCTTGGCGCAGGCGTCGATGTAGTTTTCCACTGCTTCGCGAAAGGCGCTTTCCAGTTCGTCAACGGTCGCGCCGTGGAAGCCGACAATATCCCGGATGCCGGCAAGATGGCCGACGAAAATCCGGTCGGCAGCATCGTATTCAACGCGGGCGGCATGGCCCTTGTATGTCATGGCGTTCATCATGGCGTCACTCCGATTCGTTTCAGAAACTCGCGCGCGTCCTTGACGCGATACCTCAGCGCCTCGCGGCGCGGGTGCGGCCGGTGGAAATACACCTTCTCACCGTCACGCATGAAGGTAATGGCAGCGCCTTTTCCTTCGATGCGGGTGCAGCCGACGGCGACGAGCAGGGATTCGACAAGGTCCCACTCCAGCGCACCGTTGACGGGATCGGAAAAAATCGCTTCAAGGGTCTTGCGCTGCCTACTGTTCATGCCATCAATGATGGCGGATTGTGCAAGCAATTGAAAGCGCAATGTGCAGTCATGGCTGCTACGCCCGTCATCCAGATCGATGCCGAAGGCACCGACACACAGATGGCTTTCTGGCACAGCCCGGCCAGCTTCCGCGTGCTGTCTGGCGTGGATGCTTGGCGCAGTGTTCCCCACGCCAGCGTTGATGGGCCGACAAGCGCAAATCCACGCCCCCGGCGCTAAAAAACCTCGGCCACGCAACAACGCAGCGAGCCGCCGGCTTTCTCGATTTCATCCAGGGCGACGGCGGCGATGCGCCAGCCTTCGGTGGCGAAGGCGGTGCGGTTGTGGGCGGCCAGGCCATCGGCGGCGGCTTCGCTCATCCACACGGTGGTCGGGTCGAGGGCGATGCAGTTTCCGGCGAAGGTGCGCAGTTCGCCCGGGTCGAGCACGATGCCGTGTTGCCCGTACAGCCGCAGCAGCCCTTCCGGCACGGCGGGGGCAACGAAGGCGGACGGGCCGATCACCAGGGTGCGGCCGGCCAGCACGCTGAGCACGACGTTGGCGTGGTACTCGTCCGGTGCGAGGTCGAAAGCCAGCGTGGCGCGCAGACCGAAGGCCTCGTGCATGGCGCGCACGCCGTCGAGATCGCAGCGCGGGCCGAGTCCGGCGAGGCCGATGCCGCGGGCGCGGTCGATGACCACGGTGCCGGTCAGCTCGCTCAGCCCGGGCCGTTGCCGCAGGTCGAGGCAGCGATAGCCCAGCGCGGCGCTGAAAAATCCGGCGATGTCGGCGCGCTCGGCCTCGCGCTGGCGTACCGGATGGCGCATCCGGCCGATCAGGAAGCGGCCCTGCGACTCGCCCGGCAGCCGCGCGGTGGCGAAGACGTTGTTGGGGAACACCGCGTCGGGCGTGTCCTCGTTGCCGGGAAACAGCAGCGTCGGCAGCACACCCGACAGCGCGCTGTGCAGGCGCGCGTGCTGAGCCACGGCGCGCGCCGCATCGATGCGCAGCGCCGTATCCATATAGGCATTGTCCAGCGCCGACTGCTCGGCGAGACGGATGCCGTCGGGCCGGACCAGGAAGGCCGCCGTGGCGACAGCCGGCCGCTCCGCCGGCAAGCGCTGCGCGACGGCGAGGAACTCCGCAAGATCGGTGAAAACGCCGCCGACGCTCATGCGGCGCGCTCGCGCGCGTGCTGCGACACCTCGTCGAGGGCGCGCTCGATCAATGACCAATCGGCACCGGGACGATGCGCGCCTTCGCTGAGCAGCCGACGGAACGCGCGCCCGCCGGGTTCGCCATGAAACAGCCCCAGCACATGGCGGACGATGTGCTTGAGCGGCACACCCTGCGCCATCCGCCGCTCGACATGGGGTCGCATCGCGCGCAGCAGGTCGGCACGCGACTGCAACGCCACGGCGGGCGTGAACAGCGCCTGTTGCAGGCGATGCAGCAGCCAGGGGTCGTGATAGGCGGCGCGGCCGATCATCACGCCATCGACATGAAGCAGGTGTTCCTGCACCGCCTCGACGGTGTTGATGCCGCCATTGATGGCGATGCACAGATCGGGTCGCTCGCGCTTGAGACGGTACACCCACGGATAGCGCAAGGGCGGCACCTCACGGTTTTCCTTGGGGCTGAGCCCCTTCAGCCAGGCCTTGCGCGCATGGACGAAAAACACCTCGCAACCGGCCGCCGCCTGCATGTCGACGAAGGCGCGCAGGCTGTCGTAGTCCTCGTGTTCGTCGACACCGAGCCGACACTTCACCGTCACCGGAATCGACACCGCCGCGCGCATCGCCGCCACGCAATCGGCGACCAGCGCCGGCTCGCGCATCAGGCAGGCACCGAAGCGCCCGGCCTGCACGCGGTCGGACGGACAACCGACATTGAGGTTGACCTCGTCATAGCCCCAGTCCTGCGCGACGACCGCCGCCCGCGCCAGCGCATTCGGATCGCTGCCGCCCAGTTGCAGCGCCAGCGGATGCTCGACCGCATCGAAACCCAGCAGCCGCTCGCGGTCACCGCGCAACACCGCCTCGGCATGCACCATCTCCGTATACAGCCGCGCATCGGGCTCCAGCAGCCGATGGAACACCCGGCAATCGCGATCCGTCCAGTCCATCATCGGCGCCACGCTCAGCCGCCATGGCTCGCAAGAGGCTGATTTTTCTATGTTGTTTTCTCCCACAGCGGAAAAATCCATGGTGCTGCACAAGGAAAAACGGCGTCCATAAATATCAAATGCCTGCTGTACAAAGCGACCCGGCGGCGGCGGGATTGTGCGCGGTGGCCCGAAAGCCGGTTGTCGTGGCGTGCGCGATGGACCGGCCGCGGCCGGTCATTGCATCGGCGAAGCCATCACGGCAACCGGATCCGAGTTCGCGATCATTCGGCGCGCAAAGTCACCTGCGTGGACACCAGCACCTCGTCCGGGATGATCGACAGGTCGGCCCAGTCGCCGGCGCCGACGCCGAAGTCGAGGCGCTTTACGGTTGCCTCGCCGGTCAGCACGGGGTGGTCGCCCGGGGTCCATGTCAGGGTCAGTGTGACCGGCTTTTTGACGCCACGAAGCTCCAGGGTGCCCTCGGCGGCATAGCGATTGTCGCCGATGCTCGTAAAACCTTGCGCCGTGTAGCGGGCGGAATCGAATGCGGCAACGTTGAAGAAATCCGCCGACTTGAGTGTGCTGTCGCGGTCGCTGCTTTGCGTGTCGGCGGTACCCAGCGAAATGGAGACGGCAAGGCGGGCGTCCTGCGGCGCGGCCGGGTCGAAGCTGAGGCGGGTCTGGAAGTCCGGGAACTTGCCGACGAACTTTTCGCCCTGGTATGCGCTGGTGAAGTCCAGCGAGCCGGATGCCTGCACGTAATCGGCGGAATGGGCCGGGCCACCGAAGGCAATCAGGGCGGCGGCGAGGGCCAGCGGAAGCAGGTGGTTGCGCGAGGTCATGTCAATTCTCCAAAGCGGGATCAATGGGTGCCGGGGAACGGCGAAAGGCGGGGAGCATCCGGCGCAGGGTGTCGTCGCGCTGGATGAAGTGGTGGAACAGCGCGGCACCGGCATGAGCGAGCACCAGCAGGATCAGCAGCCAGAAACCGCAGACGTGAACTTGGCGCGACAACTCGGCCAATTCTTCGCTGCGCGAGGCGATGGCCGGCAGGTTGAACTGTCGG
>JBAYTD010000069.1:0-15144 GCA_041675805.1 Lysobacteraceae bacterium
AATCAGGAGTGGACGGCGATGACTGTGAAGCGGGCTTTTCCGATCAGGCAGGGCTACGGAACTGGATTGATAGGCTCGGTGCTGATGGCCGGGCTGGTGCTGGTTGCGCCGGTGGCGATGGGGGTTGAGGCCGGTGCGTTGGTGTCGCGTGGGGAGGCGGCAACCGGGTCTGAAGCTTCGACAAGTACGCCATCGACAGTGCCGCCCTGGGCGCAACCATGCCAGCCCCCGCTGGATTGCGACGCCGTGCGGGCGCAGCGCATCCAGCGCATCCGCAGCGGAACGCTGGTGCGCTCGATGGCGCTGGTACCCGACACGGTGCTGGAGGTGTACCGGGATGCATCGGGTCGGCTCGATGTTGTGGAGCGGCCACGCCATGTAGCCGCTGACGAAGGCAACGGCGAGTCACCGCAGGCCGGCGTGGAAACTGTCCCTGGAACCGTTTCCGGAAAGCTAGAGCTTGTAAAGAAGACTACACGTCCGCTTCATAGAACCGAGTTCAGTCGTGACCCTAACGGCAATACTGCTACTGAAGGGAACTTTTGTTTTGAGTATTCATTTTCGGAAAACGGTGTCAGGGACATTTCAGCCCATCTGGTACGGGCCAGCCTGCGCTATGTAAGCGCGAAGGACAGCAAGGCGGTGGTGGCCGCGCTCAAGTAAAGAAAGGTGCCAGGGACAGTTTCAAAAAAATGAGACGGCAACATGCATCAGGCAATATGAATTCATCAGTTTTGGATAGCCGTTCCGGGTGGCGACTCGCCGGCATGTGCTTTGCTGCCTGTGTTGCTTTCGCGGGATTCTCCGGCATGGTTTCTGCCTCGGAGTCACCGCCTCGGGAGTCACGCTTGGGCGCTGGTTGCGCGCGCGCCGTGGAGTTTGACTTGGTGGATTCCGTTGCGACCTTGCGTCGTCGGGTAGAAGACGATTGGCAGGTGCTGGCGCAGGTTTCCGGGGTTGATGGTGTATCCGAGGCGGTGGCGATTGGCAGCAAGGTGTATATCGCGCTGACACGCCAGGACGAGCACGTCGTCAGCGAATTGTGGTGGGCCGATTGCAGCCAAGCCGGTACGGCGTGGGGGGCGATACCTTTGCCCGAGCCGCTGCTTTCGCCGCAGTTGCACGGCTTTGCGCAGCACGTCTATCTGCTGGATGCGATGCCCCGCTGGCACCAGCCTGACTTGGCGGTGGTGCTTCGGATCGGCGCTGACGCTGGCATCCACACCTTGCGCCCATGTCCGGCCGGGCATTGGCCAATGGACCTGGCGCATCGACAGGGGGCGCTTATGGTGAACTGCTGGAATGGCGGCAACGGCCCGCAGAGCAGCGTCGATTTGGAGAACTGACCCTGGAACCGTTTTGCCGTTGCCGGGTAACCAGCCAGCCCGCGTAGGACCATAGGTTGGGGTGAGCGAAGCGAGCCCCAACATCACGGCATCCGGCACCTTGGCCTGTTGGGGTTCGCTTCGCTCACCCCAACCTACGGCTACGGCGCTGGCAACACGAAAAACCCGCGCAGGGGCCGATGCCTTCAAGGCAAATTGCAAGTTTTCTCGTGTACCATCGCGAGGTCCGCAGCGGGGCGAGTGGCCCAGCCCGCACTCGCCGGACCTTGCCCTGATACCGACAAGCCCCGAGGAAATCATCCCCATGAGAAGCCTGATTCCTGCCTTGATCGTCCTGTTGTCGCCGGTGGCGGCCATTGGCGATACCCACGACAACCATCAGCCCGGCGTCGCCGCAGTCACCACGGTGCCGGCCTCCGTTCCGGCCAGCCGCAACCTGCTTGGCAGTGCAACCCCGCTGTATGACAACGGTCCGTTCATCACCGACGTCGGCACCGGCCCCGGCGGGGCGGATGTCAGTATTCTGCAAGCGTCACTGGGGTTGAACACTCTCGGCTTTGCCGCACAGCTTTCCACGCCCAATCGGGTTGCCGATGACTTCACCATTCCGGCAGGCGAACAGTGGACCCTCAGCGGTGCGGTGTTCTACGCCTACCAGACCGGCTCCAGCACCACCTCGACGTTGAACGGCGTGAACGTGCGCATCTGGGATGGCCCGCCCGGTGATGCCGGCAGCACGGTGGTGTTCGGCGACGACACCTCCAACCTGTTTTCCGCAACCACCTGGAGCGGCGTCTACCGGGCATCGAGCAACACGCCCAATGACACCAGCCGGCCGATCATGGAGGTGGAGGCCGACTTCGGCAGCGTGGCGCTGACAGCCGGCACCTACTGGATCGACTGGTCTTTTATCGGCACGCTGGCTTCCGGCCCCTGGCAGCCGCCGATCACGATCCTTGGTGAGACCACCACGGGCAACGGCCTTCAGTACACGGACAGTGCCGGCGCATGGAATGACGCCTTGGACACCGCCACGTCCGCCCAACAGGGTCTTCCGTTCCGCCTGCTGGGCACTTCCGTCGTTCCCGCCGCCGATGTCGGGCTTTCCACCGGCGCGCTGGCGTTCGGTTCGGTCAATGTCGGCGCGAGCGGCACGCAATCGGTCACCTTCACCAACACCGGCACGGCGGCAGGCAGTTTCTCGTGGACGGCGGTTGCGGCACCGTTTGCCCTGCAATCAAGCAGTTGCGGACCGTCCCCGGCCAGTCTCGCTGCGGGTGCCGGCTGCACGCTGACCTACACCTTCTCGCCGGCCACGCCGGGCGCGGCGGCGCAGCAGAGCGTCACCGTGCAGGTTGATGCCCTGTCGGCCAGCTTCACCCTCGATGGCGTCGGCTTGCAGGTGATTTCGCCGCCGCAGTTCATCCCCAGCGCCGGCGTTTGGGGTCTGTTGTTGCTTGGCGGCCTGGTGGTGCTGATCGCGGTGCGGCGCGCGCACGCGCAGGGCTGACATCGCCTGCATCGCGCATCCCCTGCGGATGCGTCTGGAAGAACGGCCGGCGGGGCGACTCGCCGGCCGTTTTCGTGACGATGATGCCAACCCCCGACTTCCGGCCGAGGCGCGCGTCGGGCCGGCGCGTTAGGATGCGCGCTTTCCCGTCCCGGAGTGCCGTCCGATGCGTACCCTGAGTCTCGCTGTCCTGGTTGCCCTCAGCCCCGCTGCCTTCGCCGCCGAGGGCATGTGGACGCTGGACAATCTTCCGCTCGACACGATGAAGGCGAATTACGATTTCGCCCCCGACCAGGCCTGGCGGGATCGCGCCATGCAGGGCGCGGCGCGACTGGCCGGCGGCTGCTCCGGCTCCTTCGTCAGCGACAGCGGCCTGGTGCTGACCAATCACCACTGTGTGATCGGCTGCATCCAGAGCCTGTCCTCGAAGGAAAACGACTACGTCAACAACGGCTTCCTCGCCGCCAAGCAGGATGAGGAGAAGCGGTGTCCGGGCATGGAGATCAATCGCCTGGAGCAGATCAGCGACGTGACTGCGCGCATCGGCAAGGCCACCGACGGGCTGGCCGGCAAGGCGTACAACGATGCCAAGAAGGCCGAGCAGTCGAAGATCGAGGCCGAGTGTGCCGGCCAGGACGCCGGCGTGCGCTGCGACATCGTCGAGCTGTACCAGGGCGGCGTGCAGCATCTGTACCGCTACGCCCGCTTCCAGGACGTGCGACTGGCCTTCTCGCCGGAGTACGCCTCGGGTTTCTTCGGCGGCGATCCGGACAACTTCAACTTCCCGCGCTACAACCTCGACATGGCCCTCTTGCGCGTCTATCAGGACGGCAAACCGCTGAAACCAAAGCATTATTTCCCGATCAACCCGGCCGGCGCGGAGGAAGGCGAACTGGTGATGAGCCTTGGCCATCCCGGCACCACCCAGCGCCTGCTGACCGTGGCGCAACTGGAAACCCAGCGCGACCTGGCGCTGCCGTCCTACCTGACCATGGGGCATGAACTGCGCGGCATCCTGCTCCAGTTCAGCGCCGAGAACGCCGAGAACGCGCGCATTGCGCAGACCGAACTGACGATGGCCGAAAACGGCCTGAAGGCGCGCGGCGGCATGGTCCAGGCGCTGCGCAACGCCAAGGTGATGGACGCCAAGCGCGCCGACGAGAAGGCGCTGCGCGACTGGGTGCTGGCCGATCCCGAGCGCGCGCAGCAGTATGGCGATCCGTGGACCGACATCGCCCAGGCGCAGACGACGGCGCGCGACCTGCACCTCGAATACGGGATGATCGAAGGGCTGGGCGGATTCCGTTCGCGCCACGTCGGCTGGGCGCGCTCCCTGCTGCGCGCCGCCGAAGAGCGCGGCAAGCCCGACGGCGAGCGCCTGCGCGAATACGCCGAGGCCGGCCTGCCGGCGGTGAGGGCGCGCCTGTTGGCCGATTCGCCCACCTATCCGCACTACGAGAAGGTCAAGCTGGCCTGGTCGCTGTCCAAGCTGCGCGAGCATCTGGGTGCCGACCATCCGGTGGTGCGCGAGGTGATCGGCAAGAAGTCGCCGCAATCGCTGGCCGACGAACTCGTCGACGGCAGCAAGCTGGCCGACCCGAAGCTGCGCGAAGCGCTGTGGGAAGGCGGTGCCGAGGCCGTGGCGAAAAATGACGATCCGGCCATCGCCCTGGCGCGGCTGATCGACGCCCACGCGCGCGCCCTGCGCACGCGCCACGAGACCGAGGTGCAGGCGGTGGAACGGCGCAGCGCGGAGAAGCTGGCGCAGGCGCGTTTCGCCCGTCACGGCTCCAGCGTCTACCCGGACGCGACCTTCTCGCTGCGCCTGTCGCACGGCGTGGTGCGGGGCTGGGAGGAAAAGGGCCAGACCATCGCGCCGTTCACCACCATTGCCGGCATCTACGAGCGTGCCTCGGACTTCGACCCCTACCGCCTGGCACCGCGTTGGGTGACGCAGCGCGACAAGCTGGACCTCGACACCCGCTTCAACCTGTCCACCACCAATGACGTGGTCGGCGGCAACTCCGGCAGCCCGATCATCAATGCCAAGGGCGAGGTCGTCGGCCTGGTGTTCGACGGCAACATCCACTCCTTGGGCGGCTCGTATTCGTATGACGAAGCGCTCAATCGCACGGTGTCGGTACACCCGGCGGCGATGGTCGAAGCGCTGGACAAGGTCTACGACGCGCAGGCGCTGCTGAAGGAACTGGGCGTGCGCTGACCGTCGGAGAAGGCCGGCTTTCCCCTCCCGCCGGGGTGAGCCGGGTTTTCGAGCGGCGCAGCCGCAAGCCGTGACGCCATCCGGCCTGCAAGCCGGATGGCCGGGGCGGGCCTAAGCCATTCGCCCCTCTCAACCCCACCTCGACCGTTCGCGCTGAGGTATCGAAGCGCTCGCTCAACCGTTCTCCACCTCAACCGTTCGCGCTGAGGTATCGAAGCGTATGCCTGGACACCTCAATACGCCGCAGGCGTACTTGCTCTGAACTGGTCGAAGGACCAGCAGGTTTGCGCAGGCGCTTCGATACCTCAGCGCGAACGGTCGAGGGTGGTTTGAAAGGTGGGAATGGCCGAACCTGCGTTATTGCGCCTTGCCGTGCCCCAGCGCGCTCAGCCGGCGCTCCAGATCCTCTGCGGCGAAGCCCAGTTCGGCGGTGGCCAGTTCGAGGAATTGGCGTTCTTTCGGTCGCAGGCGTTCGTCGGCGGCGGCGAGGCCGATCAGGGCGTCGTACAGGCGTTCCACCTCCGGCGTGCCGGGGCGGTAGACCTGGCGGAAGCGGGCAAACTCCTCGTGCAGGTCGATTTCCCGGTTGCGCCCGCGTTGCAGTGCTTCGGAGGCCAGTTCGCGCTCGCGCATGTTCAGCTTGAGCACATCCATCGCGCCGTTGATGAACTCGGCCTCGTGGCTGGTGATCAGGCTGTCGATCTTGGCCAGGTAGCCGAGCAGGGCGAAGGCGACCTGCAGGCCGGCTTCGCGCTCGGGGTCGGTCTTGCCGCCGCCGAAGAACTCGCTGAGGCTGTTGCCGAAGTCGCGAAGCAGTCCCGAAATGCTGTTGTTGGTCATGGTGATCTTCCCCTGCCGGGTTGCAAAAGGCCGGCCATCTAGATACCACGGATGCGGGCGCTGCGCGAGATGCCCCGGGCGCGAACAATGACCATCGGCGCTTGCCCCCGGCGAGCGCTGTCCCGAAACTCCCTGCCTCGTCTCTTCGCCCAAGGGGAAGCACCGGTGAAACGCATCACGCTTGTTCTGGCCGCCCTGGTCGCGGCCGCGTCGGCTTGTCTGGTGCCGGCCCATGCCGCGTTGGACGGCTACTACCGCGCGCCGACCCTGCACGGCGAGCGGCTGGTGTTCGTTTCCGAGGGCGATCTGTGGGAAGCGCCGCTGGCCGGCGGCGTGGCCCGTCGGCTGACTACCCATCCGGCCGAGGAATCGCAGCCGGCGTTTTCCCCGGACGGACGTTCGCTCGCCTTCGTCGCCGGTTACGAGGGCGGCCAGGATGTCTATCTGATGGCGGCCAGCG
Source organism: Lysobacteraceae bacterium (assembly GCA_041675805.1). Lineage (GTDB taxonomy): Bacteria > Pseudomonadota > Gammaproteobacteria > Xanthomonadales > Xanthomonadaceae > JANNWF01. Next base: position 6,378 of record JBAYTD010000069.1, read on the forward strand.
GCGGCCTGCCGCAGCGCCTGACCTTCGACGGCATCCGCCTGTTGCTGCACGGTTTCCTGCCGAGCGGCGAAGTGCTTTACACCTCGCTGGCCGGGGTCGGCCCGAGCATGGGCATGAGGCTGCGCGCGGTGGCCCCCGGCAGCGGCGCGATCCGCGACATCCCGCTGGCCGATGCCAACGACGCCGGTTGGTCGGCGGACGGCCAGTGGCTGTGGTTCACCCGCTTCGGTGCCCACGTCAACGGCGACAACGTGCGCGACTATCGCGGCGGCGGCATGGCGCAACTGTGGCGCTGGCAGACCGGCGGCAACGCGGAGGCGCAGCGGCTGGCGGCGGATTATCCCGGCGGTCTGACTTCGCCGATGGTCTGGCAGGACCGCCTGTACCTGATCGGCGACGAGGGCGGCGGCAATCTGTGGTCGATGGCGCTGGACGGCAGCGACCGCCGCAAGCTGACCGATCACGCCGACTTCCAGGTGCGCGACGCCACCCTGCACGACGGCCGCATCGTCTACGCCCTGGGTGCCGACCTGCGCCTGTACGACATCGCCAGCGGCGCGGATCGTCCGATCAGTCTGAAGCTGACCTCCGATGCCCCGCAGCGCCGCGAGCGGATGATCCGCAACCCGCTGGAATACGCCGTCGGTGCCAGTCTGGCGGCGGACGGCAGCCGGGTTGCCATCAGCGCCCGTGGCAAGGCGGTGCTGGCCGCGCCGGGCGGACTGCGTCGGGTCGCGCTGGAGCCGCCGGCCAACGGTCGCCTGCGCAACGTCGTGCTGGCCGGCGACGCCGCCTACGGCATCGTCGATCTGGATGGCCGCAGCGAGGTCTGGCGGCTGGCTGCCGATGGTGGACCGCAGGCCAAGGCGCTGACCGCCGATGGCGCGGGCCATCGCTGGCGCTTGTATCCCTCGCCGGACGGCAAACAACTGGCGCATGACGACAAGGCCGGCCGGCTCTGGCTGCTCGATCTCGCCAGCGGTACCAATCGCCTGCTGCACACCTCCAGTGCAGGCGACGACGCCTACTCCGGCGTGGTCTGGTCGCCGGACAACCGCCACCTGGCCGTGGTCCTGGCCGACAATCCGCGGCAGATCAGCCAGATCGTGCTGATCGACAGCCGCGACGGCAGCGACGAGGTGCTGACCAGCGACCGCTACGAGTCCTTCGCGCCGGCCTTCTCGACCGATGGTCGCTGGCTGTATTTCCTCTCCAACCGCCATTTCGTCGCCACCTCCGGGCATCCCTGGGGCGACCGCAATACCGGCCCGCTGTTCGACCACCGGGCCAAGGTCTACGCCTTCGCCCTGCAACCCGGCCAGCGCTTCCCGTTCCAGCCCGACGACGAGCTTTCGCTGGCCGCCGGCAAGTCCGCGCCGGAAGCGGAAAAGGGCAAGGACAAGGGCAAGGGCAAGAACGGCAAGGCCGAGGACAAGCCGGCCATTCCCGCCATTGTCCGCCAGGGCCTGCGCGAGCGCCTGCACGAGGCACCGGCGGCACCGGGCAACTACCAGACGCTGGCCGTCCATGCCGAGCGCCTGTACCTGTTCGACCGCGACGCCGAGGGCAAGGGCAGGCTGCAGGTCCTGCCGCTGTCTTCGCAGTCGCCCAAGCTGGAGGTCTACGCCGGCGATCTGGCCAGCTTCGGGCTGTCCGCCGACGGCAAGAAACTGGTGATCGCGCGCGCACCCGCGCCGGGCTCGCGCGCCCGCATCGGCGACCTGTTCATCGTCGATGCCGGCAGCAAGCTGCCCGAGGATGCCGCCAAGTCCAAGGTGGCGCTGGACGACTGGCGGCTGGCGCTGGACCCGCAGGAGGAATGGCGGCAGATGTTCGACGACGCCTGGCGCATGCACCGCGCGTTTTCCTTCGACCCGGCGATGCGCGGCCAGGACTGGGACGCCATCCGTGCCCGCTTTGCGCCGCTGCTGCCGCGCGTCGGCGACCGTGCCGAACTGGACGACCTGCTCTCGCAGATGGTCGCCGAACTGGGCATCCTGCACTCGCAGGTGCGCGGCGGCGACTTCCGCAACGACCCCGACGCCGCGCAGGGCGCGACGCTGGGCGCGGAGATCGTCCAGGACGGCGAGGGCCTGCGCATCGCCCGCATCTATCGCGGCGACGAGGAACTGATCGACCAGCGCTCGCCGCTGGCCCAGCCTGGCGTCGACGCCCGCGACGGCGACCGTCTGCTCGGCATCGACGCCCGTCCGCTGCGTACCCTCGGCGAACTGGCGCGCGCGCTGCGGCAGAAGGCCGGACAGCAGACCCTGCTGGAACTGCAACGCGGCAGCGCCAAGGCGCATCGCGTGGTGGTGCATCCGGTCAACTTCGGCCGCGACGCCGATTTGCGCTACCGGCACTGGGTCGGCGAGCGCGCCCAGCGCGTCGAACAGGCCGGGCAGGGCCGCATCGGCTACCTGCACCTGCGCGCCATGGGGGCCGGCGACATGGCCAGTTTCGTCCGCGACTTCTACGCCCAGTACGACCGCGAAGGATTGATCATCGACGTGCGCCGCAACCGTGGCGGCAACATCGACAGTTGGATCATCGAAAAACTGCTGCGCCGCGCCTGGGCGTTCTGGCAGCCGCCGCAGGGCCAGCCGTACTGGAACATGCAGCAGACCTTCCGTGGCCATCTGGTGGTGCTGGCCGATGCGCTGACCTATTCCGATGGCGAAACCTTCACCGCCGGTGTCAAGGCGCTCGGCCTCGGCCCGGTCATCGGCACGCGCACCGCCGGCGCCGGCATCTGGCTGAGCGGACGCAATGCGCTGTCCGACAACGGCATGGCGCGGATCGCCGAGTTCGGCCAGTTCGATGCGCAGGGCCGCTGGCTGATCGAGGTCAACGGCGTCGCCCCGGACATCGAGGTCGACAACCTGCCGTATGCCACCGCACGCGGCGGCGACGCACAACTGGACGCCGCCATCGCCCATCTCGAAGAGCGCCTGCGCACGCAGCCGATCACTCCGCCGCGCGCCCGCCCGCTGCCGCCGCGCGGCACTCCCGCCCATGACGGAAGTCGTTGATGAATCATCCTGTTTTGAAGAAATGTGCGCTGGCGATGTCGCTGGCGCTGGCTGCTGCGCTGGTCGGCGGCGAGGCCGCCGCCCAGGCATTGGCCGAGCCCGTGGTGGTGCGCGCCTGGTTCGATGACGAAGCGGCCATCGGCAAGGTCCAGCACCTGCTCGGCCATGCCCAGGTGGATCGCGCCAAGGGCCTGCTGCGACTGGAAGCCGATGCCGACCTGCGCGCGACCTTGCAGGCGGCCGGTTTCCGGCTGGAAACCGACGGCGAGGCGACGCAGGCCGTGCACCGGCTGCTGGCGGCCGAGCGGGCAGGGCTGCACAGCATCCCGTCCTTCGCCTGCTATCGCACCGTGGAGGAAGCCGAAGCGACGATGCAGGATCTGGCAGCCGCCTACCCGAACCTGGCCGAGATCATCGACATCGGCCCGAGCTGGCAGGCGCTCGACGGCGTCGGCGGCTATCGCCTGCAGGTGCTGCGCGTGACCAATCGCGCGCTTGGCACAAGCAAGCCCAAGATGTTCATCATGGCCTCGGTGCACGCCCGCGAATACGCGCCGGCGGAACTGGCGACACGTTTCGTCGAGTCCCTGCTGCACGACTACGGCCGCGATGCCGACGCCACCTGGCTGCTCGATCACCACGAGGTCCACGCCCTGTTGCAGGCCAACCCGGACGGCCGCAAGAAGGCCGAGACCGGCCTGAGCTGGCGCAAGAACCACAACACCACCCATTGCGGCGGCGGCAACAACGCCGGCATCGACCTCAACCGCAACTTTCCCTTCGAGTGGGGCAACTGGGGCGGCAGCAGCCCCAGCGCCTGTGCGGAGACCTTCCGTGGGCCATCGGCGATGTCCGAGCCGGAAACCGGCGCCATCGTCAATTACGTGCGCAGCATCTACCCGGATCGTCGCGGCCCCGGCCTCGGCGACCCGGCCGATCCCGATACGCAAGGTGTTTTCTTCGACATCCACAGCTACAGCCAACTGGTGCTCTGGCCTTGGGGATTCAACAGCAGCCTGCCGGCCGACATCGACGCGTTGCGCGCGCTGGGCCGGCGACTGGCCTGGTTCAACGACTACACCCCGCAGCAGGCGGTCGGCCTGTATCCCACCGACGGCACCACCGACGACTTCGCCTATGGCGATCTCGGCGTGCCGGCCTACACCTTCGAGGTCGGCACGGCGTTTTTCCAGAACTGCACCAGCTTCGAGAGCCGTATCGACCCGGACAACCGCGCCGCCCTGCATTACGCCCTGCGCGCCGCCGGCGCGCCGTATCGGCACCCGTTCGGACCCGATGCGCTGGAGGTGCGCAGCGAGCCGGACCTGATCCTCGTCGGCGAAACCGTGCGCATCAGCGCCACCTTCGACGATGGCCGGCAGAAGGGCGGCACCTACAACGCATCCGGCCCGGTACCGGCGGTGCAGAACATCGCCTCCGCCCGCGTCTGGGTCGGCGAAGTGCCGTGGCAGACCGGTTCCGCCGGCCTGCCGATGCAGCCCAGCGACGGTGCCTTCAACGCCGTCCGCGAAGCGGCGCACATCGACTTCGACAGCACCGGCCTCGCATCCGGACGGCATCTGGCGCTGGTCCAGGGCCGCGACGCGGCCGGCAACGACGGCCCGCCGGCCGGCGTCTTTGTCGACGTGTTCGCGCCGGCACAGGTGTTCACCCTGGCCGGCCGCGTGCTCGACATCGGCGCGCAGACACCGCTGACGGCGACGCTCAGCGCCGCCGGCTACAACGCGCACAGCGATCCCGCCGATGGCAGCTACCAGCGTCGCCTGCCGGTCGGCAGCGTCGAGGTCGAACTGCGCGCGCCGGGCTACGAGCCGCTCCGGGTCGCCGGCATCAACGGTGCCGGCGGCCAGGTTGTGCAGCGCGATTTCGAGATGTTCCGCTACTGCGAGCGCCTGGCCGATCCGGTCGACATCGGCGGCGACACGCCGTTCAGCGCGCAAGCACCGTGGACGCGACGCGCCAACGTCGGCGTCGACGGCGGTGCGGCCTGGCTGCAAAGCACATCGGGCAACTACGGCAACAACCTCAATGCCAGCCTGACCAGCCCGGTGCTGGACCTGTCCGCCGACGAGTCGGTGGTGCTGGGCTTCGACCAGCGCTGCGACACCGAAACGGGCTACGACTACGGCATCGTCGAGGTCAATGCCGGCAGCGGCTGGACCGAGTTGCTGCGCTGTTCCGGCGAAAGCGCCTGGCGGCGGGTCGAACTTCCGTTGCCCGAACTGGCCGGCAGCGCGGCGGCGCAGGTTCGCTTCCGCTTCACCAGCGACGTCAGCGTGAACCGCTCCGGCTGGGCGCTGGACAACATCGCCCTGCACGTCGGCGGTGCCGCCTGTCGCGCCGAGCAGGCACCGATGATCGACGTGTTCCGAGATGGTTTTGAAGCCGCGGACGGGCTGCGGCGCTGACGGAGGAGTTCCATGACCCATCCCATCGCGCGCCTGACGCGCCCGTTCGTTGCGCTGTGCTGGCTGGCGCTGCTGGTTCCGGCGGCAAGCGTCGTCGCCCAGCCGGTCCGGCCCGCCATCGATCACCAGGCGCTGTGGACCATGCCGCGGGTGACCGCGCCGGTTCCCAGCCCGGATGGCCGCTGGGTGGTCGCCACCGTGGTCGAGCCCAGCTATGACAGCGACCGCCAGCGGCCCGACCTGTGGCTGCTGGCCAGCGATGGCAGCGCGCCGCCGCGCCGCCTGACCTGGGGCGGCGAAGCGGAAACCGGCGTCACTTGGAGTCCGGACAGCCGCCGCATCGCCTTTTCCTCGCACCGCCAAGGCGACGGCGCGCCGCAGATCCACGTGCTGGACATGGACGGCGGCGACGCCATGCGCGCGACCGCGCTGTCCAGCGGCGCGCGGATGCCGCAGTTCTCCCCCGATGGTCGTCATCTGCTGTTCGTCAGCGACGTTCATCCGCAGGCGCGCGACGACGAGGACAGCCGGCGCATCGCCAGGGAACTGAAGGAGCGCGACCACAGCGCCCGCGTCTACACCGGCTTTCCGATCCGCCTGTGGGACAGGTGGATCGAGCCGCGCCAGCCGCGCGTGTTCGTGCAGCAGATCGGCGACAGCACGGCGCAGGACGTGATGCAGGGCTCCGCGCTGCTGGCCGCGCCCGGCTATGGCGGCCGCACGGCGCTTTCCGGCGAGGAACTGGACGCCATCTGGGCACCGGACGGGCGCTCGGTGATCGTCGTCGCCAGCCGCAACCGCGACCGCGCCGCCTACGACTTCACTCACGCCGACCTGTGGCAGTTCCCGCTCGACGGCAGCACGCCGCGCCGGCTCACCGGCAGCGACGATCCGCGCGGCGGCGACAGCTACCAGACGCCGCGCTTCAGCCCCGACGGCAAGCGTCTGTACGCCCTGGTCACCCCGCGCAGCGACAAGGTCTACAACGCCAGCCGGCTGGCCGTGTTCGACTGGCCCTCCGCGCGCCCGCTGGGCCGCATCGAACTGCCCGATGCTCGTTCGGTGTCCGGCTTCGCCATCGCCCCGGACGGTCGCCGGCTGTACCTGAGCGGCGAGGACGGCGGCCACGAGAAGATCTATCTGGCCCGCGCCGACGAGCGCCGGGCACGGCTGGCCTTCGACATCGACAGCGGCGTCTACAGCCAGCTTGGCGTCGGCGGCTCAGGCGGCGACGGCCAGCTGTTCGCGCTGCACGAAAGCGCCGCCCGGCCGCCGGAAGTGGTCCGCATCGACCTCGCCCGTGGCGGCCATGTCGCGCTGAGCGCCTTTGCCCGCGACAAGGCGGCCGCACTCGACCTGGCCGACCTTGACACCTTCTGGATCGAGCGCGATGGCCGGCGCATCCACAGCATGCTGCTGAAACCGCCCGGTTTCGACCCGGCCAGGCGCTATCCGCTGCTGGTGCTGATGCACGGCGGCCCGCACACCATGTGGCGCGACATGTGGGTGCTGCGCTGGAACTATCATCTGCTGGCCGCGCCCGGCTACGCCGTGCTGCTGACCAACTACACCGGCTCGACGGGTTTTGGCGAAGATTTTGCCCAGGGCATCCAGGGCGATCCGCTGAAAGGCCCGGCCGACGACATCAACGCCGCCGCCGACCACGCCATCGCCCATTACCCGTGGATCGACGGTGAGCGCCAGTGCGCCGCCGGGGCCAGCTACGGCGGCCACCTCGCCAACTGGATGCAGGCCAGCACCGACCGCTATCGCTGCCTGATCAGCCACGCCGGCCTGGTCAACCTGAAATCGCAGTGGGGCACCTCGGACGTGGCCTACTCACGCGAGGTCAGCCAGGGCGGCCCGCACTGGGAGGACATCCCGCTGTGGCAGGAGCAGAACCCGATCCGCTACGCGGCGCGCTTCCGGACGCCGACCCTGGTCACCTTCGGCGAGCGCGACTACCGCGTGCCGATCAACAACGGATTGGAGTATTGGGCGGCGCTGCAACGCCAGCAGGTCGAGAGCCGGCTGGTGGTGTTCCCGGACGAGAACCACTGGATCCTGAAGGCCGGCAACAGCCGCTATTTCTACCAGGAAATCCACGACTGGCTGGCGCGCTGGCTGAAGGACTGATGGCGCTCGGCGGGTGTCTGCGCCCGGCGCTGCCGCCTTCGACAAGCGGCGTGGCCGGCGGCGCTTCGTTTCAGATCGTCCAGCGCGGATCGGCGGCGGCGCGGTTGCCCGGATTCACGCGCCCTGGCCGCCGCCGACCACCTGCGCCGCGACGGCGATGAAATGGCAGACGCTGCCGCCGATCACGAACATGTGCCAGATGGCGTGCGAATAGCGGATCGATTCGCGATGGTAGAAGTAGGTGCCCAGGGTGTAGGACAGCCCGCCGGCGAGCAGCCAGCCCAGCGTCCAGCCGTCCAGCGAGGCCAGCATCGGCTTGGCGGCGACGATCACCAGCCAGCCCATGGCGATGTAGATGGCGGTGGAAAGGCGCTTGAAACGGCCGGTGTAGAACAGTTTGAAGATGACGCCGGCCAGCGCCAGCGTCCAGATTGCCGCGAACAGGCTCCAGCCCCACGGCCCGCGCAGGCTGATCAGGGTGAACGGCGTGTAGGTGCCGGCGATCAGCAGGTAGATCGCGCAATGGTCGAACACCTTGAGCCGACCCTTGGCGACCGGGTGCTGGATGGCGTGGTACAGCGTCGAGGCGGTGTACAGCAGCAACAGGGTGACGCCGAAGACGATGGAGCCGGCCAGTTGCCAGCCATCGCCGAACAGGGCCGCCAGGGTGATCAGCACCGCGCCGCCGGCCAGCGCCGCTGCCGCGCCGACGCCGTGGGTCAGCGCATTGGCCAGTTCGGCGCGCAGGTCATGCAGGGAAGGGCTCATCGGATCGGGTTGCCTTGCAAGCGTGGGGCCGCAGCGGGGCTACTGGCACTGCCGCCAGCGCGCCGCACGGGTTTTGCCGGGATCGGCACCGAGCAGTTCGAGTTGCACCCGCGAGCGGCGGATTTCCTCGGTGTCGCGCAGCAGGGCGCAGACCTGGGTGAACAGGTCGTCGTTGTCGAGTGCCGCATCCGGCGGCAGTGCCACCATCAGGGTGGAGGCGGTGTTCCACGAGGCACCGATCACGCCGGGCAACTCGCGCACCTGGCGGATCGCCTCGCGTCGGCGTTCGAGCAGTTGCGCCTCGCTCAGCGGCGGCGGTGGTTTGGCCGGACTTGGCGCGGCGGCGGGAGGCGTCGGCGTGGCGGGCGCGGGTTCGGTGATGATCGGCTCCGGCACGGGACC
>JBAYTD010000070.1:0-14968 GCA_041675805.1 Lysobacteraceae bacterium
GTCGCTGGCCGAGATCGCCGCGGCCTGCGGGCTGGCCTCGCGCGGGTCGGCGCGCAAGCAGGTGCTGGCGCTGGCCGAGGCGGGTTTGATCGAACTGACGCCCGGACAGGCGCGCGGCATTCGGCCGGTGCGTGCGGCAGGAAAGTCCCGTGTGTTGCCGGTGCCGATCCTCGGCCGGGTCGCGGCGGGCGCACCAATCGGAGCGGATGAGGAGCTAGTCGACACGCTATCGCTGGACGCAGGGCTGTTCTCGCCGCGGCCGGATTACCTGCTGCGCGTGCAGGGCGATTCGATGAGCGGGGACGGCATCCTCGATGGCGATCTGGTCGGCGTGCACCGCAGCGCCGAGGCGCGCGATGGCCAGGTGGTGGTGGCCCGGCTCGATGGCGAGGTGACGATCAAGCGCCTGTCGCTGGAGGGCGACCGGTTGCGGCTGTTGCCGCGCAATCCCGCCTACGCACCGATCACGGTAGAGCAAGCGCAGGACTTCGCCATTGAGGGCATCTACTGCGGCCTGGTACGGCGCGGCTGACATGGGCGCGGTGCTGGCATGCACGGCCAGACGGATGCCTGCCCTGGGGCGCTGCCGGGCACCGTTGCCGAGGTGTCCGCACGCCGCCGCGAGCAGGGCGCGAACAGGCGGACCGGCGCAGGTCCGGCCCTGTTTCACGGACAGCCGGACCGGCGGTCAGGCTGCCTGTGCCTGATCCAGCGGCTGCGCCCATTGCGCCCACAGTTCCGCCTCGCGCGCCTTGGCCTTGGCCAGGTGCGCTTCCTTGACGTGGCCGTAGCCGCGAATCTGCTCGGGGATGGCGGCGATCTCGGCGGCGAGGGCGACGTTGTCGCCGTCCAGCCCTGCCAGCAGGCGTTCGATGGTCTGCCGGTAGTCGACGATCAGTTGCCGTTCCATGCGCCGCTCTTCGGTGCGGCCGAAGACATCGAAGAAGCCGCCGCGCAGGCCGCGCAGCTTGGCCAGGAGGCCGAAGGCGCGCAGCATCCACGGGCCGTATTCGCGCTTGACCAGTTCGCCCTTGTCGTTCTTCTTCGCCAGCAGCGGCGGGGCGAGGTGGAAGTGCAGGCGGTAGTCGCCTTCGAAGGTCGCTTCGATCTGGCGGCGGAAGGCCGGGCTGGTGTGCAGGCGGGCGACTTCGTACTCGTCCTTGTAGGCCATCAGCTTGAACAGGTAGCGGGCGACGTTCTCGCTCAGCGCGGCGGAGCCGGGCGCGCTGGCCTGTTCGGCGGCGCGCACCTTGTCGACGAGGCTGCGGTATTGCTGCGCATAGGCGGCGTTCTGGTAGTCGGTGAGGAAGGCGACGCGGCGCTCGATGCGCTCGTCCAGCGTCTTCGACAGGCGCAGGTCGTCCAGCGGCAGGGCGATCACCTCGGTCGCTGCCTTGTCGCCGCGCGCGGCGTCGATCACCGCCTGGGCGTCGATGGCGGCGAGGCGGCCCCAGGCGAAGGCGCGCTGGTTCATCGCCACCGCGGCACCGTTCAGTTCGATGGCGCGGTCGAGCGCTTCCAGGCCGATCGGCACCAGGCCCTTCTGCCAGGCGTAGCCGAGCATGAACAGGTTGGCGGCGATGGCGTCGCCGAGCAGGGCGGTGGCGAGGTCGGTGGCATCGACCTGCATCGGCTCGCGACCGTCGAGCGCGGTGCGCACGGCGGCGAGGATGCCCTGCGTAGGGAACTGCATGTCCGGCTTCATGGTGAACGGGCCGGGCATCGCCTGGTAGGTGTTCAGCACCACCTGCGAGCGCTCGGCGTGGATCTTGGACAGCGCCCAGTAGTCGTTGACCACCACCATGTCGCAGCCCAGCACCAGGTCGGCTTCGCCGGCGGCGATGCGCACGGCGTGGATGTCGGCGGGCTTCGCCGCGATGCGCACGTGCGTGGTGACCGCGCCGCCCTTCTGCGCCAGGCCGGTCTGATCGAGCACGGTGGCACCCTTGTGTTCCAGATGGCCGGCCATGCCGAGCAGGGCACCGATGGTGACCACGCCGGTGCCGCCGACGCCGGTGATGAGGATGTTCCAGGGCCGGTCCAGCGCCGGCAGGGTCGGCATCGGCAGGCTGGCCAGGCGCTCTTCGACATTGACGCCCTTGCGCTTGCGCAACTGGCCGCCGTGCACGGTGACAAAGCTGGGACAGAAGCCGCGCACGCAGGAGAAATCCTTGTTGCAGCCGCTCTGGTCGATGTCGCGTTTGCGGCCGAATTCGGTTTCCTTCGGCAGTACGGAGACGCAGAAGCTCTGCTTGCCGCAATCGCCGCAGCCCTCGCAGACCAGCGAGTTGATCATCACCCGCTTCTGCGGATCGACCATCTTGCCGCGCTTGCGGCGGCGGCGTTTTTCGGTGGCGCAGGTCTGTTCGTAGATCAGGATGGAGACGCCCTTCACCTCGCGCAGGCGGCGCTGCACGGCGTCGAGTTCCTCGCGCGGATGGAACTCGGTGCCCTGCGGGAAGCGCGAGCGGTCGGCCCATTTGCCGAGGTCGTCGCTGACCAGGACGATGGTGTGCACGCCCTCGGCATGCATCTGCCAGGCGATGTCCGGCGGCGTCAGCGAGCCGTCCACCGGCTGCCCGCCGGTCATCGCCACGGCATCGTTGTAGAGAATCTTGTAGGTGATGTTGACCTTGGCGGCGATGGACTGGCGGATCGCCAGCGAGCCGGAGTGGAAATAGGTGCCGTCGCCGAGGTTCTGGAACACGTGCGGGGTGTCGGTGAACGGTGCCTGCCCGGCCCAGGTGACGCCTTCGCCGCCCATGTGGGTGAAGGTGTCGGTGCGCCGGTCCATCCAGGTGACCATGTAGTGGCAGCCGATGCCGCCGAGCGCACGCGAGCCCTCCGGCACCACGGTCGAGGTGTTGTGCGGGCAGCCCGAGCAGTAGTGCGGCACGCGCGGGAAGTTGGCGCGCGGCACCGCCAGTTCGGCTTCCTTGGCGACCATCCACTTGAGGCGGTTCTCGATCGCCTCGCTGCTGTGGAAGCGTGCCAGGCGGGTGGCGATGACCTGGGCGATGGTGGCCGGGGTCAGCTCGTTGGTGCTGGGCAGGATCCAGTTGCCGGCCTCGTCGTGCTTGCCGACGATGCTCGGCCGCTCGCTCCAGTTGAACATGTGTTCCTTCATCTGCGACTCGATGAAGGAGCGTTTTTCCTCGACCACGATGATGTCTTCCAGCCCGCGCGCGAACTGCTTGAGGCCGACCGGCTCCAGCGGCCAGGTCATGCCCAGCTTGTGCACGCGGATGCCGATGTCCTCGCAGGTGCGGCGATCAAGGCCGAGGTACTCCAGCGCCTGCAGCACGTCGAGGTAGGACTTGCCGGTGGTCAGGATGCCGAGGCGCGCGCGCGGCGAGTCGACCACCGTCTTGTCGATGTGGTTGGCGCGGGCGAAGGCGCAGGCCGCCTCGACGGCGTAGCGGTGCAGGCGCATTTCCTGGTCCAGCGGCGGATCCGGCCAGCGGATGTTGAGGCCGCCCGGCGGCATCTCGAAATCCTTCGGGATGACGATGTCGAGCTGGTGCGGATCGACGATCACCGAGGCCGACGACTCCACCGTCTCGGCGATGGTCTTGAAGCCGACCCAGCGCCCGGTGAAGCGGCTCATCGCCCAGCCGAGCAGGCCCATGTCGAGGATGTCCTGCACCCCGGCCGGATTGAGCACCGGCATCATCGCGCTGACGAATTCCAGTTCCGAGCCGTGCGGCAGGGTCGAACTGCGGCAGGCGTGGTCGTCCGCCGCCAGCGCCAGCACGCCGCCATGCCGGGAGGTTCCCGCCGCGTTGCCGTGCTTGAACACGTCGCCGCAGCGGTCGACGCCCGGGCCCTTGCCGTACCACATGGCGAACACGCCATCGACCTTGGCACCGGGGAACAGGTTGGTCTGCTGCGTGCCCCAGACCATCGTCGCGCCGAGGTCTTCGTTGAGACCCGGCGTGAAGTGCACGTTGCTGGCGGCGAGGTGCTTCTTCGCCTTCCACAGTTCCAGGTCGAAACCGCCCAGCGGGCTGCCGCGATAGCCGGAAATGAAACCGCCGGTATCGAGGCCGGCGGCGCGGTCGCGCATCTGCTGCATGATCGGCAGGCGCACCAGCGCCTGCACGCCGGACAGATAGATGCGTCCATGGGTGCGGGTGTACTTGTCCTCCAGCGTGACGCTGGCATCGAAGGCGGCGGCAGGTACGGACATGGCGGGCTTTGGCGGCGAGACGGGGCGCGCGATTCTATCAGGGGCGTCGATCCGCCTCTCTCCGGCGGCCGGCCGGCGCGCCTTGGCCGCCGCCGAAACCGCCAATCCCGCCTTGCGTCGGCGGCGCTTTGTCGTCGCCCGGCGGCTGCGGTACGCTGGCCCATCGATCAGGGCGGGGACCCATGGCGCTCAAGGACCTAAGCGTGATGGTGGTCGAAGACCACGGATTCCAGCGGCGGATGGCGACGCGCCTTCTGGCCGAACTGGGCGTGGGTACCGTGTTCGAAGCCATGGACGGACAATCGGCGCTGGACCGGTTGCGCGCCTGCGACCAGCCGCCGGACATCGTGCTGGTCGATCTCGACCTGCCGGGCATGGATGGCGTCGAACTGATCGGCCATCTGGCCCAGGAGGGCCTGGCCCATGCGGTGGTGGTGGCCAGCGCGCTCGAACCGTCCCTGCTCGGTGCCGTGCAGAGCATGACCCGCGCCTACGGCATGCGGGTGCTGGCCAACATCGAAAAACCGCTGACCTCGGCCAAGCTCGGCGAAGTGCTCAATTCCTATTCCACCCACGAGGACGAACTGGACCCTTGCGAAGGCGTCGATTGCAGTCGCCAGTCGCTGCTCGCCGCGCTCGATGCCGGGGCTATCGTGCCCTGGTTTCAGCCGCAGGTGACGCTCAGCAATGGTCATGCGGTGGCGGTGGAGGCGCTGGCGCGCTGGGTGCTGCCCGGCGGTGCCGTGGCGCGGCCGGCGCAGTTCATCCCGGCGCTGGAGCGCGAGGGCCTGATCGACCGCCTCACCGAGTGCATCCTCGACGGTGCCTGCGCCTGGAAGACGCGCTGGGCCGCGGCCGGCCTGCATCTGCGCGTGGCGGTCAACGTCTCGCCACTGTGCCTGACCAGCGCCGAGGTGGTGGAAACCTACCTGCGCATCGTCCGCGCGCATGGCGTGGAGCCGCGCGAGGTGGTGCTGGAAATCACCGAAAGCTCGGTGATGGGCGAGGCGGCGCAGGCGCTCAAGGTGCTGGCGCGGCTGCGGCTGAAGGGCTTCGGCCTGTCCATCGACGATTTCGGCACCGGCTATTCCTCTCTGTCGCAGCTCTCGCAGATTCCGTTCACCGAACTCAAGATCGACCGCAGCTTCGTCAGCGGCGCGCCGCGCCAGCCGCGCCGGCGGGCGGTGGTCGAGGCCAGCCTGGAACTGGCCCGCAAGCTCAACCTCGACATGGTCGGCGAGGGCGTGGAAACGGTGGAGGAATGGCAGATGCTGGCCGACCTCGGCTGTGCCTTCGCCCAGGGTTACCTGATCGGCCGTCCCGCCCCCGGCCAGCAGTTGCCCGAAGTGGTGGCGCACTGGCGACGTCCGCAGGGCTGACGTCGATGAGGCCGGCGCTGCGGTCGCCAACGACCGGCCGCAGCGGCGCGCCGCCACCATGACGACGACGCAGCGCAGGCCGGCGGAAGCCGCCGAAGCCGCCGAAGCCGACACCCTGCCCGCCGGCGACTGGCCGCCGGCCCCGCGGCGTGGCCGCTTCAGCATCCGCTTCCAGTTGCGCGCCCTGTTCGGTGTGCTGGTGGCGGTGCTGGTCGTCCTGTTGCTGCTGGACGCATGGAGCCAGCGCCGCACGCGCGCCGCGCTGACCGAACTGCGCGAACACTCGCTGGAAGGCGTGCGCCGCGTCACCCTGGTTTCCAACGCCTATGCCGTCGACATCGTCGATGCCGTGGCCCGGCTGCGCGCCGGACGGATCGACTGGCCGCAGGCGCAGGCCGGGGTGGAGTCGGCCGTGGTCGAGATCGAACAGAGCTGGCGTTATCTGGTTGCGGTGGAGCGCTCGCTGGCGCAGCAGCGGGCGTTCGGCGAGGCGGCCCAGGCGCGGGTGCGCATGGACCGCGCGGTCGACCGCCTGCGCGAGATCCTCGCCAGCCGCGACATGCCGGCGCTGGCACGTTTCGCCGATGCCGAGCTGTACCCGGCGATGGGACCGCTGACCGGGCAATTGCGGCAACTGGTCGACCTCGAACTGCTGCGCGCCGACGCCCTGGTGGTGGCCGACGTCCGCCAGGCGCGCTGGAGCGGCCTGTTGCGCATCGGCATCAGCGCGCTGGCCCTGCTGGCGGCGCTGCTGGTCGGCCGCGGCATCCTGCGCAACCTCTATCGCGGCGTCGAATCGCTGCTGCGGCTGACCAAGGACACCCGCCGCCGTCGCTTCGACGAAGCGCCCGTCCACCGGCCGCGCGGCGAACTGGGCGAGGTGCTGGACGCCTTCATCGAGATGCGCGGCGACATCCAGCGTCACGAGAGCGAACTGCGGGCGATGCTCGACACCAACGAGCGTACCCGCCGCGCCCTGCAGCAGCGCGACCTGTTCCAGCGCTCGCTGCTGTCGGCGGCGCGCATCGCCATCGTCGCGCTGGACGCCGACGGGCGTTTCACCCACGTCAATCCGTTTGCCGAAACCCTGCTCGGCCATCCGGCGTCGGCCCTGGTCGGCCGGCAATCGGCCGGGGCGGCCGACGCCGATGCCGCCCCGTCCCTGCTCGACGCTGCGCAGATGCAGGCACTGGCCGACGAGGTGCAGACACGATTGAGCCGCACGGTAGCAGCGGGCTGGCAGGCGCTGGCGGCGATGGCCGAGGCCGGCTGGCCGCCGCGCGAGTTCACCTTGCTGCGCAGCGACGGCGAACCGGTGCCGGTGCTGCTCGCCGTCTCCGCCATGCGCGATCCGCAGGGAGAACTGCTGGGCGTGCTGAACGTCGCCACCGACCTCACCGAGATCAAGGCGCTGGAACTGGAACTGCGCGAGAGCGAGCGCCAGGCGCGCGCCGCCAGCGGCGCGAAGAGCGCCTTCCTGGCGGCGATGAGTCACGAGATCCGCACGCCGATGATCGGCGTCACCGGCATGGTCGAAGTGCTCGGCCACACCCGCCTCGATGCCGAGCAGCGGCGCGCCCTGGAGGTGATCCGGCAGTCCGCCGACATGCTGTTGCAGATCATCGGCGACATCCTCGACTTCTCCAAGATCGAGGCCGGCCGGCTGGATCTGGCCCCGGTGCCGAGCGCACTGCGCAGAGTGGTCGCCGATGCCGCCTACAACTTCATGGACGCCGCCTCCAACAAGGGACTGCGGCTGACCCTCGCCATCGACGAGGCGCTGGCTCCGGCGCATGTGGTCGATCCGCTGCGGCTGCGCCAGATACTGTCCAACTTCCTCTCCAACGCGCTGAAGTTCACCCGCCACGGCGGCGTCCACGTCGCCCTTGTCCGTCTCGGCGAGGATGCCGGGCGCGAGCGTGTCGAACTGCGTGTCAGCGATACCGGCATCGGCATTTCACCGGCGGCGCTGGCGCGCCTGTTCCAGCCCTTCGCCCAGGCCGAAGCCGACACCACGCGGCGCTTCGGCGGCACCGGGCTGGGCCTTGCCATCTGTCGTCGGCTGGCCGGGCTGATGCAGGGCGAAGTCGGCATGGACAGCCGCGAGGGCGAGGGCACGACGGTCTGGCTGCGGCTCGACCTGCCGACCGCGCGCGCCGAAGACATCGAGGATCCTGACGACGGCGCGGCGCTGCCGCCGCCGCGCCTGGCCCCGGACATCGAACAGGCCGAGCGCGAGCGCAGCCTGATCCTCCTGGTCGACGATCATCCGACCAATCGCCAGGTGTTGACGCGGCAACTGGCACTGGCCGGCTACGCCAGCGAAACCGCCGAGGATGGCGAACAGGGCCTGGCGCGCTGGCGCAGCGGACGCCATGCCCTGGTGCTGTCGGACATCCACATGCCCGGCCTCGATGGTTATGCCATGACCCGCGCCATCCGTGCCGAGGAAGCGGCGCGCGGTCTGCCGCGCACGCCGGTGCTGGCGATCACCGCCGCCGCGATGCAGGGCGAGGCCGAGCGCGGCCGGGCCGCCGGCATGGATGATTTCCTGATCAAGCCGGTCGGCATCGCCCGCCTGCGCGAACGTCTCGCGCACTGGCTGCCGCACCTGCGCCTGGCGGCCCCGCACGCTGCCGATCCGAAGCAAGCCGCCACCGCCGGGGCGCTGCCGCTGGACACCGCCGTGTTGAGCGAAGCGACCGGCGGCGATGCCGACGAGATCGCCGCCCTGCTGGCCGATTTCCTCACCGCCACCGAGCAGGACATGGCGGCGCTGCGCAAGGCCGCCGAAAGCGCCGATTTGATCCGCCTGGCGCGCGAGGCGCATCGGATCAAGGGCGCGGCGCGGCTGGTCGGCGCCGCGCCGCTGTCGACGGCGGCGGCGGCGCTGGAGTCCGCCGCCCGGCGTGGCGACGCCGAGGTCTGCGCGGTGGCAGCGGCGGCGCTGGAGGCGGCGTTCGCGCAGTTGCGCGACTGCATCGCGGCGCATCCCGCCGGCCAGTGCGCAGGCGGCTGAACTTCGCAAGGGCGACCTTGGACGGATAGGCGGCCCGCCTCGCCGTCCCTACACTTCCGCGATGGCCGCCGACGCATTCGCCCTTGTCCTGTTGATGATCGCCCTGGGCAAGTTCTGCGCCCGCTACCGGCTGTTGCCGGACAACTCGGCGGAAGCGCTCAACCAGGTGGTGATCACCGTCTGCCTGCCGGCGGCGGTGCTGCGCCATGCCTCGCGGCTGGAGTTCGATGTCAGCCTGCTCGGCCTGGTCGCCATTCCCTGGCTGCTGCTGCTGGCCAGCGCCGCCTTGGTCGCCGTGCTCAGCCGCGCGCTGCGCCTCAACGACGCCGAGCGCGCCGTGCTGCTGCTGTGCGTGCCGCTGGGCAACACCTCGTTCCTCGGCTATCCGTTGATCGAGGCCTTCCTCGGTGCCGAGGGCCTGCCCTATGCGGTGATGTACGACCAGTTCGGCTCCTTCCTGATCCTCAGCACCTGGGGTCTGTGGATCCTCGCCCGCTACGGCGGTGACCGCCCGCCCACGCTGGGCGACGTCGGCCGCAAGGTACTGCGTTTTCCGCCCTTCATCGCCCTGTTGCTGGCGTTGACGGTGATGCCGGCGGAGCCGCCGCGGATGCTGGCCAGCGTGCTGGATCGGCTCGCCGACGCGCTGCTGCCGCTGGTGACGCTAGCGATCGGCCTGCAACTGCGTTTCCGCGTGCCGCGCAAGGAGCGCGCGCCGCTAGCGGCCGGGCTGGCGCTGAAACTGCTGGTGCTGCCGGCCATCGCCTGGCCGCTGTCGATCTGGTTCGGCCTCGCCCCGCTGGCGGCGCAGGCCACGGTGCTGGAATCGGCGATGGCACCGATGGTCACCGCCGCCGCGCTGGCGATCTCGCACCGGCTGGCACCGGGCCTGGCGGCGGCGATGGTCGGTTTCGGCGTGCCGCTGTCACTGCTGACCTTGCCGCTCTGGCGCTGGCTGCTCGGCGCGACCTAGCCGGCCGTCGCCGGCGGTCCGCTTCCGAGCAGCGCATCATCGACCAGTCCGGCGCGCATCATCAGCACGAACAGCACAATGCCGGGCACGGCGGCCAGCGTCGTCAGCAGGTAGAAATCGACATAGCCCATGGTCTCGATCAGGCCGCCGGCCGTGGTCCCGGTGATCAGCCGCCCGACCACCGAGGCCGCCGCCGACAGCAGGGCGAACTGGGTGGCGGTGAAGGACAGGTTGCACAGCGCCGACAGGTAGGCCACCACCACCACGCCGCCGATGCCGCTGGCGAAGTTCTCGAAGCAGATGGTGAAGGCGAGCAGGGCATTGCTGTGCCCGGCCGTGGCCAGCCAGGCAAACGACAGGTTGGTCAGGCCCATCAGCACCAGACTGAGCAACAAGGCGCGCTTGAGGCCGATCTGCACATACAGCATGCCGGCGACGAAGATGCCGGCGAGGTAGGCGATGAAGCCGAAACCGACATCGTAGGTGGCGATCTCGTCGTTGCTGAAGCCGAGGTCGTCGAGCAACAGGCGCACGGTGAGGTTGGCCAGGGTGTCGCCGATCTTGTGCAGCAGCACGAAGGCCAGCACCAGCCAGGCACCGCGGCGGCGGATGAACTCGGCCAGCGGGTCGATCACGGCCGAGAGCATGCCGGTGGCCGGCGGCGGCGTGCGATGGCGGGTCGGCTCGCCCAGCCACAGCGAGGCGAACACCGCCGGCAGGGCGAACGCGGCGCAGGCCATGTAAGCGACGCTCCAGCCGCTGCGCGCGGCGACCACCAGGGCCAGCGCGCCGGCGGCGACCGCACCGATGCGCCAGCCGTACTGCGACATGCCCGAGCCGGTGCCGAGCTGGCGCGGCTCCAGCGTCTCGATCCGGTAGGCGTCGATGATGATGTCGAAGGTCGCGCCGCTGATGCCGACCAGCACCGCAGCGACGGCGACGGTGATCAGGCTGGCACGCGGATCGACCAGACCGAGGAAGGCGACGCTGGCGGCGACCAGGGCGGCGCTCAGCCACAGCCACGAGCGGCGCTGGCCGAAGCGGTGCAGCAGCGGCAGGCGCAGGCGGTCGACCGCCGGTGCCCAGAGGAACTTGAGGTTGTAGGCGAGGAAGGCCAGCGAGAACGCGGTGACCGCCTTCTTGTCGATGCCGTCCTGCGCCAGACGCGTGGTCAGCGTGGCACCGATCATGGCGAACGGAAAGCCGGAGGAAATGCCC
Organism: Lysobacteraceae bacterium; assembly: GCA_041675805.1. Classification (GTDB taxonomy): domain Bacteria; phylum Pseudomonadota; class Gammaproteobacteria; order Xanthomonadales; family Xanthomonadaceae; genus JANNWF01. Next base: position 10,779 of record JBAYTD010000070.1, read on the forward strand.
AGCATCAGCGCGCCCAACGGGCCGGCCTCGACATAAGGGCGCAAGGCGGCGGGAAGGCGGGCCGACCAGCCTGGGGAAGAAGTGCTCATTGCGCCAGTTTGGCGGATCGTCTGCGGACTGGATAGCTTGCGCGTATCACACCGGATGGATCGCGCCGAGAATGCGCGGCCCGCGCGCGCCGGTGACCTCGGCGCGGTTGCCGGGCCGGCCGGCCAGGGTCTCCCGCGCCAGCCAGGCAAAGCCCATCGCCTCGACGAAGTCGGGATCGATGCCGATCCGTGCCGTGCTGTCGACGGTGATGCCGGGCAGCAGCGCGGCCAGTCGCCGCAGCAGCGCGCCGTTGTGCACGCCGCCGCCGCAGACCAGCAGGCGGCGCGTGCCCGGCTGGCCGTGCAGCAAGGCGTCGGCGATGCTGCGCGCGGTCAGTTCCAGCAAGGTGGCCTGGACGTCGGCGGTGGCGAGTTCGCGCCCGGCCAGGCGTTGCCGCAGCCAAGGCAGATGGAACACGTCGCGGCCGGTGCTCTTCGGCGGCGGCAGGGCAAAGTACGGCTCGGCCAGCAGTGTCGCCAGCAATGCCTCGTCAACCCGCCCGCTGGCGGCGAAGCAGCCATCGGCATCGAACGGCTGGCCGCATTGCGCCAGCATCCAGGCATCCATCAGCGCGCTGGCCGGGCCGGTGTCGAAGCCGAGCAGCGCGCCGTCGCGGCCGAGCAGGGTCAGGTTGGCGATGCCGCCGAGGTTGAGCACGGCCTGATCGTGCTGGGACGCGCCGAGCATCGCCGCATGGAAGGCCGGCATCAGCGGCGCGCCCTGGCCGCCGGCGGCGACATCGCGGCGTCGAAAATCGGCCACGGTGGCGATGCCGGTGCGTTCGGCGATCAGGTTGGCGTCGCCCAGTTGCCAAGTGAACGGCGCGTCGCCGGATGGCGCGTGGCGCAGCGTCTGGCCGTGCGAACCGATGGCGGCCACCTGGCTGGCATCGACGCCGGCGGTGTCGAGCAGGGCCAGCGCGGCGTCGGCGAAGGCGACGCCGAGGCGATGGTCGAGGCGGCCGACGCGGTCGAGGTCGATGGCCAGCGCCGCCTGCGACAGGGCGAGGATTTCCTCGCGCAATGCCGGCGCGAAGGCAGCCGTGCGGGCGGCGATCAATTGCGGTGCGGCGGCCTCGGCGAAGCGCACCAGGGCGACGTCGATGCCGTCGGCGCTGGTGCCGGAGATCAGGCCGAGATGAAGCTCCGCACCCGGTCCGCGCACGGCATCAGCGGCTGGCGTAGTGGCGTCCGCCGGACAGCACTTCCAGTTGCGCCAACAGCGGCTGGGTCTGCAGGCGGAAGCGGTCCAGCTCGTTCTTCGGCAGCGGCTGCGGCTTGGGCAGGGTGACGGTCAGCGGATCGCGATGCACGCCGGCGACGCGGAACTCGTAGTGCAGGTGCGGGCCGGTGGCGAGACCGCTGGCGCCGACCTGGCCGATCACGTCGCCCTGGCGCACCCGCGCGCCGGTCTTGAAGCGGCCGTATTGCGACATGTGGCCGTACAGCGTGGTGACGTTGTTGCCGTGATCGATGATCACCGTGCGACCGTAGCCGTTCTGCCAGCCGGCAAACTTCACCCGGCCCTCGCCGGCGGCCATGATCGGCGTGCCGGTGCGGGCGGCGTAGTCGACGCCCTTGTGCGCGCGCACCTTGCCCAGCACCGGATGCTTGCGCGCGGTGGAAAAGCGCGAGCTGATGCGGGCGAAGTCGATCGGCATGCGCAGGAAGCCCTTCTTCATCGGCCGGCCTTCGGCGTCGAAGTAGTCGGTGCGGCCATCGGCGAACTGGTAGCGGAACACCTGATAGCGCTTGTTCTGGTTGACGAAGGTGGCGGCCAGCACGTCGCCGCTGCGCAGGCGCTCGCCATCGCGCCAGATCTCCTCGTAGACCACGTCGAAGCGGTCGCCCACGCGAAGGTCCTGGGAGAAGTCGATGTCGTAGCCGAACGCCTTGGCCAGTTCGAGGATGGCGGTGTAGCTCATGCCGGCCTTCTCGCCGGCGCCGATCAGGCTGTCCTCGATGACCCCCGAGGCGATGTGCACGCGGCGCTGGATGGCGCGTGCCTGTACGTCCTCCTCGAGCGCCTCGCCATCGAAGCGGACGACCACGCGCTCGTGGTCCTCGCGGTCGAAGCGCAGCGCGGTCAGCTTGCCGTCGTCGATGGCGAAGGCGAACTCGTGGCCGGGACGGATGCGGGTCAGCACGGTCTTCAGCGAGGGCTGCTGGAGCAGGCGATGCAAGGTGGCGGCGGACAGGCCGAGCTCGGCGAAGATCGCGCCCATCGTCTGCCCCGGCGCGACGCGGACCACGGTCCACTGCGCGTCGTCGTCGTTCTGCGTGGCATCGGCGGCGTTGGTGGCCAGCGGCGTCGCCGGCAATTCCAGCGCCGTCGACATCAGCATGGCAGGAGCGGATTCTTCGCCGCCGCCACCGCGCGCGGCCAGCGCGACGATGCACAGCAGCGCGGCCAGGGCACCGGCTGCCAGCCAGTGTTCGCGGCGCAGCGCCGGCAGTCGGGAAGTGGTGGCGGATTGCCCGTTGACCGGGCGACGGATGGCCTGCGGCGCAGGCGGGCTGATGGGCCGGCGTGGCCCCTGCGATACTGTCACGATGGAACGATCCCGCCTACGAGGTGGGGCTAACGATAAACGTAGTCAAAACAATGCGTCAAACCCTTGTTCCGACTGGCTTTTGTTCCGGGAAAATTTTAACTTCAATTTAACGCTGGCGGCCGCCCACGGACCATGCCCGGCGCAGGAGAACGAGCAGTGAGCAGCATCGAAGAAGCCCGGGATCGGATCTGCCGGGGTGCCGACGAGGTCCTCAAGGAGGGGGAACTGCTGGCCCGGCTGGCTGCCGGTCGGCCGCTGCGGATCAAGGCCGGCTTCGACCCGACCGCACCCGACCTGCACCTCGGCCACACCGTCCTGCTCAACAAGATGCGCCAGTTCCAGGACCTCGGCCATCAGGTGATCTTCCTGATCGGCGACTTCACCGGGATGATCGGCGATCCCTCCGGCAAGAACGCCACGCGCAAGCCGCTCAGCCGCGAGGACGTGCTGGCCAACGCGCGTACCTACGAGGCGCAGGTGTTCAAGGTGCTCGACCGCGCGCGCACCGAAGTGCGCTTCAACAGCGAGTGGTTCGGTCGGATGTCGGCCGCCGACATGATCCGCCTCGCCGGCCAGCACACCGTCGCCCGCATGCTCGAGCGCGACGACTTCGCCAAGCGCTACGCCGCCCAGCAGTCGATCGCCATCCACGAATTCCTGTATCCGCTGGTGCAGGGCTACGACTCGGTGGCGCTGAAGGCCGACGTCGAGCTTGGCGGCACCGACCAGAAGTTCAACCTGCTGATGGGCCGCGGCCTGCAGGAGCATCACGGCCAGCAGCCGCAGGTCGTCCTCACCATGCCGCTGCTGGAGGGCCTCGACGGCGTCAACAAGATGAGCAAGTCGCTGGGCAACTACATCGGCATCGACGAGCCGGCCATCGACATCGTCAACAAGACGATGAAGATCGGCGACGAACTGATGTGGCGCTGGATCGAGCTGCTCAGCTTCGACATCTCCATCAACGAAGCGGCGAGGCTCAGGGTCGAGGTTGCCGCCGGCCTCAACCCGCGCGACATCAAGCTGCGCCTGGCGCGCGAGCTGGCGGCGCGCTTCCACGACGGTGCCGCCGCCGACCTCGCCATCGCCGGCTGGCGCGCCGCCGTCACCGGCCAGGGCGACGCCTCTCTGCTGCCGTTGCAGGAGGTTGCCATCCCCGCCGAGGGCATCCGCATCGCCGCCCTGCTCACCGCCGCCGGCATCACGCCGTCCAACTCCGAAGCCATGCGCAAGCTGCGCGAGCGCGCCGTCAAGGTCGATGGCGAAGTGGTCGAGGACGCCGCGCGGAGCTTCGCGCCGGGCGTCGAAGCGGTGCTCCAGGTCGGCAAGCGCAACTTCGCCCGCGTGCGCCTGATCGCGGCAAGCTGAAGGCACGGACACATCAGCGCCAAGAGGTGTTGACGTTCGCCGAAAGTGCTGTAAGATGGGCGGCTCGCTTCAGGAGACTGGGGTGAAGGGGGTCAAGGCGTTGAGGCCTTGGTCTTTTGATCTTTGACAGTGTGCGCAGGTGACTTGTGCGGGCGTCTGCGGATGGGTGAGAAGTCCA
>JBAYTD010000071.1:0-14937 GCA_041675805.1 Lysobacteraceae bacterium
ACCAGCGCATGCAACGAGACCTGGCTGCTGCCGCGCAGCGCCTGCCGGATGTTCGCCGACAACCGCGCCTTGTCCACCACGATCTGCTCGAACAGGCGTGCGGTGTCGATGTCGTCATCGCCCTGCTCGGGCAGCAGTTGTTCCAGCCGCAGCCGGGCCTTGGGCGAAAACAGCGGGCGCTCCAGCGGCAGCGCGATATCCGCACCGATCCCGTCGATCTGCATCACGTCCCCGCGCAGTGCCGTCTGGCGCAGGGCCAGCGCCTTGCTTTCGATGCCGCGCAAAAGGTCCAGGATGCGGCGGTTTTCCTGGAACACGCGGTCATCCAGGAAGCGCCGCAGTTGCTGCGACAACTGCGCCACGGTGCGCTGGGTGTGCTCGCCGGCCTCCAGCCAATCGTGGTGCATGCGGCGGGTGCGCGGTTCGGGTTTGAGTTCGATCACCTGCGGCAGCGCCAATGCGCGCTCCAGATGTTCGCTCAGGGCTTCCTGACGGCTGCTGGACATCAGGAAATCCCAGAACGCGCGGAAACTGCGGCCCTGATCCGAATCGGCAATGGCGTCGCGCTCGCCCATGATGCTGTCCAGCAGTTCGCCCTTGCTGCCGTCCCACAGCGCGATCTTCTCGCGCACGCTGCGGTCGAGTTGGCGGAAGTTGTGTTCCACCTCGCGGAAATCGGCGAGCAGTTCGCGCGCCAGTTGCTGGAACTGGAGAAAGCGCTCCTTGATCGAGGTGTCATCCAGCAGCGGTACTTCACCGGCCTGGGCGCGGGCGATGTCGGCATCCAGTTGCGCCCGCTTGCGCTGCAATTCCTGCAAACGCCGCGCCGGATCGGCCTCGGTGCCGGCGCTGATCTGCTCCAGCAGCGCGAACAGGGTCAGCAGACGCGATTCGGTACCGACGAACGGCCGCTCGGTCAGGGTGACCAGCCATGCAATCGCCTTTTCCGTGGCCGGAGTCAGATCGAACTGCGCTTCATCGGTGCCCGGCTTGTAGAACTTGCGCAACCAGCCCTTGTCCGGTGCCGCCCAGTCGTTCAGATAATCCTGCGCGCGCTTGGGATAGGCCGCCTCGCCCAACTGCTCGCGCAAGGCGAAAAGATCGTCCTCCAGCGCCTGCACCAGATCGGCCTCGCGCATCGTGCGCACGTTCGGCAGCACGAAAACGCGTCGGAGAAAGCTGGCCACCAGCGGCGCATGCGGCGAGGCCAGCAGCCGCCAGGCCGGATGGCGGTCGCGCAGGGTGGCGAGGGTGGCGTGGTCCATGAACAGTCAGAGCAGGCTCGAAGGCAGCCAGACGCTACGCAACTGATGCCAGTCTTCTTTGCGCCGGTCGCCAGACTCTACCGCCTTCATCCGTTCCGCTTCCAGCTTGCCGACCGTCCGCGCCCGGCGTGGCCGGTAGAATGCCGCACCATGACGCTCAACCTCGCCGCCTATCATTTCGTCGCCATCGACGATGCGCCCGCGCTGGCCGAGCGGCTGCGGCAACGCGCCGAGGCCGACGCGCTGCTCGGTACGATGCTGGTGGCGGAGGAAGGGATCAACCTGTTCCTCGCCGGCGTCGAGACTTCGCTGCGCGACTTCGTCGACTGGCTGCGCGCGGACCCCCGCTTTGCCGGAATGCAGGTGAAGTACAGCCACAGCCGGCGCGCGCCGTTCGACAAGCTGAAGGTCAAGCGCAAGCGCGAGATCATCGCCTTCCGCCGGCCCGATGCCGCGCCGCTGGGTGCCGGCGGGCGGGCACCGTCGGTAACGCCGCAGCAATTGGCGCGCTGGCTCGATCAGGGCCACGACGACGAGGGCCGCCCGGTTCGCCTGCTCGACACACGCAACCGCGAGGAGGTCGCGCATGGCAGCTTTGCCGACGCGCTGACCCTGCCGATCGACAATTTCGTCGATTTCCCGGCCGCCTTGGCGGCACGGCGCGAGGCGTTGGACGATGCCACCGTGGTGCCGTTCTGCACCGGCGGCATCCGCTGCGAGAAAGCGGCGCGCTGGATGCAGGCCAACGGTTTCGACCACGTGCGCCAGCTCGATGGCGGCATCCTTGGTTATTTCGAGGCGGTCGGCGGCGCGCACTACGACGGCCGCTGCTTCGTTTTCGACCAGCGCGTGGCGCTCGATCCGGCGCTGCGTCCGCTTTGCGACGACGCCGCCTGAGCGCCTACAGCCGCTCGCAATGCCAGGACAGCAGCTTGCCGTCGCGGTAGGGCATCACGCCGTGGAAGGCGCGCGGGTCGGCGTCGAACACCAGCGGCAGGAAATGGCGGTCGCCCTCCCATAGCGGCAGGTCGAGGATGCGCTCGATTTCGATCCATTCCAGCGCGCCTTCGACATTACTGGTCGGCGGCTCGCCCTCGAAGGCGGTGATCAGAAAGACGAAGCCGAACCAGTCCTCGCCCTGCTTGCCGAAGCCGGGCCAACTGATGGTGCCGCGCAGGCTGAGCGCGGTGGCGACGATGCCGGCTTCCTCGAACAGTTCGCGACGCATGCCGGCAACCACGTCCTCGTCCGCCTCCAGCTTGCCGCCGAGGCCGTTGTACTTGCCCAGATGCTGGTCGCCGGGACGGGCATTGCGATGGACCAGCAGGACGCGCCGGCGATCCGGCGCGAGTACGTAACCGAGGGTGGCGAGGATCGGGGTATAGGGCATGCGAACGGACGCGGAACCGGTGACGGGGCGCTAGGGTAAACGGCCTGCGCCTTCCGGGTCTTCCGCGGACCGGCCACGGCGGCGCGCGAGGGCGGTGATCAGGGCGCGCAGGGCGGCCGGTTTCACCGGTTTGTAGAGCACCGGGAAGCCGCCGTCGCGGGCGCGGCGGGCGACTTCCTCGCTGCCATCGGCGGTGATCAATGCACCGGGCGGTGCCGGCACGATGTTGCGGCGCAGGATTTCCAGCACGGCGAGTCCGTCCAGGGTTTCGTTGAGGTGGAAATCGACCAGCACCAGGTCGGGCCGGTGCGCGCGGCTGGCGAGCAGCGCCTGTTCCAGGCCGGCGGCGGTGTCGACATCCTGGCCCCAGCGCGCCAGCAGAGCACGCATGCCTTCGAGGATTTCCGGATCGTTGTCGACGCACAGCACGCGCTGGCGCGGCAGGGCGGCGGCCGGCGCGGCGTGGATCGCCGGCGGCTGCGCCGGCTCGGCGGTCAGCGGCGTCTCGATGGCGAAGCAACTGCCGCGCCCGAGCCGCGAGGCGAGGTCGATGCGATGGCCGAGCATGCCGGCCATGCGCTGACAGATCGACAGCCCGAGGCCGAGGCCCTTCTCGCCCCATGGCGAGGCCGAGTCGCCACGGTGGAACTCGGCGAAGATCGCTTGGGTCTGCTCGTCGGGGATGCCCGGTCCGGTATCCCAGACCTCCAGCCGCAGCATCGCGCCGCGTCGGCGACAGGCCAGCAGGACGCCGCCCTGGGCGGTGTAGCGCAGGGCGTTGGCGAGGAAGTTCTGCAGGATGCGCCGCAGCAGGGCGCGGTCGCTGAGCGCGTTCAGCGGCAGGGCGCGCACGCGCAGGTCCAGCCCGCGCGCCTGTGCCTGCGCGGCGAACTGTTCGTTCAGCGAGGCGAACAGGCGCTCGATCGACACCGGGCCGGGCGACGGTTTCAACGAGCCGGCGTCGAGGCGGGACACGTCGAGCAGGCCGTCGAGCAGTTCCTCGGCGGCGCGCAGGGCGCTTTCGATGCGTTGCGCAAGTTCGGCGGAATCGGTCGACAGGTCGTCCTGTGTGCCGAGCGCGGCGGTGAACAGGCGGGCGGCGTTCAGCGGTTGCAGCAGGTCGTGGCTGGCGGCGGCTAGGAAGCGGGTCTTGCTGGAGTTGGCGGCCTCGGCCTCCTGCTTGGCCTGGCGCTGCGCCTCCAGCGCTGCGCGCAGTTCGCCGGTACGCTGCTCGACGCGCTGTTCCAGGGTTTCCTTGGCTTCGATGAGCGCCTTCTCGCCGCGCTTGTATTCGGTGACGTCGGCGAACGTGGTGACGAAGCCGCCGCCGGGCATCGGTCCGCCGCGCATCTCCACCACGCTGCCGTTGATGCGCTCGCGCTCGAACACGTGCAGGGTGCCCTGACACATGTGCGCCAGACGCTTTTCGACATGCGCCTCGACATCGCCCGGCCCGCATTCGCCGCGCTCGGCGTTGTAGCGGATCAGATCGGCCACCGGCCGGCCGACGTAGACCATGCCGTCCGGGTACTCGAACATCTCCAGATAGCGACGGTTCCACGCCACCATGCGCATCTCGGCATCGACCACGCTGACGCCCTGGCTGATGTGCTCCAGGGTGGTGCCGAGCAGTTCGCGATTGAAGCGCAGCACCTGCGAGGTCTCGTCGAGCAGGGACACCACTTCGCCCAGATCGAGGCCGGTGCCGCGCAGCGCGGTGGTCAGCACGCGGCGTGCCGAGGGGCCGCCGATGGCGGCGGCGAGCAAGCGTTCGGTGAACTGCAACAGGCCGCGATCAGCGCTGTCGGCCGGCAGCAGCGGGCGCTCCTGGGTGGCGGCGTACTCGGCGAAGGCGCGTTCGGCGGCGCGCGCGCCGAGGATGCGGGTGGCGATGGCGGAAAGGTCGCCGACGCTGATCCGCCCGCCCCATTCGCCGGCGGCGCTGGGCGGGCGTTCGGCCCAGGGATCGAGGAAGGGCAGCGCGCGCAGGCGCTCGTCGACGCTCGGGCGATGGCGCAGCGACAGGAAGACGAAGGCGGCGACATTGGCCAGCAGCGACCAGAACGCACCGTGGGTCAACGGATCCCAGCCGGACAGCCCGAACAGGGCGGTCGGCCGCAGCCAGTGCAGGCCCAGCGGGCCGCTGTCCAGCCAGGCCGACGGCAGCCAGCCGCCCAGCGCCAGGGTCGGCAAGGCCAGCGTGTAGACCCAGACGGCAAAGCCGACCGACAGACCGCCAAGCGCGCCGATGCGGCTGGCCCCGCGCCAGTACAGGCCACCAAGGATGGCCGGCGCGAACTGCGCCACGGCGGAAAACGCCAACAGGCCGATCGATGCCAGATCGCGCTGGCCGGCGCTGAGCCGGTAGTAGACGAAAGCGACCAGACACAGCCCGACAATGGTGATGCGGCGCACACCCAGCACCAAGCCGGACAGGTCCTGCCCGCGCCGGCCACTGCGCGCCCAGCGCGTGCGCAACAGGGCCGGCATCACCAGATCGTTGCTGACCATGGTCGCCAACGCCACGCTGGCGACGATCACCATGCCGGTGGCGGCGGAGAAGCCGCCGAGATAGGCGAGCAGGGCCAGTTCGGTTTGATCCAGCGCCAGCGGCAGGCTGAGCATGTAGGCGTCCGGATGGCCATCGGGGCCGAGCACGGCCATGCCGGCGAGGGCGATCGGCACCACCAGGATCACGATCACCATCAGATAGGTCGGAAATAGCCAGCGCGCGCGGTCGATGTCGCTGCCGTCGCCGCATTCCACCACGCCGACCTGGAACTGCCGCGGCAGGCAGAACAAGGCAAAGAAGGCGAGCAGGGTCTGCGCCAGGAAGCCCGGCGGCAGGGCGCTCTGACCGATGAAGCCGGCGCGCTCGGCCAATTCGCCGGCGTTGTCCGGCAGCAGATGCAGGGCGAACAGGCCGACGGCGAGGAAGGCACCCAGCTTGACCAGCGACTCCAGCGCCACCGCCAGCATCAGGCCGCGATGATGCTCGGTGGCGTCGATCTCGCGGGTGCCGAACAGGATGGCGAACACGGCGAGGATGGCCGCCACCCACAGCGCGCTGTCGGCCCACAGCGGCGGCGGCTGTACCGCCTCCGGACCGCTGAGCACGGCGATGCTCATCGACACCGCCTTGAGTTGCAGCGCCAGGTAGGGAATCGCGGCGATCACCGCGATCAGGGTGACCAGTGCCGCCAGGCCCTGCGACTTGCCGTAGCGGGCACCGAGGAAATCGGCGATGGAAGTTATGCTCTGCTCGCCGGCAATCTGCACCAGCCGCCGCAGGATGCCGCGAAAGAACACGAACAGCAGGATCGGCCCGAGATAGATCGGCAGGTAGCTCCAGCCGCTCTGCACCGCGCTGCCGACCGCGCCGTAGAAGGTCCACGACGAGCAGTACACCGCCAGCGCCAGGCTGTAGACGATGGGGCGCAGGCCGGCGTGCTGCGGATACAGCGGGCGGCGGTCGCCAAAATGCGCCAGCGCGAACAGCACCGCGACATAGCCCAGCGACACCAGCAGCAGGATCCAGCCGGCAACCATCGCGTCCTCCCCGCGCCCCGCGTTGCGCGCCGATGGTAGCACCGCGCCAACGGCCGGCCGGCGGCGCTTGCCTAACACGCCGGCGCTGCGCCAGCATGACGCAATGCAAATACCGGCGCCGACACTGATCGACTGGCCACCGCCGGCGGTACCGCCGCTGGCCGGCGACGAGGTGGATCTGTGGTGGCTGCCCGGCACGCTGGCGGCTTCGCTGCCGCGTCGCCAGCGCACCGACCTGTTGCTGCGCCGTGTCCTCGCCAGCCATGTCGGCCAGCCGCCAGCCTCGCTGCGCTTCGCCCGCGAAGAAAAAGGCCGTCCGTACCTGCCTGACGGCGGCCCGGACTTCAATCTCAGCGACACCCGTGGCGGCACGCTGATCGGCGTCGCCGCGCGCGGACGCATCGGTGTCGATCTGGAGCGTGCGGATCGCCGCCCGCCGGCCAGCGCGCTGGCGCAACGCTGGTTCGCTGCCGACGAATCGGCGTATCTGGGTGCCTTGCCCGACGAAGCCGAGCGCGCGCGGCATTTCATCCGCCTGTGGACGGCCAAGGAAGCCGCCTGCAAGGCGACCGGCACCGGCATCTTCGGCTGGCTTGACCAATGGCTGTTCGACCCGGCCGGCGATCAGCCGGCCCTTCGCCGCCCGCCGGACGCCGCCCAAGCCGGCGCGCCCTGGCATTTCCTGCGCCTCGCCCCGGCACCGGACTACACCGCCGTGCTGGCCGCATCCGGCTTCCGGCCGAGGCTGCGCCGGCTCTGGCAGGTGATCGAAGCGACTTCGGCCGCGCCATGCTGAGCGTGGGATTCCCAGTCCCGCGCCGTCGCGTTAGTCTTCGCCGATGACTCGCCTGAGCGTCAACCTGAACAAGATCGCGGTGCTGCGCAATTCGCGTGGCGGCGCGGATCCCGACCCGCTGCGCGCCGGCGAAGTCTGCATCGCCGCCGGTTGCGACGGCCTGACCGTGCATCCGCGACCGGACACCCGCCACATCCGCCACGACGACGTGCTGGCGCTGGCCGCGCTGTGCCGGGGCCGGGTCGAGTTCAACATCGAGGGCAATCCCTTCGCCGGCCCGCGCGACGGCTACGCCGGCCTGTTGCCGCTGGCGGCGCTGACCCGGCCGACACAATGCACCCTGGTGCCCGATGGCGATGGCCAGCTCACCTCCGACCACGGTTTCACGCCGGAGACCGACGCCGAACGCTTGCGCCCGCTGGTGGCCGAGCTGAAATCACTGGGCTGCCGGGTCAGCGTGTTCGTCGATGCCGGCGTGCAGCGCCTTGACCTGTTTGCCGCCATCGGCGTCGACCGCATCGAGCTTTACACCGGACCGTATGCCGAGACGTTTGCCGATGGCGCGCCGGACACGGCGCTGGCAGCCTTTGCCGACAGCGCACGGGCAGCACAGGCGCTGGGCATCGGCGTCAATGCCGGGCACGACCTCAGCCAGGCCAATCTCGGCCGGTTCCTGGACGCGGTGCCGCAGGTACTGGAAGTCTCCATCGGCCATGCGCTGATCGGCGAAGCCCTGCATGACGGTCTCGATGCCACCGTGCGCCGCTACCTCGCCATCACCGGACCGCATCGCAAGGCGGATTGAGCGCCGACGCAGCGGCAGATTCGCCGTCACGGAAACGACGACGCCGCCCGTGGGCGGCGTCGTGTCGAGCGGTGTGGTGTCGACGGGCCGGCAAGCCGGCCGCCTTGCTTACATCGTTTCGACGAAGCCGATCTTGATCACGCCGACGTTGCGCGCCGTGGCCAGGACCTGGGTCAGCACCTCGTATTCCACTTCCGGGCTGGCTTCGATCTCCAGCGTCGGCTGCTCATCGACGCCCTTGCCCATGGTCTCGATCTGCAGCGAGGGCGCGAGGGCTGCGCGCGGCAGGGGCATGTTGTCCCAGAACAGCGCGCCGGACTGGTCGATGCGCAGGCGCACCGGCGGCGGCGGATCCTTGGGATTTTCCTGCTCGTTCTTCGAGCGCTGCGGCAGGTCGACCTGGATTTCATGCGTGGCAATCGGTGCCGTCACCATGAAGATGATCAGCAGCACCAGCAGCACGTCGATCAGCGGCACGACGTTCATGTCGCACTTCGCGCCCGCTCCGGAGGATGAACTGAACGCCATGGGTCACTTCTCCGGATGGGTGATGAAGCCGAGCTTGGCGATGCCCTGGAGCTTCGCCGTCTGCATGACGTCGGCGATGATCCGGTACTTGGTGTCCTTGTCGCCGCGGACGTTGATCTGCGGCTGCGGCTGCCGCTGCGCCTCGATGGCGAGGCGTGACTCAAGGATCGACTTGGTCACGCGCTCGTCATTCCAGTACAGCTCGCCGTTGGACTTGACCGCCAGGGTGATCGGCACGCCTTCGTACTTCTCGCCCGACTCGATCGTCGCCTCCGGCAGTTCGACCTTCACCTTGTGCGACATCAGCGGTGTGGTGACCATGAAGATGATCAGCATCACCAGCATGACGTCCACCAGGGGAACGACGTTGGGTTCGGTGAACCCGCTGCCGGCGTCGTCGTTTGAGCTGAATGCCATGGCAGGATTTCCCTAGACGAGGATCAGCGCTTGCCGACGTCGCCGACGCGCGAGCCGGTGGCGAAGAAGTCGTGCAGATCGTGCGCGAAGGTGTCGAACTTGGCGTTGGTCGTGCGGTTCTTGCGGGTGAAGGCGTTGTACGCGATCACCGCCGGAATGGCGACGAACAGACCGATGGCGGTCATGATCAGCGCCTCGCCGACCGGGCCGGCCACCGCCTCGATGCCGGCGTTGCCGCTGGCACCGATGGCGAGCAGGGCGTGGTAGATGCCCCAGACCGTGCCGAGCAGACCGACGAACGGCGCGGTGGAGCCGACCGTGGCGAGCAGGGTCAGGCCGTTTTCGAGCTTGGCGCTCTCACGGGTCACCGCCTGGCGCAGGGCGCGGTCGATGAACTCGGAGCGGTTCAGCGCTTCGGCCAGACGGCTGCCTTCGTGCTTCTGATGGTGGGCCGCCGCCTGGGCGCAATCCAGGGCGATCTTGGAGAACGGCTCACTGGCCGGCTGCTCCTCCATCAGCCGGATGGCTTCGGCGGTGTTGTTGGTTTCCCAGAAGGCACCGACCACCCGTTCGGCGCGTCGATTGATCGTCATGTTCTTGAGCGTGTTCACCACCGTGTAGTACCACGCGGCGATGGACATGACGACCAGGGTGACCAACACCGCCCAGCCGACGAAGTCGAGCGTGTACACCAGATGGGAAAAACCCATTTTCTGGAGCGCGGCGGCATCGGAGGCGGCACCAAAGCCCGGAATGCCGGTCGGATCGAGCTGAGCTGCGGAATCTTGGAGCATAACGCTTACCCTTTTCTTAGGCGTCGGAAAGTTTGAACGAGATGGGAACCAGAACCCAGCCCTGAACCGGCTTGCCATCCCGGAGACCGGGATTGAAGATCCAGTTCTGTACCGCATCGATCGCTGCACGATCCAGCAGGCGCGAGCGGCTGGTACGCTCGACTTCGATCTGCACGGGACGGCCGTCGGTACCGACCAGCACGCGCAGGATGACTTCGCCTTCCTCGCGGCGGCGCAGCGCCTGAGGAGGATAACGGGGCGGACGGATGCGGCGGTAGGTCTGATCCTCGGTCGGGCCGTAATCGGCCGGCGGCGCGGGCGGCGCAGGCGGCGCAGGCGGCGGCGCGGGAATCGACATCGGCGTCGGATCGTCGAGCACGACCGGCGGCGGCGCTTCCGGCGGCGGCGGCACCGGACGCGGGCGCTCGACCGGCTTCGGCGGCGGACGCTTGGGCGGCTCCGGCGGCGGCGGTGGCGGTGGCGGCGGCGGCGGCGGCGGTTCGATGAAGGTGACCTCCACGATCTCCTGCTTGTCCTCGGCTATCGACGGCGGCGATACCGGCGCCATCAGGATGAGGAAGCCCGCGACATGCAGGGCGATCGCGAAAGCAAAACCAGTGACTCGCCCCCAATGGAACTTGTCCGGCTCTTCGTAGCGTTGTTGTGTCAATCCGGTCATGCGCAACAAGTTGATCGAGTGAGCGAGGCTAATGTCGCGCATACCCAAAGGAGCGGAGCGCGACGCGGAAGTGGCACGGGGGGCTTACTTTAACTCAAGGTGACTACGGGCTGTACAGGTATTTTGCCCGTCACCGCGCGCAGCGTCACAACTGACCGCTCCGACGCAGCCATTCCCTGGCCTGTTCCTGCGACTCCGGATACTTGGCGGCCTCACGATAGGCGGCAATCATGGCACTGCGGTTGTCCAGGCCGAACTCGGCGCGGGCGATGATCATCCAGGCATCACCGGGACGGCGCACGCCGCGGGCGATGGCCTGCTGGGCGGCGGCCTTGGACTCGGCGAAGTGCTCTTCGTTGGACAGGACGCGCGCCAGGTTCAGGCTGGCCTCGCCGTCCTTGGCCAGCGGCGCGGCCTTGCGATAGGCCTCGATGGCCTCGTCGAAGCGGTCGGTGAAGTAGTACGACTGGGCGAGGGCGGTGAAGACCTCGGCGTTCTCCTTCAGGATGCCCTTGGCCAGACCCTCGTTGATGACATCGATGGCCTTGGACTCGCCGCCGTCCTGGTTCAGGTAGATGACGTAGAGCTGGCGATAGTCGCGCTCCTCGTCCAGCGCACCCTTGGCGCGCAGCTTCTCCAGCAGGGCGGCGGCCTTGTCGTACTGGTCGGCCTGGGCGTAGATGGAGACCAGGTTCATCGCGGCGCGCTTGTCGTCCGGGTTGGCCGCCATCAGCTCCTCGGCGACACGGGCGGCTTCCTCGGGTTTTTCCTGGTCGAAATAGGCGGCCATCAGCAGTTGTTGCCAGCTCGGCTGCGGCTTGTCGCTGGCGCGGATCGCCTCGCTGAGCACGGTGGCGGCCTCGTCGAAACGCTCCAGGCGGTACAGGGCGTTGCCCTTCAGCGCCAGGTGGTCGGGCTTGCGGCTGCGCGTCTCCTCCATGAAGCGGTCGAGGATCTCCAGTGCCGGCACGTAGCGCTCCTCGCTCATGTGGATCTGGGCGAGCTGGAGCATCATCTGATAGTGGGTGTCGTTGCTCAGCGCGTTGGTCTCGATCGCCTTTTCCATGTACTCGGCGGCGCTGTCGTAATCCTCCAGCTCCATCGCGCCGTAGACGGCGTTCTGGTAGCCGGCGGCGATGTCGGCCGGCTTGGCCTTGGGATCGTTGACGATCTCCAGCGCGACATCGACCAGTTCCTGGTACTTGTCGTCGTCGGCCAGCTTGCTGATCTGCTCGAACTTGCGGTTGAAGCGCTGCTGGACGTTGGCCTTCTTCGGCTCGACGCGGACGGCGTCCGGATACAGCGGGTCGCGCTTCTCGGTCTTGTTGCGCTGGGCCAGCGCCGGCGCGGCCAGCAGCAGGGCAAGCAACAGGATGACGAGTGTTTGTACGCGGCGCGGGAATTTCATCGCTGGGCACTCTCGAATCGGCGGGTGGCGCGGCGTGCGAAGTTCCTTGATTCGCGCATCCGCTGCCCCGGGGGTCGGGGAGTCTAGAGCCTTTTAGAGCAAAGACTCAAGCATCGGCTGTCGAAGCGCTGTTCATCGGCAGCGCGGTGCGCGGCCCTGGCGGCGCGCCGCCTCGTAGTCCGCACGCAGTTCCGGGGCCTTGCGCTGGAGGATTTCGATCCGCTGCTCGGGGTCGGGATGGGTCGACAGCAGGCGCGGCGGACGGCCTTCCTTGCGAGCGACTTCGAGCATGTTGCGCCACAGTTCGGCGGCGGCGGCGGGATCGAAGCCGGCCCGCGCCATCAATTGCTGGCCGATCACGTCGGCCTCGCTCTCGTGCTTGCGCGAGAACGGCAGCAGCACACCGACCTGGGCCCCGGCACCGAGCAGGGCGACGTATTGCTTGACGGCATCCGGCGAGGCGTTGCGGCCGACGTAGGCGGCCAGCGCCGCGCTGCCCGCCTCGGCCAGCGTGCTCTGCGAGACGCGCTCGTTGGCGTGGCTGGCGATGACGTGGCCGATCTCGTGGCCGATCACGGCGGCCAGCTGGTCCTGGTTTTCCGCCAGCCGCAGCATGCCGGTGTTGACGCCGATCTTGCCGCCGGGCAGGGCGAAGGCATTCGGCGAATCGACCGCGAACACCTGCGCCTCCCAGGGCTGCGCGCGCCATTGCTCGGGCAGTTCGGCCACCAGGGCGGTGACGATGCAGGCGACGTAGGCGTGCTTGGCGCGGTCGGTGGAGACCTTGTCCGCGGTCTTCATCTGATCGAAGGCGGCGATGCCCATCTGGCTCATCTGCGCATCGGACATCATCAGCAACTGGCTGCGCCCGGTCGGCGAGGTGGCGCAGCCGGCGGCCAGCGCCAGTGCGCCGGCCAGGGTCAGGGTCGCGGTACGGGAAAGCAGTCGTTTCATGACATCACCTGGTGGCGAATTCGGCGCGGGCGAAGGCCACGCGCTCGGCGGGGTCGGTGGACAGTTGGCCGCTTTCCTTCAGCGCCTCTACCTTCTTCAGCCGGTGCAGCAGGCCGTTGCCGTTGGCGATCTGGATGGCAAGGCCGGGCCGGGCGTTGAGTTCGAGGATCATCGGGCCAAGGTTGCGGTCGAGGACGAAATCGACGCCGACATAGCCGAGACCAGCCAGTTCGTAGCAGCGCGAGGCCATCTCCAGCAGCTGCTCCCAATGAGGGATCGCCAGGCCGACGATGCTGCACTCGGTGTCCGGGTGCTCGCCGATGATCTCGGTGCCCCAGACGCCGCGCCGGGTCAGCCCGGTGGGAATGTCGATGCCAACGCCGATGGCACCCTGGTGCAGGTTGGCCTTGCCGTCGGACAGGCGCGTCGGCAGGCGGATCATCGCCATCACCGGGTAGCCGAGGAAGACGATGATGCGCACGTCCGGCACGCCCTTGTAGCTGACCTGGTCGAAGATCGGGTCGAACTGCACGCAGTATTCGATCAGCAGATGGTCGGGGTGGCCGCCGAGCGAGAACAGGCCGGACAGCGCGTTGGACAGATGGTGGCCGAATTCGCCGCGACTCATCAGATGGCCGTTGGAACGGCGGTACTTGTCACCGCGGCGGCCGTTGATGACGAGGATGCCGTCGCCGCCGGAGCCATGCGCCGGCTTCATCACGAACTGCTCGCGACCGGCCAGCCTGTCGTGCAGATCGGCGATCTGGTGCTCCTCGCGCACCACCGCGTACAGCTCGGGCACCGGCAGGCCGGCGGCCATCGCCAGTTGCTTGGTCAGCAGCTTGTCGTCGACCCGCGGATAGAACTTGCGCTGGTTGTACATCAGCACGTAATCGGCGTTGCGCTGGCCGATGCCCATCAGGCCGATGCGGCGCAGGCGGCGGGCGATGTCGAACGGATTGAGCATCAGCTTGGCGGCCGGTTGGTGTCGGCAGGCGCGTCGGTGGGCGCTTGTGTCGCCAGTGCAGAGGCCGGGGAGTCACCTGCCTCGCGCGCCAGCGCGCGGAAGCGGAACAGCTCGTTCAGGCGATAGCCGGAGTAGCGGCCCAGCACCAGGATCAGGGCGAGCAGGATCAGCAGCGCTTCGGGGAACACGAAGACGAAGTGCTCCAGCCGCTCCCAGCTCATCGCCAGATAGGCCAGCGCCGCCACGGCCAGGGTGCCGAGGCCCTCGCGGATGGCGTGGGCACCGCCGCGCTCCTCCCAGGTGATCGACATGCGCTCGATGGTCATCGCCATGATCACCATCGGAAACAGGGCGACGGACAGGCCGACCTCGATGCTGAGCTGGTTGGACAGCACCGACACCAGGGCCATCAGGCCGACCACCACGGTCAGCACCGCCGCCAGTCGCGGCACCAGCAACAGGCGCAGGCGCTCCAGGTAGAAGCGCACCAGCAGGCCGGCTCCGACCACCAGCACGAACAGCGCGATGCCGGCCAGAAGGCCGGTGTCGCGGAAGGCCAAGGCGATCAGCACCGGCATGAAGGTGCCATAGGTCTTGACGCCGATCAGGTTGCGCAACACCAGCATGATGAAGGCACCGATCGGCACCAGCAGCAGCACTCGGTACACGTCCTGGGTCTGCAACGGCAGGCTGAGCAGGGAGTAGCGCACCAGGTTGGCGTCCTGCACCTCCAGCCGGCGTTCCGCCACCGCCATGGCGTCGGCCAGGTTGCGGCTGATCGAAAACACCAGATGGGCGCGCGGAGTGTCCTCGATCTGCAGCGTCGGCAGCGGGCTGGCGGTCCACAGGAAGAAGTTGTCCGGCCAGCCTTCGGCGGCGCTGCGCGGGTCGATGGTCACCCATTGCGCGCCATTGTGGACCTGCAGCCAGGGCAAGAGATCGGCCTGCGACTGCGTATCGCCGAGCACGAAACCGTGGATCACCCGCGCCGGGATGTTGCGCGTGGCCAGCAACTGGGCGATGAAGGTGGCGTGCGCCTCCGCCGTGGTCGTCTGTTCGCGCAGCAGCGCGACTTCCTCGCCCGGCGGCTGGGCGTTGAACTGACGGACCAGTTCGCGGCTGTAGGTGGCGATGTCGGCCGAGCCTTCGCGAACCTGGTCGAGCAGGGTCTGCGCGGCGCTGGCATAGGGTTCTTCGAGCACCGGCGGGTCGCCGACGCGCGGCGTGCCGTCGAGCGCCGGCGTCTCGGTGTTGCGCACCACGGTGGCGCGGTAATACAGCGTCTGCTGGCCGGTGGCGCGGCGAATCGCCCACTGGACTTCACGCTGACCGCGCCGGGTTTCCTCCAGCCGCGAGTAGTTCTTGGCGACGAATTTCTCGTCCAG
>JBAYTD010000072.1:0-14865 GCA_041675805.1 Lysobacteraceae bacterium
CTGACCCATGCCCATCTCGACCACGCCGGCGGTGCCGGCGCGTTGATGCAGGTGTTGCCCAACGCGCGGCTGGCCGCGCATCCGCGCTGCGCGCCGCACATGATCGATCCGATCCGGCTGATCGCTGGCGCGACCGCCGTCTACGGCGCGGAAGAAATCGCCCGCAGCTATGGCGAGATCGTGCCGGTGCCGGCCGCGCGCGTCGAGGTGATGGCCGATGGCCAGGTGATCGAACTGGCCGGCCGCCCGCTGCGCTGCGTCGACATGCCCGGCCACGCCCGCCACCATCTGTGCGTCTGGGACGAGGCCAGCCGTAGCTGGTTCACCGGCGACACCTTCGGCCTGTCCTACCGCGAGTTCGATAGCCCGCGCGGCCATTTCGCCCTGCCCAGCACGACGCCCGTGCAGCTCGAACCCGCGGCCCTGCACGCCTCGATCGACGCCCTGGTGGCGCGCCGGCCGCAGCGCATGTTCGTCACCCATTACGGTGAGGTCGGCGGCAGCACGGCGCAGGTGGAGCGCATGGCGGACGACCTGCATCGGCTGCTCGATGGCATGCTCGCGGTGGCCCGTGCCGCGCACGGAAAGCCGGATCGCCATGCGCGGATCGTCGCCGGCCTGTCCGATCTGTACGTCGCCGCCGCCATCGGGCACGGCGTCACGCTGGCGGAGGACGCGGTGCGCCGTCTGCTGGCGCTGGACGTGGAACTGAACACGCAGGGCCTGGAAATCTGGCTCGACCGCCGCACCTGACGAGCCTAGGCAGGCTCAGTCGGGGCCGGCCTGCAACACCGCCTGGGCGATGATCCGATCCAGCCGGCGCACGTCCAGCCCCTTGTGCAGCTTGACCTTGATGTGCCCGGCGCGGGTCCACAGCGAGATTTCGGAACTGAAGTTGAAGAGGCCGTGGCCGTTTTCCGACGACCACATGAAGATCGACGAGTAGGGCAGGGAGTGGACCTCCACCTTCTTGCCGGAAACGCCCTGCGCATCGCGGACGATCAGCCGCCTGTCGGTGAAGATCGCCGTGTCGCGCAAGGTCCGGTAGGCGGCGATGGCGTGCTCGCCAGGCGTCAGCAGCGCATCGATGTCGTCGGGGACGGGGCATTCCGACACCAGCGTCCAGGCCAGGACGCGGCTTGTCTCCGCCATCGGGTTGGGTCGGAACAGGGACATCATGGGTTCAGCGACCCGCCCGGCTGGTCATGTCGGCGGGCGCGGCCCGATCATCGCGGCGGTGATCAATCGGGCAAGGCCAGGTCATCGAGCAGGGCGCGCAGGAAGCGGGCCGCTTCGCCGCCGGTGCAGACGCGATGGTCGAAGGTCAGCGAGATCGGGATCACCTTGTGGGTTTCCACGCCGCCGGGCACCGGCACGAGCTGGTGCCGGCCGCGTCCGGCGGCGACGATGGCGACGCAGGGCGGCACCACCACCGGGGTCGCGTAGCGGCCGGCGAACTTGCCGAAATTGGACAGGCTGATGGTGTAGCCGGCCAGTTCGCTGGCCGGCAGCGAGCGGGCGCGGACCTGGGCGACCAGGCGATCCGCCGCCTCGCGCAGGCCGCGCGCGTCGAGCACGTCGGCGTTGCGCAGCGCGGGAACGAACAGGCCGTCCTCGGTATCCACCGCCAGGCCGACGTCGACATGCGGGTGCAGGGTGCGGGTCAGGTTGTCGCCATCGAACCAGGCGTTGAGCGCCGGTTCGGTGCGGCAGGCGGCGACGATGGCGCGCAGCAGGCGCACGGTGATGTCGTTGCCGTGACGCCAGGCGTGGATGTCGGCGTCGTCGCAGAGCGTGGTCGGCACCACCTTGGTGTGGGCGTCGGCCATGACCCGGGCCATGTTGCGGCGCACACCCTTGAGCGGCTCCGGCTGGCCGCTGGCACCGACGCCGGGCGGTTGCGTGCGCATCGGTTTGCCGCTGGCCGACAGCGCGGTGCGCGTGGCGGCGCTCGCAACGTCCTGTCGCACTGGCGGTTGCGTCGTCGCGGGGCGCGGCGGCGTTGTCTGCGAAGGCGGCGGCGCGGCGGCGGCGGCCTTGACGTCGGCCAGGGTCACCGCGCCATCCGGCCCGCTGGGCTGGACGCGGGAAAGATCGACGCCGAGCTTGCGCGCCAGCGCGCGGACCGCCGGCATCGCCTTGACGCCGCCCACCGACACGGCGGCTTCCTGGCGCACCTGATTGCTGGACTGCATCGCGCCGACCACGGTGCCGGCGTCGCCATCGCCGTCGTCTTCGGACGGAGCAGTGGGCGCTTCGGCTTGCGGTGTTGCCGGCGCGGCGGCGGCCGGGGCCGCGCCGCCGTGATGATGGCCGGTGTCGTGGCCTTCGGCGCGCTGCGGCAGGCTGGGATCGAGTTCGAACTCGGCCAGCAGGTTTCCAGTGATGATCACCGCGCCGGCCGCGCCGCCGACCCGGCGCAGCACGCCGGAACAGGGCGAGGGCACTTCGACCACCGCCTTGGCGGTTTCCATCGCCACCAGCGGCTGGTCGAGGCGGACCAGGTCGCCCTCCTTGGCGAACCATTCGACCACGGTGGCATCGGGCAATCCCTCGCCGAGGTCGGGCAGCAGAAACGTCTTCAGTTCGGACATGGCATCAATCGTAGGCAAGCGTGCGCCGCGCGGCATCGAGGATGCGCGCGAGGTCGGGCAGGAACTTCATTTCCAGCCGGAACAGCGGAATGTGGGTGTCGTAGCCGGTCACCCGCAGCACCGGCGCTTTCAGGTCGAACATCGAGTGCTCGGCCAGCCGGGCGGCGATCTCGCCGCCGAAGCCGCCGCTGCGCACGGCTTCGTGGACGATCACGCAGCGGCCGGTCTTGGCGACGGATTCGCGGATCGTGTCGAAGTCCAGCGGGCGCAGCGTGGCGACGTCGATCACTTCCGCCTCGACGCCCTCCTTGGCCAGCGCGTCGGCGGCCTCCAGCGTCTCCTTGATCTGCGCGCCCCAGCTGACCAGGGTGATGTCGCGGCCTTCGCGCAGCACGTAGCAGACGTCCAGCGGCAGCGCCTCGCCGTCGTCGGCGACTTCTTCCTTGTATTGACGGTAGATGCGCTTGGGCTCGAAGAAGATCACCGGGTCGGGGTCGCGGATCGCCGCCAGCAGCATGCCGTAGGCGCGATGCGGCGAGGACGGCATCACCACGCGCAGGCCGGGCACGTTGGTGAACATGGTTTCGTTGGCCTCGCTGTGGTGCTCTGGCGCGCGGATGCCGCCGCCCCAGGGCACGCGCAGCACCAGCGGGCAGGTCATGCGGCCACGGGTGCGGGTGCGCAGGCGCGCGGCGTGGCAGATCAGGTGGTCGAGCATCGGATAGACGAAGCCGTCGAACTGCGACTCGGCGACCGGCCGCATGCCCTGCGCGGCAAGGCCGACCGAGAGGCCGGCGATGGTGGTCTCGTCCAGCGGCGTGTCGATCACGCGGTCGTCGCCGAAGCGTTGCGCCAGGCCGGCGGTGGCGCGGAACACGCCGCCGTTGATGCCGACATCCTCGCCCAGCACGAGCACCGACGGATCGTGTTCGAGTTCGTGCGCCAGCGCCATGGTGATGGCTTCGATCAGGGCGACGGCGGCCATCAGCGCACCTCCCTGGCCATGGCCTCGGCGCGCTGGGCGAGCAGATCCGGCGGCGGGTCGGCGTACAGATGGTCGAACATCGCCTGCACCGGCGGCGGCGGCACGGCGAGGTAGGCGTTCACTTCCTCGTCGACGCGGCGCGCGCATTCCTCCAGCCAGGCCTTTTCCTTGTCCTCGTCCCAGACGCCCTCGCCGACGAGGTGATGGCGCAGGCGGATCAGCGGCTCGCGCTGCCAGGCGTCCTTCACTTCCGCCTCGTCGCGGTAGCGGCGGGCGTCGTCGGCGGTGGTGTGGTCGGACAGTCGATAGGTGATGGTCTCGATCACCGAGCCGCCCTGGCCGTCGCGGGCGCGTTGCAGCGCCTGGCTGACGGCGTCGTACACGGCGATGTAGTCGTTGCCGTCGACCTGCACGCAATGCAGGCCGCCGGCGATGCCCTTCTGCGCCAGCGTCTCGGCCCCGGTCTGCGCGCTGCGCGGCACCGAGATCGCCCACTGGTTGTTGACCACCACCAGCACCAGCGGCAGGTTGAAGGCACCGCCGCTGTTCAGCGCGGCGTAGAAGTCGGTCTTCGAGGTGCCTCCATCGCCGCACATGGCCAGCGCGCAGCGCGCCTCGCCGCGCAGCTTGAAGGCCAGCGCGGCCCCGGCGGCGTGCAGGCACTGGGTGGAGATCGGCACGCAGAACGGGAAGTCGTGCGGCGGGCCGGAGAAATCGCTGCCGCGCTCGTCGCCGCCCCAGTACAGCAGCACTTCGCGCGGCTGCACGCCGCGTGCGAACTGCGCGCCGTATTCACGGTAGGACAGGGCCAGCACGTCTTCCGGGCGCATCGCCATGCCGACGCCGACATGGGAGGCCTCGTGGCCAAGACAACTGGCATAGGTGCCGAGCTTGCCGGTGCGTTGCAGCGCGACCGCCTTGGCGTCGAAGCTGCGGGTGAGGGTCATCAACTTGTACGGTTCGACCAGGGCCTGCGCGTCGCGGGCGAATGCCGGCAGCGCGGCCCCGCTAAGTCGGCCATCGGCTTCCAGATAGCGCAGGAACGGGATTTCGAAGGAGGCGGCAACGCTCACGCCGGCACCTTCGCAAGGCAATGAAGGATCGGTTTCATGCATGCAGGATGCCAGCCACCCGCCGGGCAGTGCATGACGCGCCGCACCACGCAGGCTACTCTTGACGACCCGTCCGACGTGGATCGCCCCGCATGCCCAGCACCCACAACCAGCGCGCGCTCGAAGACGGCATCACCACCGACCTGCGCGGTCGGCTGACCTACGGCGGTTACCTGAAGCTCGACGTGCTGCTGTCCGCCCAGCAGCCGCTGTCCGACCCGCCGCACCACGACGAGATGCTGTTCATCATCCAGCACCAGACTTCCGAACTGTGGCTGAAGCTGCTGGTGCACGAACTGGGCGCGGCGCTGCGGGCGCTGCGCCGCGACGAGGTCGGCCTGGTGCAGAAGATCCTCGCCCGGGTCAAGCAGGTGCAGCGGCAACTGTTCGAGCAATGGGCGGTGCTGGAGACGCTGACGCCGGCCGAATACGCGCAGTTCCGCGACGTGCTCGGGCCGTCTTCGGGCTTCCAGTCGCTGCAATACCGGATGGTCGAGTTCCTGCTCGGCAACAAGAATGCCGCCATGCTGAAGGTGTTCGACTACGCGCCGGAACAGCAGGCGATCCTGCGCGAGGCGCTGCACGAGCCCTCGCTGTACGACGAGTTCCTGCGCTATCTGGCGCGCTGGGGGCACGCCGTGCCGGCGCGCCATCTGGAGCGCGACTGGTCGACGCCGCACCGTCGCGATGCCGACCTGCTGCCGGTGTTGCAGGCGATCTACGACGACACCCGGCGCTACTGGCGCGAGTACGAACTGTGCGAGGACCTGGTCGATGTCGAGAACCAGTTCCAGCTCTGGCGCTTCCGCCACATGAAGACGGTCGAGCGGATCATCGGCTACAAGCCCGGTACCGGCGGCTCCAGCGGCGTCGGCTTCCTGAAGAAGGCGCTGGAACTGACCTTCTTCCCCGAACTGTTCGACGTGCGCACCCTGATCGGCAGCCGCTGAAGCAGCGTCGAGACTGCGGTTTTGTGCGCACGCAGCAATTGCGTGCGGGCACCGGGGCGAGCGGGCTGCGCCGGGCGGTTGGCGCGCCACCACCGTTTGACGGCGGGGCCGGGCGTCGGTAAAGCTGCCGCCTCCGCGCCAGACCCTTGGCCCGTTCTCGGAGCATTCAGTCCATGAGTTCCACCGCACCCAAGTCGCCAGTCGGGAGCGCCGCGGGCGTCGCCCAGTCGGATGATTTCCTGCCGCCTCCCGCCGGCGAGTTCCTCGGCCATCCACGCGCGCTGTGGAACCTGTTCGGTACCGAGTTCTGGGAACGCTTCATGTACTACGGCATGCGCGCCATGCTGGCGGTGCATGTGGCGGCGGCGTTCTTCGCCCATCTCTCCGGCGAGGCGGCGCGTGAACAGGCGTCGCTGACCTATGGCGGCTACACCTCGATGGTCTACATGACCGGCATCCTCGGCGGCTACATCGCCGACAAGATCCTCGGCTACCAGCGCTCGATCATGCTCGGCGGCGTGCTGATGGCGGTCGGCATGTTCATGCTGATGGCCCCGGACCTGACCACCTTCCTGGTCGGCCTGGCGGTGATCGTGGTCGGCAACGGCCTGTTCAAGCCGAACATCTCGACCATGGTCGGCAAGCTCTACGCGCCGGGCGACGCGCGCCGCGATTCCGGCTTCACCATCTTCTACATGGGCATCAATGCCGGTGCCCTGATCGCGCCGGTGATCTGTGCCTCGCTGATCGGACAGAAGTATGGCTACCGCTGGGGCTTCTTCGCCGCCGGCATGGGCATGCTGATCGGTCTGCTGGTGTTCCAGGTGCTGAAGGCGTGGCTGGGCCACGTCGGCACGGCCCCGGAAGGCAAGCGCGGCTTCGGCCCGATGCTCAAGGTGATCGTCGGCTGCGCCGTGCTGGTGGTGCCGGTGTATTTCCTGCTCAGCAAGTCCAACCTGCTCGGCGGCATCCTGATCGTGATGATGATCGGCCTGGTGGTGTACTTCCTCTACAGCGGCGTGCGCAGCGGCGACAAGCGGCAACTGCACCGCTACATCGCCATGCTGATCCTGTTCGTCGCCAACATCCTGTTCTGGTCGCTGTTCGAGCAGGCCGGTTCCTCGCTGAACTTCCTGGCCCAGGATTTCGTCCGCATGCCGGACGTGTCGATCTTCGGCTGGACGCCGACCTTCGAGGTGTTCCAGTCGGTCAACCCGGTCTTCATCATCCTGTTGGCGCCGGTGTTTGCCTCGCTGTGGATCAAGCTGGACAAGGCAGACTGGAATCCGTCGATCCCGCGCAAGTTTTCCTACGGCCTGGTCGGCGCGGCGGTCGGTTTCTACATCCTGGTGTTCGCGATCAACCACACCACCGGCGCGGACGGCAAGATTTCCTGGATCTGGCTGACCCTGACCTACCTGATCCACACCATGGGCGAGCTGTGTCTGTCGCCGATCGGCCTCGCCATGGTCACCAAGCTGGCGCACAAGAGCGAAACCGGTCTGGCAATGGGTGGGTGGTTCCTGTCCATCGCGATGGCCAACTTCGTCGCCGGCCGCATTGCCGCAGTGGCATCGGGCGGCGGCGACGGGGACGGCGGTGCCTCGCTGGTGCAGTACGCCAGCACCTTCAACCAGTTGTTCCTGCTCGGCATCGTGATCGCGGTGCTGTTCTTCCTCAGCGCGCCACTGATCAACCGGCTGATGCACGGCGTGAAGTAAGCCTTTGCCCGCATCCGGACACGAAAACGGCACCGCAAGGTGCCGTTTTCGTTTGCCGAAGGTGTTGGTGGCCTCGCCACCGCGTGCGAATCAGCTCCGTGTCAGACGCTTGAGCAGCGGCGTGACGAGGAGCAGCAGGATGCCGGCGATCAGTCCGATCCACATCATCTTGACGAACACCGAGCCGTACACCGCCAGCGCCTCGGCCGAGCTGGCCTCGGGCGCGACCTGCGCCCAGGTGCCCATGCGCCCGGCGATGATCTCGCCGAAGGCGGAGAACAGGAACCAGGCACCCATCATCATGCCCACCGCGCGCGGGATCGACAGCGCGGTGACTGCGGCGAGGCCGACCGGGGAGAGCGCCATCTCGCCCAGCACCAGCACGGCGTAGGCGAGGATCATCCACCACAGGCTGACCATGCCGTCGGCACCGGGATTGGCCGCCGCATAGGCCAGTACGGCGAAGGCCAGGCCACAGAACACCAGCGCCCAGGCGAACTTGGCCGGGTAGCTGGGGTTGAGGCCGCGCTTGTCCAGCCGTGGCCACAGCCAGGCGAACAGCGGGCTGAAGGCGATCACGAACAGCGCGCCGAAGGCGGTGGTCTGGCCGGCAGTCCACTCGATGCCGAAGGTGGTGCGGTCCATCGCCCGGTCGGCCATCGCCACCCACGGGCCGTAGGTCTGCTCGTACAGGCCCCAGAACAGCGCGCTGACGGTGATCAGCGTCATCAGCATGACCATCCGGCCCTTCTCGGCCCGGCTGATGCCGGAGAACAGCAGGCGGATGAACCAGATGTACAGCGCCGCGCCCAGCACCACGGCGACCAGTTCGGTCAGTGTCACCTCATGGCCGCCGACCAGCGAGGACAGCGGCCCGAAGTCGATCCGCGTCTGCAATACCTGCCAGACCACCACGGTCAGGACCAAACCGCTCAGATAGATCAGCCACTCGCGGCTCAGGCCGGCGAACGCCGGCGCGCGCAGCGCTGCGGGATCGGCCGGTTCGGCCTTGCCGAGCAGGTGCTTTTGCCCCAGCACGAACTGCACCAGACCCAGCGCCATCATCACCCCGGCGAGGCCGAAGCCGTAGCCCCAGCCGATCTTCTCGCCGATGTAGGCGACGATCAGCGAGGAAATGAAGGCACCGATGTTGATGCCCATGTAGAAGATGGTGAAACCGGAATCGCGGCGCGGATCCTGCTCGGGATAGAGACGACCGACGATGGTCGAGATGTTCGGCTTGAGGAAACCGACGCCGACCGCGATCAGCGCCAGTGCGCCGTACATCACCTGCACGGCGAAGGCATCCTGCTGCCCGGTCCCCTGGATTCCGCTGGCGGCGTGGCCGGTGTAGGCCATGCCGAGCTGGCCCAGCACCAGCAGCACGCCGCCGTACACCACCGCCTTGCGCATGCCCAGGTACTTGTCGGCCAGGATGCCGCCGAGCAGCGGCAGCGCATAGGCGAGTCCGGCGTAGGTGCCGAGCAGCAGGTAGCCATGGGTGTCGCTGAACAGGTGATGCTTGGTCAGGTACAGGAACAGCAATGCCTTCATGCCGTAGAAGGCGAAACGCTCCCACATCTCGGTGAGGAAGCAGACGTACAGACCCTTGGGGTGACCGAGAAACTCGCCCTCGTGGGCGAGCGCAGGCGTGGATGCGGACATGCGCGGGCTCCTGGATGGAAGCGGCGAGTATAGGGGCAAGCGCCGCCTCCTCACTCCCCGCCCGGTGTCCGCGTCAGCCGCTCGATGCGCACGTCCTCGCGCCGCCAGCGCGGGCCGGGACCGAAGGCGGCGTCGATCCACAAACGGTTGTCCTCGGCCTGGCCGCTGTGCAGGCCGGACAGGTCCAGCGTCATCACGCCGGCCGGCGTGAACGCACCGTCGCCTGCCGCGCAGCCGGCGCAGCGCGGCGCGGCGCGCAGCAGGTCGAACTCGACCGGAGCAATGCCGTCCCAATCCTCGTTCAGGCCGAGCAGCCAGCGCGGCTGGCCGTCGTTGTCGTAGGCGTAGACGATGGCGGCGATGAAGCCGTCGCGATGATGCAGGCTGACGCCCCAGCCGGATTCATCCGTGCCCCAGGCACCGCTGGCACCTTGCTGGCCGGCGAGGATCAGTGGCGTGACGCAATGCTCGTCGCCACCGGCGGCCGAGGGTTGCCGCCAGCGTGCGCGCGGCAGCAGGCGGCTCTGGTCGGAGATCGCGCAGGCCACTTCGTAGGGTCCGCGATGGAAATCGAGGTCGTGACCCGGCAACAGGGCGTCGTATTGACCGTCGACATAGCGCGAGAACGACTGCCGCCAGTCCTCCGCCGCCGCCGGTCCGGCCGACAGCAGCCAGCGCGGCTGGCCGTCGTCGTCGTAACCGTAGCGGGTGACGGCGATGTTGCCGCTGGCATCGTAATGCACGTCGAGGCCCTGGTCGGCATGCGCCGGATCGGCGTACAGGCCCTGCGGCGGACGGCGCGGCGGCGGCGTCTGCTCGACCCAGCGGCAGTCCAGCGCGGCTTCCATCACCTCGTCGCGACCGGCGGCGACGCCGGCGATGGTGCGGGTCACGTGGACGTCGGGCACGATGCCGATGCGCTGGGTCGGCCGTCCGTCCGGGTAATGCACCGACAGGCCGGTGAAATACACTTCCAGATCGCCCGGCAGATACATCCAGGTGATGTTGCCGTCGGCGGCGGCGGTCTGGCTGCCGAAGCTGATGGCGCGGCCACCGGCCTGCAGCAGCATCAGCGAATACTCCGCATGGCTCATGCTTTCCTCGTCCTGCAACAGCAGCAGGCGGCCGCGATAGCCGCTGTACAGACTGCCGCCGAGGCGGACCTCGTAAGGCAGGTAGTGACCGGGACGGCTCAGGTCCGGCGCGCCGAGCCGGGACACCGCGCGCGGTGTCTCGAACAGGTGCTCGACCATCGTGAAGGAAGGGTTGGGCGGGTAGTTGCGGATGTCGATCAGCAGGGCGTCGGTGTCGGCCAACTCGTCTAACATGGTCGCGACATCCTCCGGGTACACTTGGACCAGGTCGATGACGCCGATGCGGCAGCCCTGCGGCAGTTGCCTGATCTGCCAGCGCGGCGGCGGCGGCTCCGTGATGGGGAAGCCGAAGGCGCGCGGCAGGGTGGTCTCGTACTCGCTGCCATCGGGGCGGCGCAGGCGCACGGGGACCGGGTTGTCCGTGCCGCGCAAGGCCAGCCGGCGCATCTGCTGCTTGCGCCAGACCGGGTTGGAGCCCCAGCCGGCCACCGCGTCGAGCCGCGCGATGCGGGCCTCGAAATCCTCGCCGTCGAGGCGCAGCAGTTCGTCGCCGGGGCGTACCGGGCTTTCCACCGGCAGCTTTTCGACCACGATGTTGCGGCCTTCGATCTCGCGCATCCGCAGCGGCGGCGTGCCGATGCCCTGCTCGGCGATGCTGCCGGGGTGGTAGAAGAATCCATGCGAATCGCGGATCTCGGCGACCAGCCGGCGCATCTGGGTGGCGTAGGGCAGGCCCGGTTCGGCGTCCAGGATCAGCGGCAGGTGCTCGGCCAGCACCTCGGCCCAGTCGCGGCCGATTTCCTCCTTGTACGGAAAGAAATATTCGATCGCATTCCAGAAGCGCAGCGCCGCCAGCGCACGGGTCGGTCGGTCGGGAATCGGTGTGGATTGGCCGCGATCACTGCCGAACTGCGCCGGCAGGCCGGGCGTAGCGCTGACGTAGCACTGCCCGGTCGGGCGCTGTGCCGCCAGCCAGTTGAGTTGTTCGCGCAGCGCCTGCGACAGCGGCGCAGCGGCGATCCAGTCCGGCGTCGCCGCATCCAGCGGCAGGCGCTGGGCACCGCCGGCGCGCGCCAGCAGGGCGTCGATGGCCTCGTCCGCTGCCTGCGGGTCGGCGGCTTCGATGCCCGGCCAGACCTGGCGCAGGGCGATGTCCCAGTTGACCTGGCAGGCGGTGATGCGCGGATGGTGGTACTTGACCAGACCCCAGACGCGGGCCGCCAGCACGCGCGGATCCTGCGTCGTCTCGGTCCCGGCCGTTGCGGGGGCCTGCAGCAGGACGGCAAACGCCAGCAGTACGGCGGAAAGGCGAGGGGACATGAGGGAGCTCCGGCGAAGTCGGGTGTCCCGTTCTATACGATGACCTTCGTAGATTCAAGCGGCAATGCAGCGGAAGCGCATGCCGATCAGCCCTGCCCGGCGCAGCACGGAACCTCTTCGAGACGGTCGAGCAGGGTGTACAGCGCATGCCGTTCGGCCGCTTCGAGGCGTCCGAGCATGGTCGATCCGCAGAGCCTGAAGATTCCGTTCTGGACGCTGTTCATGGTCTGCGTGATCCAGTCGGTCGGCGAGCTGTGCCTGTCGCCGATCGGCCTGTTGACGGTGACCAGGCTCGCGCCGGTGCGTCTGGTCGCCTCCGTCGACAACTCCAGGTTTCCCCACCTGAATGCGCTGAGCCGTTTCGGGTGCGCTTTGCGCCTTACTGGACAAGCCCACAACCCATTGGGGCGACCATGAAACGGAACGCAAAAATCCCCGGTTCGCGCAGCCGCTTCCTGCGCTGGGCGTTTGCGGCGCTGCTGTGCGGCGTCGGCGCAGCCTCGGCCCAGGTGGTTGCGCCCGACTTTTCGCCGGTGGTCAACAACGAGGTCCACGCCGTCCTCGTCACCCCGGACGGCAAGTTGCTGATCGGCGGCGAGTTCTCCAACGTCAACGGCCAGACGCGCTCGAAGGTGGCGCGGCTCCATGCCGATGGCACGCTGGACACGAGCTTCGTCCCGCCGCTGTTCAATGACGCGGTGCGCGCCCTCGCACTGGCACCGGACGGCAAGGTCCTGGTCGGCGGCGAGTTCGACCAGGTCGACGGCAACAGCCAGTTGTATGTCGCGCGCCTCGAGGAGGACGGCAGCCTGGACACCGGCTTCTCCTCGCCCATCACCGCCATCGCCGGCGAAGTAACGGCCCTGGCGGTGCAGGACAACGGCGACGTGCTGGCCGGTGGGCGCTTCCGGATCGAGCTGGACGAGACCTACGAGTACATCGCGCGGCTGAAGGCCGCGGACGGCGGCCTGGACACCGGCTTCTTCCCGCAGCTCGGCGACGAGGTGGAGGTCATCGTGCTGCAGCCGGGTGGCGGCATCCTGGTGGGCGGCTACATCGACCCACCCAGCGAAGAATCCGTGCCGCCGCGCTACGGCATCCTGCGCCTGACCTCCGGCGGCAGCGTTGACGGGACCTTCGAGCTGCTGGTCAGCGGCCGCGTGCACGCCATCGCGCTGCAGCCCGATGGCCGCATCCTGATCGGCGGCGACTTCGGCTACATTGACGATCAGCTCCACTCCGCCATTGCCCGGCTCAGCGCCAACGGCGCCCTGGACGGCAGCCTGATGGACGCCGGCATCCGCTACGGCAGTGTGCGGCATGTCATCCCGGCCGCGGACGGACGCATCATCGTGGCGGGGGACTGGGCCTGGTTCCCCTCCGAGCAGGCGGCGGCGCGGGTCGCCGTGCTCAAGGCCAACGGCGAGCACGACCTCGGCTTCAACGACGTGCCGACCGACGGCTACGCCGACGGCCTTGCCATGCTGCCGGGCGGACGCATCGTCGTCGGCAGCATCTCCAACCAGCAGCTCCCGTACGTGTTCGCCATCGATACCGAGGACCCGACGGCGATGGACGAACTGGAAGTGGTCGGCACCACTGTCATCTGGTGGCGCAGCGGCCTGGTGCCGGCGCTGCTGGACGCACCGCTGCTGGAAGCCTCCATCGACGGTGCGACCTGGGTGGAGGTCGGCACCATGACCCAGACGGCGCTGGGCTGGGAGTTCACCGACTACAACCCGCCCGGCGGTGCCGCCGGCCAGTTCCTCCGGGTCAGCGCCCGGGTGGGCGGCGGCGGCATCCAGATCACCTTGGCACCCACCTTCGTGATCTTCGGCGACGGCTTCGAGTAGCGCGCCTGCGTTCCAGCGCAACCCGCCGATATCGCTGCGGCAATGGCGTGCCGCCGACGGCGTTCGTCATCGCCGGGCTGGGTGAAGGTCGGGTCCGTTTCGAGAACCCCGAAAACGATTTCCCGCACCGCGTCCACTACCGTCGCGATGGAGATCGGCTGCGCGCTCACATCGCAGGTCCGGTGCCGGACGGCGAAGAAACGAGTTCCCGTTCGACCATCGCCGCTGTGGCGGCTGGCGCGTCGTCCGACTCAGTCGTTTTCCGGGTTCGGCGACGGCTGCAAGGCATCGAGAATGCGCGCCAGCCAGTGGCGTTCCTCGGGGGTGAGCCTTTCCAGCATGCGGCGCTCGTGCTCCAGCGCCAGCGGCACGATCTGATCGTGGATGCGGCACCCGGCGGCGGTCAGGCGCAGGCGTGATTCGCGCTTGTCCTGCGGCGCGGTGTCCCGCCGCAGCAGGCCCTTTTCCACCAGTGCCGCGACCGCGCGGCTGACCGCGACCTTGTCCATCGCGGCGCGGCTGGCGACATCGCGCGCCGCCAGTCCGTCATGCCGGCCCAGGATCGCCATCGCCCGCCACTGCGTCACCGACAGCCCGAAGCGCTGTTCGTAGTCGGCCGCGATGGCCTGGCTGACGGTGTTGGACAGCACCGACAGCCGGTAGGGCAGGAAGCGGGTCAGATCCAGGGCATCGGGTTCGGTCATGGTGCGGCGCAGATTGCATATGGTTTCAAATGAAACTATAAATCCCGCCACTCGACGGCACAACCGCCGTCCCGTTTTCAGGAGACCCGCGATGAGCGCCCAGATTTCTCCCGGTATGAAGCCGACCACCTTCGACAACCCGATGGGCATCGACGGCTTCGAGTTTGTCGAATACACCGCGCCGCAGGACCAGCTCGGCCACCTGCACGACTACTTCAGGAAGCTCGGCTTCGTCCCGGTCGCGCGGCACAAGAGCCGGCCCATCCACACCTACCGACAGGGCGACTGCACCTTCCTGATCAACGAAGACCCGGATTCCTTCGCGGCGCGCTTTGCCGCCGAGCACGGACCCTCGGCCTGCGGCTTCGCGATCCGCTTCAACAAGCTGGCCGAATGGGTGCGGGTGCAGGCGCTGAAGAACGGCGCCGAGGCCTTCGACGCGAACGACGAGCTCAGCAAGGCCGTGGCCGCGCCGGTGATCAAGGGCATCGGCGGCTGCATGCTGTATCTGGTGGACCGCTATGACACCAAGGGCACGATCCACGATCCGGATTACGAATACCTGCCGGGTGTCGACCTCATGCCCAAGGGCTTCGGCCTGACCTTCATCGACCATCTGACCCACAATCTGTACGAAGGCAACATGGCCAAGTGGTCGGACTACTACGAGCGCCTGTTCAACTTCCGTGAGATCCGCTACTTCGACATCAAGGGTGCCAAGACCGGCCTGCTGTCCAAGGCGATGACCGCGCCCGACGGCATGGTGCGCATTCCGCTCAACGAATCCTCCGATCCCAAGTCGCAGATCAACGAATATCTGGACCAGTACAAGGGTGAGGGCATCCAGCACATCGCCTGCTTCACCGA
>JBAYTD010000073.1:0-14775 GCA_041675805.1 Lysobacteraceae bacterium
ATGCGTAATCAATACCGTTTGGCCAAACTATAGGATGAACGCGTTTCCCGCAACCGATCGCATGGCGGGGTCGCCTCGGTGTACGCCCGAAATTTGAACGCCGTGGTGGCTCAGCGTCGCCTGAGCCAGCGCGCCGGGTCGATCGGGCTGCCGTGGCGGCGCAGTTCGAAGTACAGGCCGGGGCTGCTCTGGCCGCCGGAGGTGCCGGCGGCGGCGATGGCTTCGCCGGCGTCCACCCAGTCGCCGGCGGCGCGCAGCAGGGCGTCGTTGCCGGCATACAGGCTCATGTAGCCCTCGCCGTGGTCGATGATGACGATCAGGCCGTAACCCTTCATCCAGTCGGCGAAGGCGACGCGGCCGTGGGCGATGGCGCGGATGTCCTCGCCGGGCTTGACCTCGATCAGCCAGCCGCTGCTGGAACGACCATCGGGCAGCGGACGGCCGAAGCCGGTGCGCAGCCGTCCGCCGTGCGGCGGGGCGAGCTTGCCGGCAAGGCTGGCGAACGGCAGCGCGGCGGCTGGCGCGCTCGGGATGTCGGCGAAGATGTCCTGCAGGCGTTCCAGCAGGGCCAGCAAGGCGGTTTCATCGCGGCCTAGGGCGGTGAGCCGCTGGCGCGCGTCGCGATGGCGCTGTTCCAGGCTGGCGAGCAGTTTCCGCCGGCTGGCGCGCTCGCCTTCCAGGGTCTCCAGCGCGGTCTGTTGCGCCTCGCGGGCGATGCCGAGACGGGCTTGCTGCGCCTCCACGGCGGTGCGGGCGCGGGCCAGTTCGGCGAGGTCGGCGAGCAGTTGTTCCACCTGTCGCAACTGGGCATCACGGAAGTAGTCGAGATAGGCCAGGGTGCGGCCGAGCTGGTCGACGTGGTCCTGCGCCAGCAGCAGTTTCAGCCGTGCATGGCGGCCCTGCGCGTGGCTGGCGCGGAGCAGGGCGGCGAGGGCGTCGCGCTGCGCCGACAGCCGCGTCTGCACGCTCGCCTGCTCGTCTTGCAGGCGCTCGAACTCCTGCTCCTGCGCGGCGAGGTCGGCGTCGAGGGCACGCAGGTCGGTCTGCGCGGCGGCGATCCGTTGGTCGGCTTCGCGCAGGGCGCGGGCGGCGCTGTCGCGCTGGTCGGCCAGCGCCTGTTGTTCCAGTGTCAGGGCGGCGATGCGCTGGCGCAGGGCATCGAGCTTTTGCTGCGCTTCGCGCTGCTCGGCGGCGCGCTGCGGCGCGGCGGCGGCGGCCGACTGCGCCTGGCCGTAACCGATCAGGCCGGGCGCGGCCAGGCAGGCCAGCAGCAGGCAGAGCGCCAGCCTGCGCATGTCGTTCAGATGAATTCGACCAGCGAGCGCCCGGTCATCTCGGCCGGTTGCGGCAGGCCGAGCAGGGCCAGCAGGCTGGGCGCGACATCCTGCAAGGCACCGCCTTCGCGCAGCCGCGCCGGCCGGCCGAGGTAGACCAGCGGCACCGGGCCGGTGGTATGCGCGGTGTGCGCCTGGCCGGTCTGCGGATCGCTCATCTGCTCCAGGTTGCCGTGATCGGCGGTCAGCAGCATTTCTCCGCCGACTTCGCGCAGCGCGGTGCTGATTTCACCGATGGCGACATCGACCGCCTCCACCGCACGGATGGCGGCGTCGAGGCTGCCGGTGTGGCCGACCATGTCGGGATTGGCGATGTTGCAGACGATCAGGTCGTGGCGACGGGCGCGGATGTCGGCGACCAGTTCCGCGGTCAGTTCCGGGCAGCTCATCTGCGGTTGCAGGTCGTAGGTGGCGACCTTGGGCGAGGGAATCAGGATGCGCTCCTCGCCCGGCTGGCTGGCTTCCACGCCGCCGCTGAAGAAGAAGGTGACGTGGGCGTATTTTTCCGTCTCGGCGATGCGCAACTGGGTCAGGCCGTGGGCGGCGATGATTTCCGGCAGCGTATTGCGCAGTTCGCCCGGCGGAAAGGCGACCGGCGCCGGCAGGCTGGAGTCGTACTCGGTCAGGCAGACGAAGCGCGACAGGCGCGGCACCGCGCCGCGATCAAAGCCGCTGAAACCGTCCTCGACGAAGGCGGCGCTGAGCTGGCGGGCGCGGTCGGCGCGGAAGTTCATGAATACCGCGGCGTCGCCGTCGGCCATCGGCGCGGCCCCGTCGAGCACCGTGGGCAGGACGAACTCGTCGTTCTCGCCGCGCCCGTAGGCGGCGGACAGGGCGGCCAGTGGATCGGCGGCGTGATGCTCGGCGCGGGCGTGGACGATGGCATCCCAGGCCTTGGCGACGCGCTCCCAGCGGCGGTCC
Source organism: Lysobacteraceae bacterium (assembly GCA_041675805.1). Taxonomy (GTDB): domain Bacteria; phylum Pseudomonadota; class Gammaproteobacteria; order Xanthomonadales; family Xanthomonadaceae; genus JANNWF01. The sequence continues at coordinate 2,256 of JBAYTD010000073.1, forward strand.
CGATCCATCGCGTAATAGCGGCCGCTGACGCTGTGCAGGTGCGCGCCGGGCACGACGGCGCAGTGCTCGGCGAGGGCGCGCAGGCTGGGCTCGGCGGAGCGCGGCGGGGTGTCGCGACCATCGAGGAAGGCGTGCACGGCGATGCGGGCAACACCGCGTGCAGCGGCGAGGTCGATCATCGCGTGCAGATGCGCTTCGTGGCTGTGTACGCCGCCGGGCGACACCAGGCCCATCAGGTGCAGCGTGCCGCCGTCGGCAATGGCCGCATCACAGGCCGCCAGCAACTGCGCATTGCGCTGGAACTCGCCGTCGGCGATGGCCTTGTCGATGCGAGTCAGGTCCTGGTAGACGACGCGGCCGGCACCCAGATTCATGTGGCCGACCTCGGAATTGCCCATCTGCCCGTCCGGCAGGCCGACATGCAGCCCGGAGGTGTGTACCAGCGTGTGCGGACAGCGCTCCAGCAGGGCGCGCCAGTTCGGCGCGTGCGCGCGGCTGATGGCGTTGTCCTCGGCGGCCTCGCGATGGCCCCAGCCATCGAGGATCAGCAACAGCACGGGTTTGGGGCGGGCCACGGCGACATCCGGAAGGAAACGACCGTGCATTTTAGCCCGCGCCGCCGCGCCACGCCGCAGGGCGGCAGACGCATCGACGCAAACCTCATCCGACCCGCTTCGCCGCCCAGCGCGCCAGCGCTTCGCGGCCGATCTTGGCGTTGTGGCGAATATCGACCGGAAAGCGCGGATGGAACAGGAAGGTTTGCAGCCGCGCGGTATGTGGATGCGCGCCGGCGAGGGTCTTCAACGCCTCGACCAGCTCGCTGCGGCGGGCGGCGGGCAGGTCCGGCGCGGCTTCGATGCAGACTACCGGCGTCTGTTGACCAAACGGCCCGACGCCGACCAGGGCGGCGCGGCGCACCTGCGGATGGGCGGCGAACAGCGGCTCGACCTGTTCGGTGTACAGCGGCCCGGCGGCGGTTTCCACCCGCTGCGACTTGCGCCCGCAGAACCACAGCCGACCGTGCTCGTCGAACCAGCCGAGATCGCCCATGCGATGGACGACGCGCTCGCCGCCCGCCGGCAGTCGCTCGCGAATCTTCGCCAGCGCGGTGGCCTGCGGACGGGCATGGTACAGGTCGGTGGCGCTGGGTCCGGCGACGGTGATCTCGCCGACCTCGCCCGCCGGCACTTCCCGTGCCTCGCGCCAATCGGCGATGGCGGCATCGCTGATGGCGATCAGGCGCACCTCGTTGCCGGGCACCGGACGGCCGATGCAGGTGCCGGCACCGGCCTCGGTGGCGGCACGGGTCTGGCGCAATTCACGGCCTTCGATGACGGCGACCGGCAGGCACTCGGTGGCACCATACGGCGTCCAGATTTCGGCATCCTCGTCGAGCATCGCCTGCATCCGCGCGACCACCTCGGGCGGCACCGGTGCACCGGCGGAAAGCACCCGCTTGAGGCCGGGCAGCTTGGTCCCGCTGGCTGCGCCGTAGCGGCTGAGCGTATCGAGCAGGGCCGGCGAGCCGAACATCTGCGTCACCCCAAAGCGGCGGATGGCGTGAATCAGCTTGCGCGGATCGGCGCTGGCCGGGCGCGTCGGGTCCATGTCCGGGATCACGCTGGTCAGGCCCAGCGCCGGATCGAACAGGGCAAATGGTGGGAAGGTCGGCAGGTCGACGCCGCCGGGGGCGATGCCGAAGGCGGCGCGCAGCAGGTCGACCTGGGCGATGAAATGCCGATGCCGATACACCACGCCCTTGGGCGCGCCGGTGGAGCCGGAGGTGAACAGCAGGGCGGCAACCTCATCCGCCTCGGTGCGCGCCATCGAGAACGGCGATCGCGCGCCGCGTGCCTCCAGCGCGGCGAGGGTCGGCCCGCCCCAGAACCAGCGCCGGCCGACGGTGACCGGAATGCGCACGCTGCCGCGCGCCCAGCCGAGCAGGCAGCGTGCGGCCTGCGCCAGCGGGATGCCGATGAAGGCCTGCGGCGCGGCTTCGTCCAGGCATTGCTTGAGCGCCTTGCGGGCGATGCCGGGGTCGATCAGCACCGGCACCGCGCCGAGCTTGAACAAGGCGAACATCAGCAGGAACAGTTCCGGCGAGGGCCGTACCATCAGCGCGGCGTGCATGCCGCGCGTGATGCCGGCCGCCCCAAGCCCGGCGGCGATGGCGTCGCTGCGGCGGTCCAGTTCGGCATAGCTCAGTTCGATGCCGTACTCGACCGCGCCGTCGCCGCGACTGCCGGTGGGGCAGCGGATGGCGATCTGGTCGGGCCGTTCGGCCGCCATGCGCGGCAGCGCGGCGGCGATGTTGCAGATCTCGTTCATGCCGCGAAGTGTATCGGCCGGCATCGTGTTCGGCCCGCGCAGGCGGCAGAATGCGCATTCGATCCGCCTCCGAGACGCCCTTGAACACGCCCGCCGATTCCCTTCTCGGCCAGCCGGTCGCCTATGCCGGCCATTACGACGCCAGCCGGCTGTTCCCGATCGCCCGGGCGACGCAGCGCGGCACGCTCGGCATCACCGGCACGCTGCCCTTTCACGGCGGCGACATCTGGAACGCCTACGAGCTGTCCTGGCTTGATCGGCGCGGCCGTCCGCGCGTGGCGCTGGCGCGTTTCGATGTGCCGGCCGACTCGCCCAACCTGATCGAATCCAAGTCCCTCAAGCTCTACCTCAACGGCTTCATGCAGACATCGATGGCCGACGCCGAGGCGGTGGCCGAGCGCCTGCGCGCCGACCTGTCCGCCGCCGCCGGGGCGACGGTGGCGGTACGGCTGTCGACGCTGGCGCAGTTCGAGGACGAGACCATCGGCCGGCTGGCCGGCGACTGCATCGACGAGGCCGATACCGACATCGACCACTACGGCCCGCCACGTGCCGGAGAATTGCTGGCCGATGCCGACGCGGCGGTCGAGGAAACCCTGGTGTCGCACGCGCTGAAGTCCAATTGCCCGGTGACCGGCCAGCCGGACTGGGCCAGCGTGCAGGTGAGCTACGCCGGCCCGCGTATCGACCGCGCCGCCCTGCTGCGCTATCTGGCCGGCTACCGCGAGCACAGCGACTTCCACGAGCATTGCGTGGAGCGCATCTTCCTCGACCTGAGCGCGCGCTGCGCACCGCGACGGTTGCTGGTGTACGCCCGCTACACCCGGCGCGGCGGACTGGACATCAACCCCTGGCGCAGCAGCCAGCCGCAGCCGGCCCCGGACAACCGGCGCAGCGCCCGCCAATGAGCGCGCGCCGCGGCTGAAAGCGGCGCTGCGATAGCGCTGCACGGCGAACAGAAATGCCTCATAGTGGTGCAATGCCCGCCGCACCGCTCGATGCCCTGTCCACCCCCGTCCTGCGCATCGACGGCGACGCCATCGCCTACCTGAACCCGGCGGCGGCGAGCTGGCTGGGTGCCGGCCTGCGCCGATTGCTGCACCGCCCGCTGAGCCTGATCGACCCCGAAGGACTGCTCGCCGACCTGATCGCCCGCCTGCCCAAGGCCGCGCCGGGCAGCCTGCGCGGCCTGCGTGTCGGCATCGGTGGCGGCGATGGCGAGCGCCGCTTCGCCCACGTGCTGGCACGCATCGACGAGGATCAGGCGCTCTGGCTGGAGCTGCACCCGATGGAGGAATTTCCCGGCGAAGACCCGGCCACCCTGCTGCCGGCGGCGCTCAGCGTGGCCCTGAAGGGCCTGGCGCACGAAGTGAAGAATCCGCTGGCCGGGCTCAAGGGCGCGGCCCAATTGCTGCGCCGCCGCATCGACGATGCGGATGCGACCCGCTACCTCGACGTGATCCTCGACGAGACGCAGCGACTCGCCAACCTGGTGCAAAACCTGCTCGACCCGGCCCCGCCGCGCGCGCATTGCCCCACCAATGTGCACAGCGTGCTGGAGCGCGTCCGCCTGCTGGCCGAGGCCGAAGCCGGTTGGGCGGTATCGATCCAGCGCGACTACGACCCCAGCCTGCCGGACATCCCGGGCGATGCCGACCGCCTCACCCAGGCCGTGCTGAACCTGGTCCGCAACGCGCTGCAGGCCGACGCCGGCGAAGTGAAACTGCGCACCCGCGCCGAAAACGGCGTCGTCATCGGCGACCGCGCGCACCGCCTGGCGATCCGCATCGAAATCGCCGACAACGGCCGCGGCGTCCCCGAGCAACTGGCCGAACAGATCTTCCTGCCGCTGGTCTCCGGCCGCGCCGAAGGCACTGGCCTCGGTCTTGCACTGGCCCAGCAGGTCGCCCGCGAACACGGCGGCTCACTGAGCTACCGCTCGCGACGCGGGCATACGGTGTTCACGCTGCTGTTGCCTGCGGCGGCAGCAGCGTGACGTTACGTGACGTTATTGGTGGTTCGTTATTGGTTATTGGAAAGAAACAGGAGCGGCGCATGGGCGTAATGAAGCGGACACTCACGAACAACCAGTCCACCAATAACCAATCACCAACCGACCAATGACGAACCTCTGGGTCATCGACGACGACCGTTCCGTGCGCTTCGTGCTGGCCGAGGGGCTGCGCGAGGCTGGTTACCGGGTGCGCGAGTTCGAGGGCGCGCGCAGTGCCTTGGCGGCGCTGGCGCATGGCGCGCCGGCGCTGGTGTTCACCGACGTGCGGATGCCCGATGTCGACGGGCTGGGCCTGCTCGACGCGCTGAAGCAGCGCCATCCCGACCTGCCGGTGGTGGTGATGAGCGCCTACACCGACATCGCCAGCACGGCGGGGGCGTTCAAGGGCGGCGCGCACGACTTCCTGTCCAAGCCGTTCGATCTCGACGCCGCAGTGGCGATGGCGGCGCGCGCGCTGGCTTCGCGCGGGGGTGCGACGGCGGCGCTGGCGACGGAGCCGGCGTTGCCGGTCGGCGACGAGCTGATCGGCGAGTCGCCGGCGATGCGCGAGCTGTTCCGCGCCATTGGCCGGCTGGCGCAGACTCCGCTGGCAGTGCTGATCACCGGCGAGACCGGCACCGGCAAGGAACTGGTGGCACGCGCGCTGCACCGCCATTCGCCACGCGCACAACGACCCTTCGTCGCCCTCAACACCGCCGCCATTCCGGCCGAACTGCTGGAGTCGGAACTGTTCGGTCACGAGGCCGGCGCCTTCACCGGGGCCAATCGACGCCACATCGGACGCTTCGAACAGGCCGATGGCGGTGCCCTGTTTCTCGACGAAATCGGCGACATGCCGCTGCCCTTGCAGACGCGCCTGTTGCGCGTGCTGGCCGAGGGCGAGTTCTTCCGTGTCGGCGGGCGCGAACTGATCCGTGTCGACGTGAGGGTGATCGCCGCCACCCATCAGGCGCTGGATGCGCTGGTCGCGGCCGGCCGCTTCCGCGCCGACCTGCTGCACCGGCTGGACGTGGTGCGGCTGCGCCTGCCACCGCTGCGCGAGCGCCCGGAGGACATCCCGGCGCTGGCCCGGCGTTTCCTGGCGCAGACGCAGACGCAGTTCGGCGGCGCGCCCAGGCAGTTCGACCGTCAGGCGCTGGCGCGGCTGCAGGCGCACGCCTGGCCGGGCAACGTGCGCGAGCTGGAAAACCTGTGCTGGCGGCTGGCGGCGCTGGCACCGGGCGAAACCATCGTCCGCGCCGACCTGCCGCCGGACCTCGGCCAGGCCAACGCCAGCGCCGCCGTCACCTCGAACCCCGACGCCGATCCCGACGCCGATCCCGGCAGCGACTGGGAAACCGCGCTGCGCCGCTGGGCCGAGCGCCGGCTTGCCGCTGGCGCTGCGCCGCTGTATCCCGACGCCCACGCGCGCTTCCAGCGCATCCTGCTCGACAGCGCGCTCGCCGCCACCGACGGCCACCGCCAGGAAGCGGCGCGCCGGCTCGGCCTGGGACGCAACACGTTGACCCGCAAGCTGGGCAGTTCGCGGCGACGCGGATCGTGAGGCGCGATTGCTATGATCGCCACCCCGTCCGCACCCGAATCGCCATGCCCCGCCGCTCCCGCCTGCTCGACAACCCTGATCACTACGGCCTGATCTCCCGCCTGCTGCACTGGTCGATGGCCCTGCTGCTGCTCTGGCAGTTCGCCGGGATGATCGTCAAGATCACCTTGGGCCGCTCGTCGGAACTGGCCGGCTTCATGGTCGGCACGCACAAGCCGATCGGCCTGATCCTGATGCTGCTGATCCTCGCCCGCGGCATCTGGGGCCTGAGCCAATGGCGGCGTCGGCCTGCACATCCGCGCAGCCTGGTCGGCCGCGCCGCCAGCGCCGGCCACGCCGTGCTTTACCTGCTGATGGCCTGGGTGCCCTTGGTCGCCCTGCTGCGCGAGTACGGATCGGGCAAGCCGTTCGCGCCCTGGGGCGTCACGGTGTTTCCGGGCAGCGGGGTCGAACTGGGCTGGACTCGCAGCCTCGCCAGCGCCACCCACAGCGAACTGGCCTGGACGCTGTTGGCGCTGATCGTCGGCCATGTGCTGATGGTCGCCGTGCACCACTTCCACTGGCGCGACCGCACGCTGGCGCGGATGGCCGGGCGCGTCGAGGTGTCGTCGCTGGCCTGAGCGGCGTCGACGGCGGCCGCGCCGCCGGTTCGATCACGACGCAGACAAGGCGGTCAGGGCCGCCAGCGATAGCCGGCACCGTGCACGGTGTCGATTTCGTCGAACGCCGGGTCGATGGCCTCGAACTTGCGCCGCGCGCGCTTGATGTGCGAGGTGACGGTGGCCTCGTCCACCTCGATCTGCGCCTCGCGCATCAATTGCTCGCGACTTTTCACGTGGCCGGGACGGCGCACCATGGCGTGCACCATCCAGAACTCGGTGACGGTCAGCGGCACCTCGGCCTCGCGCCAGCTCACCCGCATGCGTTCCAGCTCCAGCCGCAGGCCGCGCAGCACGAACACCGAATCCTGCGCCGCCGGCGCGCGCAGGGCATCAATGCGGCGCAGCAGGGCGGCGACGCGGGCGGTGAGCTGCGGCAGGCTGATCGCCTTGCTCAGGTAGTCGTCCGCGCCCAGGCGCAGGCCGGAGACGACATCGAGGTCAGAGTCGCGTGCGGTCAGGAACAGGATCGGCAGCGCCGCGCTGCGCGCGCGCAGTTCGCGGCACAGTTCGAAGCCGCCTTCCGGCTCGTCTCCGAGGCCGATGTCGATGATCGCCAGGTCCGGCAGACGCAGGGCGAAGGCGGTACGCGCGCTGGCGCGGTCGGCATGCGCTTCGACGCGGTAGCCGTAACGGCTCAGCGCCTCGACGTAATTGGCGCGCAGTTCCGGTTCGTCCTCGACGATGGCGATGTGTCGGCTCATGCGTGCAGCGTAGGCAGGCCGGGCCGGCGAGGCAATGCGGCTGCCCGCAAATCGCCACATTCGGCCAGCCGCCGGGCCGGATCGGACCATGTCGCCGGCCCGGCGCGGCGCTTCACTGACTCCGCCCCCACCGCAGGAGTCATCGCCATGAGCACGCACCGCATCACCGAGAAGCCCCGCCTGCCGCGCACGCCGTATCCGCGGCTGCCAGTGCCGGCACCGGAACGTCCGGGCAAAACCGCGCCGACGGTGCCATCCAACGGCAGCGATTCCCGCCACGGCGGACTTGGCCGACGTCACTGGTTCAGCATCTTCGCGCTGTGGCTGGCACTGTGCGGCAGCGCCCTCGCCGACCCACGCTGCGCCGACTGCGGCCTGAGCCTGCGTGCCGGCGCAGACTGGTTGCCGTTGCTGGCCCTGGACACCACGGTGACCATGGACATACGCGGCCCGGTGGCGGAAGTGCTGGTGCGCCAGCAGTACGTCAACGACAGCGCCGACTGGCGCGAAGGCCGCTACCTCCTGCCGCTGCCGCCCGACGCCGCCGTCGGCCATCTGCGCCTGCGCATCGGCGAGCGCCTGATCGAAGGCGAGGTGCAGGAAAAGGAAACCGCGCGGCAAATCTATTCCCAGGCCGCCGCGCAGGGCCGCAGCGCGGCGCTGGTCGAGCAGCAGCGTCCCAACCTGTTCCGCACCGCGCTGGCCAACATCGGGCCGGGCGAGCGCATCGAGGTGGAGATCGGCTACTGGCAACTGGTCGGCCATCGCGACGGCCGTTTCCATCTGGACCTGCCGTTGACGCTGACGCCGCGCTATCGCTCCATGCAGACGCCGACCAGCGATGAGCAGGCCGACGCCGAACTGCCGGCCGTCGCCGCGGCCACCGGCATCGCTCTCGAACCCAGCGTGGCGCTGGACATCCGCCTCGACGCCGGCGTGCCGCTGGCGCGGATCGACAGCCCGACGCACGCGATCAAGGTGAGCGCCGGCCCCGACGGCCATCGCATCGCGCTGGACCGGCTGGCGGAACTGGCCGACCGCGACTTCTCCCTGCAATGGACGCCGCAGCCCAGCGCCGTGCCGCAGCGCGCGGTGTTCGTGGAGGAAGTCGACGGCGAGCATTTCGCCCTGCTGACCCTGCTGCCGCCGAGCCAGAACGCCGCCGCGCTGCCGCGCGAACTGATCCTGGTGATCGACACCTCGGGTTCGATGCAGGGCGTCGCCATCCAGCAGGCGGTGGCGGCGCTGGACGATGCGCTGAACCGGCTGCGCGCGGAGGATCATTTCAACCTGATCCGCTTCGACAGCCGCAGCGAGCAACTGTTTCCGGAATCGGTGCCGGCGCAGGCCAACCACATCGCCCGCGCCCGGCGCTACCTCGCCGGCCTCGTTGCCAACGGCGGTACCGAGATGGCCCCGGCGCTGGAGCTGGCCTTCGCCGGCGCGCCGCCGCCGGGCATGGTGCGCCAGGTGGTGCTGGCCACCGACGCCGCCATTCACGACGAAGCCGGCCTGTTCACCCTGATCGAACAACAGCGCGGCGCGGCGCGGCTGTTCCCGGTTGGCATCGGCAGTGCGCCGAACGCGCATTTCCTGCGCAAGGCGGCGGAACTGGGACGCGGCAGCCAGGCGATGGTGCGCGACATCCACGGCGTCGCCGAAGCGATACGCGGCCTGTTCGAGCGCCTCGACCGGCCGATGCTGCACGATATCGACATCCACTGGCCGAACGCCGCCGAAGTCTATCCGCCGCGCATTCCCGACCTGTACGCTGGCGAGCCGCTGCGCGTGGTGGCGCGACTGGCCGCGCCGCAGGGGATGCTGTCAGTGAGCGGCCAGACCCGCGAGCGGCCGTGGCAATCCAGCCTGAAGCTGGAAACGCTGCGACCCGCCGCCGCCAAGGGCCTGGGCAAACTGTGGGCACGCGCCCGCATCGAGGCCATCGAGGACGCCGTGCGCGCCGGCCTGACGGAGACCGAAGCCCGCCCGCTGATCGTCGAGACCGCCCTGCGGCACGGATTGACCAGTCGCTACACCAGCCTCATCGCCGTCGAGCGCACGCCGCGTCGACCGCTGGACGCGGCGCTCGCCGCCACCGACATCCCCAACGCCGCGCCGGCCGGCGGCGACGCGCTGATGATGGCGCAGGGCAGCACGCCGGCGCGCAGCCGACTGGGCATGGCGCTGGGCCTCGCCCTGCTGGTCATCGCCCTGCTGCGCCGTGAGGAAAACCAATCCGTGCGTCGGCCAGTCGATGCCGACGACACGGAGGTCACGCAGCCATGATCCTGATCCTGGAAAACGAACCGGCCGATGGACGTCTGCGCCCGGCCTCGATGACGGTCGCGACCGCGCTGCGGGACGAATCCGGCTTGCGCAAATGCCCGCCGCTGACCTGCCTGCGCCGGCTTGGCGTACACCTCCCGGCAGAACACGCCCCGCGACCCGGATCAACGCCACCGATGCCGACCAATGCGCGCTGATCGCCGCCGCCGCAGCCTCGCCGCCCTGCTCGCGCTGATCGCCGCAGGGCTGGCCATCGACGCCGGCTGGATTCACGCCAAGGCGGCGCTGGCGCAGACACTGTTGGCGCGATCATGGCAGGCGGCAAGCGAGGACGGCGGCGTCCATCGTCCCTGGCCGTGGGCCGACAGCCACCCGGTCGCCCGCCTGCGCATGGCGCGACTGGGCATCGAGCAGATCGTGCTGGCCGGCGACAGCGGTCGCAGCCTCGCCTTCGGTCCCGGCTGGGCACCGGCCAGCGCCGCCCCGGCGACGCCCGGCGTCACCGTCATCAGCGCCCATCGCGACACCCATTTCACCTGGCTGCGCGAGTTGAACCCCGGCGACGTGGTGGAACTGGACGCCCCGGGCCGGAGCCGCGCCTACCGCATCATCGACGCCCGCATCGCCGACTCCCGCCACGAGCGCCTCGCCCTCGACGCACACACGGACCGTCTGCTGCTGGTCACCTGCTGGCCCTTCGACGCCGTTACCACCGGCGGACCACTGCGCTACATCGTCGAAGCGCAGGCCGTGGATCGGAGCGAACACCAGCCGGACAGCGGCCGACACACGCTGGCGCAGTTCCCGTAAGCCATCATCCAACGCGCAAACAACGCGGAAATCCGGATTCGGGCGAAGGCGCACCAGCGCCGTCAGCGCGGTACCGGCAGGAGCCTGGGCGCCGGAGCCTCGCCCGCACCGCGCTGGCATAATCGGGCCGACGGAACCCTCCGGCTTCCGGGACCGGTGCCGAATGACCGATTCCATTTTCGTGCCCATCGACATCCCGACGCTCGCCCTGGTTCGCGGGCTGATGCAGTTGATGCTGGCCGGGCTGCTCGTCTACATCGCGGCGGGTCAGGAACATGGACGCGGCGCGCGGCTGTGGGCGGCGGGCTTCATGCTCAACGGTACCTCGCTGTTCCTGTTCTCGATCCGCGCCGAGGGTGCCTGGCAATCCGTGGTCGCCATCGGCAACCATTTGAGCCTGGGCGCAGCGAGTGCCTGCTTTCTGCTCGGCTTCTGGGCGTTTGGCGGTCAGCGGGCGCGGCCTTGGCTGGCCATGCTGATGATCGCGATCCCCGCCGCAGGGCTGCTTGCCTGGGAAATCATGTGGCCGAATGCGCGCATGCGCGTTCTCACCTCTGCCTTCGGACAGGTCGTGTTCCTGCTGGCCTTGCAGGCGAGTCTGCGCCAGCCGCCGCGACAAGAGATCGAACGCATCTATCGCGGACTGCGCGTACTGGTACTGGTATACGCCGCCATACTGGTGTGGTCGTACGCGACCGTGGCCGGACTGCTGCCGACCACGCCGCGCATGGACCTCGGCTACCACCGCGTGCAGTTCAGCGTCGCCTCCCTGCTGTTCATGCTCTCGCTCTCCGTTGCCTGCCTGGCCTTGCAGTTCGCCCTGCTCGCCGCACGCAACGAAGACCTCGCCATGGTCGACTGGCTGACCGGCCTGCTCAACCGTCGCGGGTTCTTCCGCGCCGCCGGGCACGCCGATGGCTGGCGCAGCCGCGCCGACGGCATGGCCAGCGTCATCGTGCTCGACATCGACCACTTCAAACGCATCAACGACAACCATGGCCACGCCGCCGGTGATCGCGTGCTGCAGGCGCTTGGCGAGCAACTGCACACGCTTGCCACGCCGCGCGACCTGGTCGCGCGAATGGGTGGCGAAGAATTCTGCATCGCCATGCCCGGCGCACGGCGCGCACAAGCCGTCGCCCGCTCCGAAGAAATTCTTGCGCACTGCCGCAACCTGCGCGTTCCACTCGATGACGGCCGCAGCATCCGCTTTACGGTAAGCGCCGGCATCTGCGAGGTCAGCCCCGGGCAATCACTCGACGACGCCTTGATCCAGGCGGATGCGGCGATGTACACGGCAAAACGCGAAGGGCGCGACCGTACCGTGGCCCGTGCCGGCATGACGCACGTTGAAGCCTGACCGCTCACAGCTTTATCAAATCAATGACAATGCAGGCGTCTTGGGGCATTGGATAGGCTTGTGACGGACAGACCACGAAGAAGCATCCATCTGCCATCACGGCCACATTGCACCACCCCACCGCGCGGCGCAAGCTCGAACCATCGAAAAATTATAAACGAATCAACAACATGAGCATTATCAATCTCGAACGCGAAGTTCTGGAAATGCCCGTCGCCGACCGTGCGCGACTGGTGCAGAAACTGCTGCTCCGCCTTGAGAACCTGCCGCAGGATGAACTGGATATGCCGTAGCTGGACGAAGCCAAGCGCCGTGCCGTCGACATCGACAGTGGCAAGGTCGTGCTGGTATCGGCTGATGAGGTCGCACACAAGGCGCGGGCGTTGTTGAAGGAGGACGTACTTCTTCCATCCGGCGGCGGAGGCCGAACACCTCGAAACGCTGGCTTTCTACGTCTCACGCCAGACAACCGGGCTGCCTCGCCAATGCCTTGGGAGGTATGCCTGAAGCGATGATGAGCCGCGTCGGGTTGTCGCGGCGGCCTCGGCCCGTATGAAATTTTGTACAGGCACTGCATGGAAGACGAGAAAGACATCGCTTGGACAGGATCATCCTACGACGATCTGCTGCGCTTTCCGGACGACGCCCGCCGGGAGGCCGGGTTCCAGTTGGGAAGAGTGCAGGCCGGGCTTGACCAATGCTCCCAACTTAAGCCCCTCGATATGCACGATGCGCATGCGGTTTGCTGCGATGGTGCCTGGGATAACTGCGGTTGGGTTGTACCCGGCATCGAGTGGCGACAATGACGTCGAGCGC